>NZ_JBFAUP010000006.1:0-418947 GCF_040679335.1 Streptomyces sp. NPDC052299 | reverse complement strand
GGGGGGGGGGCCGCCGGGGGCGCGCCCGGGTGTAACCCCCCCCCGCGCCCCCCCCCCCCCCCCCCCCCCGGCGGGGGGGGGGGGGCCCCGCCCCCCCCCCCCCCCCCACCACCCCTTCGGGGCGCACGGGAGGGCTCAGCCCTCGACGCCCAGCTTCTCCAGGATCAGCTCGCGGACGCGGGCCGCGTCCGCCTGGCCCCGGGTCGCCTTCATGACCGCGCCGACCAGGGCGCCGGCCGCCGCGACCTTGCCGCCGCGGATCTTGTCCGCGATGGCGGCGTTGCCCGCGATGGCCTCGTCCACGGCGGTGGACAGCGCACCCTCGTCGGAGACGACCTTCAGGCCGCGCTTCTCGACCACGGTGTCCGGGTCGCCCTCGCCGGCGAGCACGCCCTCCAGGACCTGGCGGGCGAGCTTGTCGTTGAGGTCGCCCGCGGCGACGAGCTCGGCGACCCGGGCGACCTGCGCCGGGGTGACGGGGAGCTCGTCCAGGCCGCGGCCGGTCTCGTTGGCGTTGCGGGCCAGCTCGCCCATCCACCACTTCCGGGCCTGGTCCGCGGGGGCGCCCGCCTCGATCGTGGCGACGATCAGGTCGACCGCGCCCGCGTTGAGGATGGACTGCATGTCGTGCTCGGAGACGCCCCACTCCTCCTTGAGCCGGGCACGGCGGACGCGCGGCAGCTCGGGGAGGCCCTTGCGCAGCTCCTCGACCCACTCGCGGGCCGGGGCCACCGGCACGAGGTCGGGCTCGGGGAAGTAGCGGTAGTCCTCGGCGTTGTCCTTGATGCGGCCGGCCGTGGTGGAGCCGTCCTCCTCGTGGAAGTGCCGGGTCTCCTGCACGACCGTGCCGCCGGAGTTCAGCACCGCGGCGTGGCGCTGGATCTCGAATCGGGCGGCGCGCTCGACGGAACGCAGCGAGTTCACGTTCTTCGTCTCGGAGCGCGTACCGAAGGTCTCGGTGCCGTTCGGGCGCAGCGACAGGTTGACGTCGCAGCGCATCTGGCCCATCTCCATGCGGGCCTCGGAGACGCCGAGCGCCTTGATGAGCTCGCGCAGCTCGGCGACGTACGCCCGGGCGACCTCGGGGGCCCGTGCGCCCGCTCCCTCGATCGGCTTGGTGACGATCTCGATGAGCGGGATGCCCGCGCGGTTGTAGTCGAGCAGGGAGTGGGACGCGCCGTGGATACGGCCGGTGGCGCCGCCGACGTGCGTCGACTTGCCGGTGTCCTCCTCCATGTGGGCGCGTTCGATCTGCACCCGGAAGACCTCGCCGTCCTCCAGCTGGACGTCCAGATAGCCGTTGAAGGCGATCGGCTCGTCGTACTGGGAGGTCTGGAAGTTCTTCGGCATGTCCGGATAGAAGTAGTTCTTCCGGGCGAAGCGGCACCACTCGGCGATCTCGCAGTTCAGCGCGAGGCCGATCTTGATCGCGGACTCCACGCCGATCTCGTTGACGACCGGCAGCGCGCCGGGCAGCCCGAGGCAGACCGGGCAGGTCTGCGTGTTGGCGTCCTGCCCCAGCTCGGTGGAGCAGCCGCAGAACATCTTCGTCTTGGTGCCGAGCTCCACATGGACCTCAAGGCCCATGACGGGGTCGTACGTCGCGAGGGCGTCCTCGTACGACTCCAGGTCGATGACAGTCACGGAAAACTTTCCCTCTCAGCCCAGCAGTACGTCGTCGTCGCCGAGACGCTTCAGTTCGCGATAGAGGATCGCGAGGCCGGTCACGATCGCCGCGGCGGACACGGCGGCGTCGATGAGGCGCAGCGTGTCGTTGTCCGAGCGGGCCAGCTTCGCCTGCTTGGCGACGCTCAGCGCACCGAAGGCGGTGGTGCCCATGGACACGTACAGCCCGGTCTTCGACTTCTTGAAGTTCTTGGCCTTCTTGGTCATGGCGCTCATAGCGACGGAGCCTCCTCGAGCAGCGGGTGTCCCCACTTTTCCACGAAAGCGGCCTCGACGGCGGCTCCGACCTTGTAGAGCCTGTCGTCCTTCATCGCGGGGGCGATGATCTGGAGCCCGACGGGCAGGCCGTCCTCGGGGGCCAGGCCGCAGGGCAGCGACATGGCGGCGTTGCCGGCGAGGTTGGTCGGGATGGTGCACAGGTCGGCCAGGTACATCGCCATCGGGTCGTCGGCGCGCTCGCCGATCGGGAAGGCGGTGGTCGGCGTGGTCGGCGAGACGATCACGTCGACCTGCTCGAACGCCTGCTCGAACTCGCGCGTGATCAGCGTACGGACCTTCTGCGCGGAGCCGTAGTACGCGTCGTAGTAGCCGGAGCTGAGCGCGTACGTACCGAGGATGATGCGGCGCTTGACCTCGTCGCCGAAACCGGCCTCGCGGGTGAGCGCGGTGACGTCCTCGGCGGACTTCGTGCCGTCGTCCCCGACGCGCAGGCCGTAGCGCATGGCGTCGAACCGGGCGAGGTTCGAGGAGCACTCGGACGGCGCGATCAGGTAGTACGCCGACAGGGCCAGGTCGAACGTCGGGCAGTCCAGCTCCACGACCGTGGCGCCGAGCGACTTCAGCAGCTCGACCGACTCGTTGAAGCGCTGGACGACGCCGGCCTGGTAGCCCTCGCCGGAGAACTGCTTGACGACGCCGACGCGCATGCCCTGCACCGAACCGTTGCGCGCGGCCTCCACGACCGGCGGCACCGGCGCGTCGATCGACGTCGAGTCCATCGGGTCGTGCCCGGCGATCGCCTCGTGCAGCAGGGCCGCGTCCAGGACCGTACGGGCGCAGGGGCCGCCCTGGTCGAGGGAGGACGAGAAGGCGACCATGCCGTAGCGGGACACCCCGCCGTAGGTGGGCTTGACGCCGACCGTGCCGGTGACGGCGGCGGGCTGGCGGATGGAGCCGCCGGTGTCCGTGCCGATGGCGAGCGGCGCCTCGAAGGAGGCGAGGGCGGCCGAGGAGCCGCCGCCGGAGCCGCCCGGGATGCGGGTGAGGTCCCAGGGGTTGCCGGTCGGGCCGTAGGCGCTGTTCTCGGTGGAGGACCCCATGGCGAACTCGTCCATGTTGGTCTTGCCGAGGATGACGACGTCGGCGGCCTTCAGCTTCTGCGTGAGGGTCGCGTCGTACGGCGGGACCCAGCCCTCGAGGATCTTCGAGCCGACCGTGGTCGGCATGTCCTTCGTGGTGAAGATGTCCTTGAGCGCGAGCGGGACGCCGGCCAGCGGGCCCAGCTTCTCGCCGGCCGCCTTCTTGGCGTCCACGGCACGGGCCTGGGCGAGCGCGCCCTCGCGGTCCACGTGCAGGAAGGCGTGCACCTTCTCGTCCACGGCGTCGATCCGCGCGAGGTGGGCCTCGGTGACCTGGACGGCGGTGAGCTCGCCGGAGGCGATCTTCGCGGCGATCTCGGCCGCGGTGAGCTTGATGATGCTGCTGATGTCGGTCATGGCAGTCAGTCCTCCCCCAGGATCTGCGGCACCTTGAAACGCTGCTGCTCCTGGGCCGGGGCGCCGGAGAGCGCCTGCTCGGGGGTGAGAGACGGACGGACGACGTCCGCCCGCATGACGTTCGTCAGCGGCAGCGGGTGGGAGGTCGGCGGTACGTCTTGGTCGGCGACCTCGGAGACGCGGGCGACCGCGCCGATGATGTCGTCCAGCTGTCCGGCGAAGTGATCGAGCTCTTCGCCCTTCAGCTCCAGACGCGCCAGCCGGGCGAGGTGGGCGACCTCCTCGCGCGTGATGCCAGGCATGCAGCGATCCTCAGGGGTTGGTGTGTGGTTTGCCGGGGGCAGGTGGAAACGTGCCGCCGGGCCCCAATCCTATGGGGTCGGCCACACGGCCGAGGACAGGGTTTCTACGTCGTCGCCGGGCGCGGGCCCGTCGTGCGGCCCGAGGGGCGCTGTTCCAGCTCGGGCGCCGGGGTCGCGGGCGTCGCGGCGGCGGCCGGGGCCGACGCCCCCGCCGCCGGCTCCGCCGGGCGGCGCCAGCCGTGCTCGCCCCGGGCCCGCAGCCAGGCGGTGGTCTCCTGGGGCGGCATCGCGGCGGCCACCAGCCAGCCCTGCACCGCGTCGCACCGCAGGTCGCGCAGCCGCTCCCAGGTCTCGTCGTCCTCGACGCCCTCGGCCACGACCAGCAGGCCCAGCGAGTGGGCCAGGTCGATGGTGCAGCGGACGATCTCGGCGTCCTCGTGGTCGATGGCGAGCCGGGCCACGAAGGAGCGGTCGATCTTCAGCTCGCTGACCGGCAGCCGGCGCAGGTGGACCAGCGAGGAATACCCGGTGCCGAAGTCGTCCAGGGACATCTTCACGCCGTGCCCGGTCAGCCCGGCGAGCGTGTCCGCCGCCCGCTGCGGGTCCTCCAGCAGCACGTGCTCCGTTATCTCCAGCTGGAGCGCCCCCGCCGGGACGCCGTGCCGGGCGAGCCGGGCCGCGACGCCGCCGGCGAACCCGGGAGTGTGCACGTCGCGCGGCGACACGTTGACGGCTACGGGCACGAAGAGGCCCTGGGCCCGCCAGCGGGCGACCTGGGCGAGCGCGGTCTCCAGGACGTACTCGGTGAGGTGCGGCATCAGCCCGGAGGACTCCGCGATGGCGATGAACTCGTCCGGGGGCACGCGTCCGCGCTCCGGGTGCACCCAGCGGACCAGCGCCTCGAGCCCGGCGACCTGGCCGTCGAAGCGGACCTTGGGCTGGTAGTGCAGCTCCACCTCGCCCGCGTCCAGCGCGCGGCGCAGGTCGCCGAGGAGGCCGAGCCGGTCCGGGGTGTTGCTGTCGCGCTTGGACTCGTACACCTCCACGCCGGTGCGGTCCCGCTTGGCCTGGTACATCGCCACGTCGGCGCGGCGCAGCAGCCCCTCCGCGTCCACCGCGTGGTCCGGGAAGACGGCGACACCGGCGCTGGCCTCCAGGACCAGGGTCAGCCCGTCCAGGTCCAGCGGGGACGACAGCTCGGCGACCAGGTGGCGGGCGACGCGCTGGGCGCTGGTGGTGGAGTCGGCGGTGGGCAGCAGGACGGCGAACTCGTCGCCGCCCAGCCGGGCCGCCTCCGCGCCGCGCGGCAGGGCGAGCCGGAGCCGTTCGGCGATCTGGAGCAGCAGCCGGTCGCCGGCCAGGTGGCCGAGGGTGTCGTTCACGGCCCGGAAGCGGTCGAGGTCGATGAGGACCAGGGCGGCCCGGCTGCCGACGCTCTCCGCCTCCTCCAGGGCGGACCAGGTCCGCTCCAGCAGCCACTGGCGGTTGGGCAGCCCGGTCAGCGGGTCCTTCAGCTGCTCCTCGGCCCGGGCGCGGGCGATCCACAGCGTGGAGTCGAGCGCGATCAGCGGCACCGCGAAGAGCGGCAGCAGGACCGGCCGGGCCATCGCGACGACGCAGATCAGCGGGGCGATGCCGAGCAGGGCGACCGCGACGAGGCCCTGGCGGAGCAGCGCGGTGCGGGCGACGGTGGGCAGGCCGCCACCCGGCTGGGCCCGCGAACACCACAGCAGGACCCGGGTGACGAGCAGATAGGTGGAGGCGGCGAGCAGGACCTCCGGAACGGCGCCGATCCCCCAGTCGAGTGGCCGCCACGGCGTCTCGACGGACTGCACCTCGCCGAACGCGGCGAGCACCAGGGCCGCCGCCCCGACCCCGAGGATGTCCACGGCGCCGTGCAGCAGCCCCTGCCACCAGCGGTGTCTGCGGGCGACGCCGACGAGGACGACCACGACGAGGCTGACCAGTCCGGCGGGCACCCAGCCGTACAGCAGCAGGACGGCCAGGGTGAGGGCGGCGCCGGAGCCGGTGCCGCCCCACCAGCGGTCCCGGCCGAGTGCGACGAGGTGGCCGACGACGATGCCGGTGAGGACGGCCAGCGACCAGCCGGCCCGGCCGTCCGGGAAGAGGGCGCGCCCTTCGCTGAGGGCCCGGGAGAATCCCGTCGCGAGCTGGACCGTGGCAAGGCCCACCACGACGGCGCCCACTTTGGGCGCGGGTCCCAAGAAACCTTGCAGCCGCGCCACCGGTGCGGCGCTCTCGGTCGGTTTCATTCCGTCCCTCTCACAGCCGGCGATGCCGATGTCACCCGATGAATGCGTGCCGTGCCACGACGCACCCCGGCCCCGCCCGGTGGCCAGGTTCGAGGGCGTGTCCGACCACAGTAGGCCGCGGAGGGCTGCTACGGGCAGCGGTCTACCGCTCTTGCCCGAATGCGAACCGACTGTCCGTCAGCATCTGATAGGGGGTGCCCCGCCGATCGGGTGACGCCGACGGTGCGTCGGCGGGACGCTCACTCTCCGGGCGCCCCTCCCCCGCCCTCCGCCGGAACCGCCGCCTCGCGGGCCGCGTCCGGACCCTCGTCGAGGAGGACGGCGAAGCCGGTCTCGTCCAGCACGGGGACCTTCAGCTGGACCGCTTTGTCGTACTTGGAGCCGGGGTTGTCACCGACGACGACGAAGGCGGTCTTCTTGGAAACGGAACCGGTGACCTTCGCTCCCCGGCTCTGCAGGGCTTCTTTCGCGCCATCCCTGGTGTGCCCGGTCAGGGTGCCCGTGACCACGACGGTCAGCCCTTCGAGGGGGCGGGGGCCCTCGTCCTCGCCGGCGCCCTCGTCCTCCATCCGGACGCCGGCCTCGCGCCACTTGCGCAGGATCTCGCGGTGCCAGTCCTCGGCGAACCACTGCTTGACCGAGGCGGCGATGATGGGCCCGACCCCGTCGGCGTCGGCCAGCTCCTGTTCGGTGGCCTCCTCGATGCGGTCGATGGACCGGAACTGGCGGGCCAGCTCCCGCGCCGCGACCGGGCCGACATGGCGGATGGAGAGCCCGGTGAGGATCCGGGCCAGCGGGGCCTCCTTGGCCGCCGCGATGGCGTCGAGCATCGCGAGGGCGTTCTTCTTGGGCTCGCCCTGCTGGTTGGCGAAGACCCGGGCGATCTTCTCCTCGCCGGTCTTCGGGTCGCGCTTGGGCAGCCCGCTGTCCGGGTCGAGGACGTAGGCCCGGATCGGCAGCAGCTGGTCCACGGTGAGCCCGAAGAGGTCGCCCTCGTCGCGCAGCGGCGGTTCGGCGGGCTCCAGCGGCGCGGTCAGCGCGGCGGCGACCACGTAACCGAAGTGGTCGATGTCGAGGCACTTGCGGCCGGCGAGATAGGAGACGCGCTCGCGCAGCTGGGCGGGGCAGGAGCGGGCGTTGGGGCAGCGGACGTCGACGTCCGCCTCCTTCATGGGCTTCAGCTCCGTGCCGCACTCGGGGCAGTGGTCCGGCATGACGAACGCCCGCTCGGTGCCGTCGCGGAGGTCCACGACGGGGCCGAGGATCTCCGGGATCACGTCCCCGGCCTTGCGGAGCACCACCGTGTCGCCGATCAGGACGCCCTTCGCCTTGACCACGTTCTGGTTGTGCAGGGTGGCGAACTCGACCTCGGAGCCAGCCACCACGACCGGCTCGACCTGGGCGTACGGGGTGACGCGGCCGGTGCGGCCGACGCCGACGCGGATGTTGACCAGCTTGGTGTTGACCTCCTCCGGCGCGTACTTCCAGGCGATGGCCCAGCGCGGGGCGCGGGAGGTGGAGCCGAGCCGCCCCTGGAGCGGGATCTCGTCCAGCTTGACGACGACGCCGTCGATCTCGTGCTCCACGGAGTGCCGGTGCTCGCCGAAGTACGCGATGAACTCCCGTACGTCTTCGAGGGAGTCGACCACCTTGTTGTACTTGGCGGTGGGCAGGCCCCACTCGCGCAGCAGGTCGTAGGCGTGCGAGAGGCAGTCGATGTCGAAGCCCTCGCGGGCGCCGATGCCGTGGACCACCATGTGCAGCGGGCGCGTCGCCGTGACCTTCGGGTCCTTCTGGCGCAGCGAACCGGCCGCCGCGTTGCGGGGGTTGGCGAAGGGCTTGTCGTCGGCCTCCACCAGCCGGGCGTTCAGCTCCTCGAACCCCTCCATCGGGAAGAAGACCTCGCCACGGACCTCGACCAGCGGCGGGACGCGGTCGCCCTTGAGCCGGTGCGGGATGTCCGCGATGGTGCGGACGTTGGGCGTGATGTCCTCGCCGGTGCGGCCGTCGCCCCGGGTGGCGGCGCGGGTCAGCACGCCGTGCTCGTACGTGAGGTTGACGGCGAGGCCGTCGATCTTCAGCTCGCACAGGAAGTGGTAGCCGGGCGCACCGACGTCCCGGGCGACGCGCTCGCCCCAGGCGGCCAGTTCCTCGTCGTCGAAGGCGTTGTCCAGGGACAGCATGGGCTCGCGGTGCTCGACCGAGGTGAATTCCGTGCGGTAGGGACCGGCGACCTTCTGGGTCGGCGAGTCCGGGGTGCGCAGCGGGGGGTGGGCGTCCTCCAGGGCCTCCAGCTCGCGCATCAGCCGGTCGAACTCGGCGTCGCTGACGACCGGCTGGTCGTTCACGTAATACCGGAAGCGGTGCTCCTCGATCTGCTCCGCGAGGAGCTTGTGCCTCTCCTGCGCCTCTGCTGGCACCGCCGTCTGCTCTTCGCCGGCCATCGTCCCGTCCTCCCGTTACCCAGCGTCCCGCTACTCAGGGTTGTCCGCGAGCGATCTCGCGGCCCGGGCGCAGTGGGCGAGCGCGGCCCGTGCGTACGCGGGCGACGCACCCGCGAGTCCGCACGAGGGGGTGACCGTCACGGACTCGGTCAGAGTCCCCGGATTCAGCCCCAGCCTGCGCCACAGCGTCCTGACACCCATGACGCTACCGCCCGGGTCGGACAATCGGCCCGAGGCCGGGTCGGTGCCCGGTACGACTCCGAAGAACATCCGGGTGCCGCCTTCGACGGCTTCCCCGACGGCCTCCTCCTCACGCTCGGTGAGCAGGGAGAGGTCGAAGGAGATGCCGTCCGCCCCGGCCCGGCGCAGCAGCGCGAACGGCACCTCGGGGGCGCAGGTGTGCACGAGAGTGGCGGCCTCCCCGGCCGCCGCGAGCACCTCGCGCAGGGTGGCCTCCACGATCTGGCGGTCCACCGCGCGATGGGTGCGGTAGCCGCTGGCGGTCCTGACCCGGCCGCGCAGTACGGCGGTGAGGGAGGGCTCGTCGAGCTGGAGGGCGAGCCGCGCGCCGGGCACCCGGCGGCGCACCTCGGCGAGGTGGCCGCGCAGCCCCTCGGCGAGCGATTCCGCGAGGTCGCGGCAGGCGCCCGGGTCACCGAGGAACGCCTCGCCGCCCCGGCGTTCCAGGGCGGCGGCCAGCGTCCAGGGCCCGACGGCCTGGACCTTGAGCGGGCCCTGGTAGCCCTGGGTGAACTCCTCCAGGGCGTCCAGGTCCTCGCCGAGCCAGGACCGGGCCCGGCGGGTGTCGCGGCCGGGCCGGTCGCTGATCCGCCAGCCGCTCGGCTCGACGTGCCCGTACAGCTCGGAGAGCAGTCCGACGGTGCGGCCGGTCATGTCGGCGCCGGGCCCGCGCGCCGGGAGTTCCGCCAGATACGGCATGCCCTCGCCGTCGCCGAAGGAGCCGGTGACGGTCTTCGCCGCCTCCCGGGCGTCTCCCCCGGGCATCGATCCGATCCCGGTGGCCGGGCAGTGCCTGAACTCGTTGATCTCGCTCACGCGGGAAGCCTACGGGCGCGCGGGGGCACTCAGCGGCCGGGGCGGACGGTGAGGTCGTTGACCTCGGCGTCCCGGGGCAGGTCGAGCGCCATCAGGATGGTGGTCGCCACGGACTCGGGGTCGATCCAGCGGGCGGGGTCGTACTCCTTGCCCTCCTGCCGGTGGACCTTCTCCTGCATGGGGCTGGCGGTGCGGCCCGGGTAGACGGTCGTGACGCGGACGCCGTTGCCGTGCTCCTCGTGGCGCAGCGAGTCCGCGAGCGCCTTCAGGCCGTGCTTGCTGGCGGCGTACGCGCTCCACTCGGGGCTCGCGGAGAGCCCTGCGCCGGAGTTGACGAACAGGACGTGGCCCTGGGCGACGCGGAGCTGGGGCAGCGTGAGCCGGGTCAGCTCGGCGGGGGCGACGAGGTTGGCGTTGAGCTGGTGGTGCCAGG
The DNA here is from genome assembly GCF_040679335.1 of Streptomyces sp. NPDC052299. Lineage (NCBI taxonomy): Bacteria > Bacillati > Actinomycetota > Actinomycetes > Kitasatosporales > Streptomycetaceae > Streptomyces > Streptomyces sp. NPDC052299. The sequence continues at coordinate 409,038 of NZ_JBFAUP010000006.1, read as the reverse complement.
CCTTGGGGGTCAGCTCACCGACCGGGCCGAGCTCGACCACGCCCGCGATGTGCAGCAGCGAGTCGAGCCGTTCCGGCACGGTCTGCTGGGCGAGGGCCCAGGAGAGCCGGTCCGGGTTGGACAGGTCGCCGACGAGGGTGCGGGCGCCGGGGTGGAGCGCGGCGAGCTCCTTGGCGCGGCCCGCGTCGCGGGCCAGCAGGACGAGGTCGTCCCCGCGTTCGGTGAGACGCCGGGCGACCGCTGCGCCGATGCCGGAACCGGCACCGGTGATGAGGTGAGTGGACATGGCCCCCATCGTCGCACCCGCCGCCCGGGCCCCGTACGTCACGTCACTGCAGGCCGGCCGACTCCTCCAGATAGGCCAGGGCGCCGACGCCGTCCTCCGCGAAGAAGACCAGCTCGGTCAGCGGGAGGGGCAGGAAGCCCTCGTCCTCCATGCGCTGGAACTGCTCGCGCAGGCCGTCGTAGAAACCGGCGGTGTTGAGCAGGACGACCGGCTTGGTGTGCTTGCCGTGCTTCTTCAGCTCCAGGATCTCGGTCGCCTCGTCCAGCGTTCCGGTGCCGCCGACCATGATCACGATCGCGTCGGACTTCGCGAGCAGGAGCGCCTTGCGCTCGGCGAGGTCGCGGGCGATGACCATCTCGTCGGCGTTGGTCCGCGCCTTGGCGGCCAGGAAGTCCACGGAGACGCCGACCAGTCTGCCGCCCGCCTCCTGGACCCCGTCGGCGACGACCTTCATCAGGCCGCTCTCGGAACCGCCCCAGACCAGGGTGTGCCCGCCGCGCCCCAGCAGCTCGGCGAATTCGCGGGCGGGGACGGTGTAGCGGTCGGGGAGGTCGGCGGCGGAGAGGAAGACGCAGATGTTCATGCCTGCCACGGTACGGCCCGCCGCTCGCGGGCCCGTGCCCGGGGAAGAATCCCGCGCCCGGAGCGGCTGTGAGAGGTATGACTGCCACCCGAGGACACCGCATCACCGTCGAGCCCGGAACCGAGCACGTCCGCGTGGTACGCGACGGACTGCTGCTCGCCGAGAGCCGCCGTCCGCTCGTCCTGCGCGAGACCGGCTGCCCGGTCCGCTACTACCTGCCGCCGGAGGACGTCCGCACGGAGCTGCTGACGCCGTCGGAGACCCGCACCCACTGCCCGTTCAAGGGGGACGCGTCCTACTGGTCGCTGCCCGGGGCGGCGGATCTGGTCTGGGTGTACGAGGAGCCGAAGGCCGAAGTGGCGGCCATCAAGGACCACTTCTGCTTCTACGACACGGAGCTGATCGCGCGCTGACATGGCGCCGGGATGCGGCGGGAGCCGCTGTGGCGGACCCTGATATCCGTGGCCCCGCCACGAAATGGCCCCGCGCTGCCACGCCCGTACTGGGGTCGGGCGTGGCAGCGCGGGGGAGCCGGCAGTTCCCACGGTGAGAGCGTCACCGCACCGCTCCACGCCAGAGCGCGGGCTCAGAGCCGTCGAACAGTCTCTCGCGGGCTTCGACGTCCGGAAAAACAAGTCTCATCTGGCGACGGAACGCGGCCCCGTGCCCGGGTGCGCGCAGGTGGCAGAGTTCATGGACCAGGACCAGGTCCACCAACGCCGGAGGCAGTTGCATGACCGCCCAGTGCACAGTGATGGTGCCGTCCTGCCCCAGTGCTCCCCACCTGAGCCCCAGATCACGGGCCTCGACCCCGGGCGTCGGCACCCCGATACGCGACGCGTATGAGGGCAGCCGCGCTGCAAGCCACCGGGTGCCGCACGCCTCGTACCACTGGACGATCAAACGCGCGCCATCGTCGGCCGCGCGCGGCTGGGGCAGCTCCAGCCATCCTCGGTGCAGCCTCACGCGACCGGCCTCCCCCGGGGCACGGAGCTTCAACCGGTGCCTCCGGCCGAGGTAGCTGAAACCGGTGCCGCCGACAAGTTCCTTGACCGGCTCATCCGGCCTGGTTCGCCTCTGCCGGACCTCGCGGGCCAGGCGCGGCAGCCGGACCCGTACAGCCTGCGCGACGGCGGCCGGGTCGGCGTCCTGTGGCACGGCGAACAGGACGTCCCCGTCGTCGTCCACCTCGATGCCCAGGGTGCGACGCCGGGGCCGCACGACGACGTCCCACGTCCACTCCCCCGGCGCGAGGAGCGCCTCGATCGCCTGGCGAACGGGAGTACTCACAGGGCATTCCTACCATCCGACCACACGCATTCCCTGCGGGGTGCCCCTCGCTCAGCGCCCTTTCCTCTCCCCGTACCGCAGGAAGTCGTCACGCCGCTCCACGGCCAATTCCACGAGGAGCCCGGCGAGGGGACCGGTGTCCTCCCAGTCCAGGGCGACGTGCCTCTCCACGCTGTCGCGCAAGTGCTTGCGTACCCGGTCCCGGGTGTCCGGGAGGTACACGATGTCCGGGGAGCGCACGTGGCCGACGATATCGGCGGTGAGGGCGCGAGCCGCGGCTACCAGATCGACACCGGGCGGAGTTGTTGCACCCTGCACCAGCTCTTGGACCAGCAACCCGTGCACAGGCCGCTCGGTCAATGGATCGAGTCCCCTGCCGGCGCTGGTGTCCTCGGCCCCGTCCGTGTTCATGTCGCCGACCAGTTGAGAAAGCTCGGCGGCAGCCTTCTCGAAGTCGTCCCCCATCTGCTGCACGATCTCGTCGAGACGTCGGCTGAAGCGGGTGTAGCGAGACCGGTCGGAGCCGATCTCGGCCGCGATGCGCACCTTGACCGAACCGGTCATGTAGGAGACGCGGGCGCGCGGGTCGCTGTTGGCAGTGACCCTCTCCATGAAGTCCGGTGCGGTGAGGTCGACGGGGGGAACCCGCTGCTCGATCTTCGTCACCTTCAGGTGTCGTGCCATCAGTTGCCGGATCTTGGCACCGTAGCGGCGCGGGCTGAAGTCGTCGCGCCCGTCGAGGTAGCGGCGACGGGCCAGGTACTGGACCTCACCGATGAGGCGGGCCAACAACTCGTACTTCAGGGCCTCCGGCCGTGGCAGTACGGCGTTGAGGGCGGTGAGGAAGTCACGTGCGAGCTCGTCGAAATCAGCGCGGAGCAGCGGGTCCTCCAGCGTGGCCAGCAGGTCCTCGCGCTGCTCCTCCCCATCGAGTGAGGCGATGCCCACTCCGCCCAGGAATTCGGAGATACGGGTACGCAGATCTGCGAGCAGGGCCTCAGCCGCGGCGTCGGCCTGAAGCAGCAGCCGGTCCCGGACCGGCTGGGCACCCGTGAAGGTTGCCCTGTCGAGGTGGTCGACAGAGGTGTCGTAGCCGTACAGCTCGCGCAGGTGCGCCTTCTCGTACTCCCCGAGCGAGCGGGTGAGTTCCGAACCGATACCGATGAAGTCGACGACCTGCCCCCAGCGCTTCGTCCCATAAGGGCGGTTCGTGCGGGCGACTGCTTGGAGCAGCCCCGCGCCGGTCAGGGCTCGGTCGAGATAAAGCACCTGCTCAACGGGGGCGTCGAAGCCGGTGAGCAGCATCGACTGCACGACCAGGAAGGCCATGGGCGCCTCGCCCGGTTCCTCGCTCGCATCCACCGGCAGGTCCAGCGACTGCCCGTCCTCGTGCCACTCCTCCCTCATCCCGCCGGGCGTGCCCAGTCCGGAGGCCGATGTCCCGTGGGCGGACACCTTCCATGCGGGGTCCTCGGCAGCGGCAAGCGGGTCACCCAGGCCCTTCTGGAAACGCTCGATGTAGTCGTCCTGCTGAGACTTCGAGGTCCAGCGCTTCCATGCCTCGGGGTCTTTACGACCACTGTTCGGCTGGGCCTCGGAAATGACGACGGCGGCGTCGATGGACCGCAGGAGGTCCCGGTGAGCGACCAGGTCCAGCAGCTCACGCCTCTCCCCTTCGGCCTCGAAGGCCGCCATCGGGTCGTGGACGTCTGCCGGTTCGAGGGCGTCGATGCGTTCCACCAGACGGTCACGTGCCGCCAGGAGAGCATCGCGGTAGCGGACCGCCGCCAGCCGTGACACGGTGGCGAGCTGCGCGCCGTAGCGATCGGGCAGCGCGGTCCTGGCCCAGTGCCGCAAGATGTAGTCGGCCTTTGCCTCGATCACGGAGGGCGCTTCGAGAATCTCCTTGCGCCGGGCGAACTTCTCCAGGACCCGGTTGCGTTCCTCGGGGTCGTCGGGCACCTTCTCGTCGAATTCGGCGTCCAGCGCCGCCTTCTCGATCACTTCCAACGGGACGCTGTACGCCTCGTAGCGCACCGGCACCACGGCACCGTCCCGCTCCGCGTCACGCAGGGTGTAGAGATCGGCGAAGGGTCCGAAGATGTCCTCGGTGGTCTTCCGGTCCTCGCTGAGGATCGGGGTTCCGGTGAAGCCGACCATCATGGCGTTCGGGAGCATGGCGCGCAGTCGCGCGTGCTGCCACAGGGCCTGTCCTCGGTGAGCCTCGTCGATCAGGACCACGATGTCGGAGCTCGGGTTCTCCACGTTGTTGTGTACGTGGCCGTCGTCACCGCTGCCGGGAAGCCGCTCCTCCCTCCCGTCGTACGCTGTGTCGTCCCTGCGCGCCTTCTGCAGGGTGACGAGTACGAGGTCGGGCACGGGTACCGCGAGGTAGCTGCGCGCCTGCGCCACGCTGGACGCACGATAGATCTTCTGGTTGCTCGCCGCGAGACTCCCGCGGATCTGCTTCTCCAGGTCGAGCCGGTCCGTCACCACGACGACCTTGTGGTCCTTGAGACCGGGTGTGCTGCGGAGATGACGGACGAGGAAGGCCATGGTGAGGCTCTTCCCCGAGCCCTGGGTATGCCAGACGACTCCGCCCCGCTGGTCAACCGGCTCACCGGCGTCGACCTTCCTGCCTCGTTCCAGCAGGCGCTGCGCCAGTTTGTGGACGGCCTTGAACTGCGGGTAGCGGCCGATGATCTTGACGGTTCGAGGACCGCTGCCGGCCTGCGTGGTGAAGTCCCGTACCAGGGACAGCAGATGTGCCGGCCTCAGCACGCCGGCCACCAGGACGTCCTGGTCGCTCAGCGTGGCGCTCCTGCCTCTGCCGGTCTCCTCCCGCACCTGCCCCTCGGTGGCGGGCAGGGTGGTGCGCCAGGGAGCGAAGCGCAGCGAGTCGGCAGTGACTGTCCCGAGCTCCGCGTGGTCGCGATCCGTTCCGATCAGCACCTGGGCGAAGCGCACGAACTCCGCGACGGGCTTCGGCGCATCCACGCCGGCGTACCCGATGACCTGCTCGACGGCCGCGTCCAGCGCCGCGCGCTGTTCCTGCCGGGCGGAGACCAGGGGCGCCTTGCACTCGATGACGACCCACGGCAAGCCGTTGACGAACAGGACGATGTCCGGAATGACGGGTTCGGCGTTCTTGCGTTCCACCCGGAACTGCGAGACGGCGAGGAAGTCGTTGCCGTGTTCGAACTCGCCATCCCAGTCGACCAGCTTGATGTGCTCCGGGTCGCCCTTGGTCCAGCCGGGGACGGTGCGGGCATTGACCCCGTTACGGAGAAGCTCGGTAACGTCCAGGTTGCCCGCGACACCTCGTCCCGGGCTGCCGAATCCCGGCGCCGTACCGCACACCCGGGCGAAGAGGTGATCCAGCTGCGCGTCGGACAACCAGGTCTTGCCGTGGGGGCCGGGGTTGATCCGGGCCACGGCGGCCCGGAACCGTTGCGCGTAGACGACGTCCTGGAAACTCTGACGTCCTGAGGGGCCCGGCTCGGTGACCGTGCCGTGCGGCTGACCGCCTTCGAGGTGCGTCCACCCCATGGCCGTCAACTGCCTGGTCAGCGGCCGCTCGGTCTTGTCGTACTCCGGCTGCCCCATGCCCGGCCTCCCCGCGCGCCCGTCACCTTACGCCCCGCTGCACCCGTATGGGTGTACGTGGAACTCTACCGGCGGGGGCGGAACCGGCCAGGGCGGCATTCGCCTGGTGAGCATGTGCTGGAATCCTGGCTCCCCGGGGCTGCATGCGTGCGCTCGCGCTCAGGCCGGCGGCAGGACAGCCTGCCCTCGGCTGACTGGAGAAGTCGGATCCAGGGCGCCCGCCCCCGCGAGCAGGTCCTCGCATACCCCCTGCTGAACAGTTCGCAGTTTCGCTATCACCGCTCGCTGTTTGACAATTCGGCTATCAAGAAGCGCAGATGCTTCGACAACTTCTCGTTGCTTTTCCAGGCTGGGTAGCGGGATGTGTAGCGCTTCCACTACTCCGGCACTGATCTTGACCATGCTCTCACTGGTTCCACGAGCTCCGGATCGAATGGCCGCACGAACAGGACTGGAAGCCAAGGCCATTTCCAAATATGCGGGGAGGCAACGCCGCTCGTCCGGGCGTAGCCTCATCATGAGATCCGGATAGATACAGGACTGTCCGACATCCCGATAGCGACCGGCGAGCCCAACAAGATCACGGGTATTTGCGCGACTCATGAGCAGGTCACCGTCCACCAAGGTGAATTTGCGAGCCATGGGGCTGTCGGGAATTCGCTTCAACTGCTTGGGCACGAATCCTCCGGCCGTAAGACACCCAAGGCCTAGAGCCAGCAGGCCGGTCCACTCGTCCACTTCGGACGGCGAGTATCCGTTCTTGGGCCTCTCAGCAAGTACCTCCCCAAGCCGCGACAGCGGCCCAGAGACACCGCTGTCGCGCAGGCCACATCGGAGAAGATCGAGCTTGCCCAGTTCCCGCTCCAACACGCCGATCCGCCGCTCGAAGGCAGAGTGCACAGCGACGATCCGGCGCTGAACTTCCATTGGCACCTCCGGCACCTGAAGGGTCCGGACATCTGCCTGCGAAATATTGTTCTGCCCAGTACCTCCATTCAGAAGGATTTGAATTTGGCGCCGCACCCCCTGAGAAGAGAGCAAGATCACCAAGAAGGCCGGGTCCGTCGAAGGCTTCGGCACCAAGCGCAGAGTCTTGTCGGAAAGCATAAGCTGAGCGCGGGAACCCGATACATGGCAAGCAATGCCCACCAGAGACCGAACCCCATTCGCGCGCGTCAGAAGAACATCGCCGGGATGCACTTCCAAATCCGGACGCCCTCTCATCCCTTCAAGAAGACGTTTCGCTTCCCCCTCAAGGAATCGTCCTGAGGAAACAGCGCTGACCTTTAGCACGCCCCACTCGTCGATCGCCGGCGGTGCAGAATCGCACGCAGGGCTCCATCCCGACTCAATCCCGCCGAGCAGCGACCCAAGGAACACAGAAGGATAGACGCGATCCAGGCCCGAAGGGCTACCTTCACCGCGCATAGCCCAACTCCTTCAGCCACATGCCCAGCTCGTCCGCAGCCGCGTCGCTCTCCCTCTCCAAGTCCCTCAACGACACCCCGTACTTCTCCGCCCACCGGCGGAACACCGCCACCAGCTCGCGCCGTCGCCCCGCCGCAGCCGCGTCCAGGCGCCCCGAGAGGTCAGCGTTCAAGACCTCCAGGACCACCCGCTCCGGGCCGTCCTTCTCCCCGCTCTTGACCACATCCCGCGCGGCCCGTAGCTGAGGCAGAAACACCTCGTCCAAGCCCTTCCGCTTCTTCCTGGCCGCCGCCAGGGCCTTCTTGCACGCGGCGACCTCACCTGTCAGCGCGGCGATCCTCTCCGGGGAGGCCACGGGTGCGACGTCCTCCGCGGGCTCATCGGCCTCCGCATCACTGTCCTCGTCCGCCGGTTCCGGCCCCTTCGCCTCGGTCAGCGCCTCCAGCGCCGTCTTGTGCGCGACATCCGCATCGGCGACGGCCTTGTCCGCCGCCGTCACCGCGTCCAGGAACTCCGGGATCAGGACGCGCACCACCGGCTGGTCCATGGCGCGGCGGCGGTCCACCGCCGTGACCGTCGGCCTACGGGTCGTATTGTCGTCGTCAGGGATAACCGGCTCGACGATCGCCTCGACCGAATCGACCCAGCCGGTCAGCACCCGCTCGAATCCGCCCGCCGCCAGCGCCTTCATGTCGTAGCGGTTGGTGGCCCACCAGTCGGCGATGATGCCGGCCGTCGTGAACTCGTCGAGCACGCCGACGGCACCGATGTCCCGCTTGAATGAGTCCAGGAGCCCGCTCCGCAGCTTCATCAGCTCACGATCCGCCGCGAGCTTCGCGAACAGCGGTGCGTGGTCCTTCCACCAAGCGCCGTACACCTCGTCGAGCTCGGACTTCTTCATCGCCGCCAGCATCGGGATACGCGCCGCCGTCGCTTCGGGTCCTTCCGGCAGGAAGTCGTAGTAGCCCGGGTCCCCGTCCCGCACCTCGAAAAGCTCCGTCGGGTCCACACCGAACGAGCGGAATAGATTCGCCCGGTCCGCGACCTCGGTCACCGGCACACCGCCGTAGAGGTGCGCCCGCACGTCCTGGGGTTCGGCGGGCGGCGAGTTGTCGACCCATCGGCGGATATTGAGGTTGGCCTCAGCTGCCAGGAGGTCATCGACCTCGACCTCGCGCGAGTAACGGTCGATCTGGCGCCACCGCTGGTACGTGGTGACGATCTTCTCGACGTGCTCCGGGCGGAGTTCGTTCTGGTTCCGGCCCACCGTGAAGTCCCGATCGGCGTTGATGAACAGCACCCTGCCCGACCGTCCCGCGCGCTTGCGGTGGGGGCGGCGGAGCACCAGCACACAGGCCGGGATCCCTGTGCCGTAGAAGAGGTTGGGACCGAGGCCGATGATCGCCTCGATGCAGTCGTCTCTGAGGAGCTGCTCTCGGATATCGCGTTCCTTGCCGCCCCGGAACAGCACCCCATGAGGCATGACGATTGCCGCGACGCCTCGTTCCTCCAGCACTGCCACCATGTGCTGGACGAACATGAGGTCGGCCTTCTTGCCCCCCTCCGGCGCCCAGTGCTTCATCCGCTTCCCGTGGTTCCTGTCGGCCTCAGCGACCAGGGACGCGTCATAGTTCAGGGAGAACGGCGGGTTGGAGAGGACCTTGGTGAACCGGCGCAGCTGGGTGGTCCCGGGCTGGAAGTGCAGCGGTTCGGTGAGGGTGTCGCCGTGTTTGAGGTCGAACTCATGGATGCCGTGCAGCACCATGTTCATGCTGGCCATGGACCAGGAGGGGCCGTTCTTGTCCTGCCCGTTGACCGAGAGGTGAGTCGGGTTTTCGCCGTGCTCCTCCACATGCTCGCGGGCCGCGATCAGCATGCCGCCGGAGCCGGCGCAGGGGTCGTAGACGGAGTCCTGGGCCTTCGGGTCGACGAGCCGGACCATCATGCGTACAACAGCGCGCGGGGTGTAGAACTCCCCGCCCTTCTGCCCCGCCGAGTCGGCGAACTCCCCCAGCAGGTACTCGTAGGCCGCACCCAGCATGTCCGGGAATTCGAAGTCCTCGTTGCGCAGCCGGTAGAGCGTGAAGTGACGAATCAGCTGAGCCAGTTCGGCATCGGTGAAGCGGGGCTTCGTGCCGACTACCTCGTTGAAGCTGATGTGTGTGGTCACACCGGCGAGGCGCTCGTTGCCCTCGCTGAGCGCGACCATCGCCTGGTCGAGCCGCTCGCCGACCTTGTCGGTGAGGGTCTGGATACCAGGCGCGGGACTGGCCGGGGCCGCTGGGTCGAAGTGAGGGCCGTTCCACCAGCGCGCCCTGGGCGGCACGTAGAAGACCCGCTTGTAAGAGTCCGGATCGTTGGCCCGCTTCAGCGCCTTCGCCTCGTCCTTCGTCCGGTCCAGGTGTTCGCGGTACACCCGCTTCCATTCCGGTTCGAACTCGTCCGAGGCCCGTTTCAGGAAGAGCATCCCGAAGATGTAGTCCCGGTACTCGGAGGCGTCCATCCGGCCGCGCAGGATGTCGGCGGCCGAATACAGGTGCCGTTCGAGCTGGGGCAGGGTGATTCTGGCCACGCGCCATTCCTTCGTACATAAAGTGAGCAGATCGGGATGCTTGGGGAAGCGTAAACGCCCCGAGAACCCGGTGCGGACAGATGGCGGGATCGGCGGGCTCCCACGCGATCAGGCGTCCACGATCTCCAGACTCACGAGCAGCCGCCAGACGTCGGTGGACGGATCGCGTCCCAGAACCGGACAGTCGGCGGCGTGGCCCGAAGCCGGGATCAGTGGATCGGGGCGCTCCGGAGCACCGTCCCACTGGTAACGGTCTTTCCTGGTGGACTTCACCTTGCATGTGTTGTGCTCACACTGGCCGACCATGCTCCGCGCATGGCGCACGGCGGCGGTCTCCTTATTCTTCAGCGCTTCGCGGCGTCCGTCCTTGACGCTCTTGTCATTACGCTTGTCAAAGTTCTTGAAGGCCGGGTCCGCCTGCCGCAGCGCGTCTACCACGTCCTTGCTGTTTCCGTTGCGACTGCCACCGAACGCCTGGAAGTGAAGCAGCAGCCACAGGTCGAACGAGGGGTGGGAGAAGCAGACCTCAGTGCCCTTCTCAGCCGCCAGGTCCAATGCCTCGGGGATGTCGTGGTGCTGGTCCCGGTCGAAGAGGGCCCATGCCTCGTCCTCCTCCGCCATTTCTTGGACCTTTGCCACCACCCGGGCGGGCGTCAGACCGTTCTTGGCGAACACTGGCTGGATGCGGAACCGCCGTCCGCCAGTGAGGCTGCCGTCACCGAAGCGTTCGTTGAGGTAGTTGAGATAGTCCGGCTCGGTGGACTCGCCCTCGCAGCCGACGTACAGCACCCGTTGCGCCCGTGTATCGGCCGGCGGCGGGGGTGCGGGGGCCACGAGAGGCTTCTCCTCGCCCTTGCGGCTCTTACGCTTCCGCCGGGGAGGCTCTTCAGCCTGCCCCGCGACACCTTGCTGTCCCTGCTGCCCGCCCCGCGTACTCACGCTGTCGCCTTCTCCTCCTGCCAGGACAGTTCGCGGGCGATCTCGCCCGCGCTGACGCGGGGCACCCCGCCATAGCGCCCGCGCAGATAGCCCCGCTCCAGGTTCTCGCCGTCCTTCGGGTGGGCTGCGGTGAGCGGATAGATCTCCGTCGCGCCCGACCTGTCCTTGGCCGCGATCCAGACCTGGTCACGGCCGAGCGGCCGGTCCAGCACCGCGCTGCCCAGGAGAGTGGCATCGTGCGTGGTGAAGATCAGCTGCGCATTGCGCGGGTTGGCCTTCGGATCCTGGAAGATCCGTACGACCTCCGCCGCCAAAGTCGGATGCAGGGAGGAGTCGAGCTCGTCCACGAGCAGCACCGCGCCCTTGTCGAGCACGGTGAACATCGGCCCGAGGAAGGCGAACCAGGCGTGTGTGCCGAAGGACTCTTCGGTGAGGAAGTCCAGAGGGATGTCGACTCCGGCTCCAGTGCGGTGCCTGAGTCTGACCGCTCCGGTCTCCGGGTCGACCTCCATGCCGGTGACACCGAGATCGGCGGCGGCCAGCAGGTGCAGAACTCGCTCGCGGTAGCCGTCCTTCGCGTTCTGTTCGATGAGGTCCAGGGTCCACCTGGTGCGGTGTCCGACGTCCTCACCGGGCGTCACCAACCACAGGTTGTCCAGGAACCACCGGTGCAGCGCGGAGAGCTGGGGGTCGTTCAGGGTGGCAGCGGTGGAGAGGAACAGGGAATCGGGCCGAGTGACGGACACCAGGAGTTCGTGATTCCCCTTGTAGCCATCGCCCTCGAAGACGAACTCCCCACCCTCGGCATCGGGGCGGCCGGCTTCACGGTCGAACCAGGTCTCCCGCTCGCCCCCCGGGTAGGCATGTAGCCACTCGGCCTCGACGCGCTCGTCAGAAAGCTCGAAGCCGTACGTGAAGCGGGTGCCAGTGCGGCCGAGTGAGAGGTCGACCTCGTACAGGCTGGTCTCCTCCGCGCACGCGGGGTCGAGCTTGAAGGGCGCGCGGGGCACACCGGACAGTTTCGTCCAGTCGGCGAACGACGTGCGGACCGCATGGCGCATGTCGGACAGCGCGCTGAGCATGTTGCTCTTGCCTGCGGCATTGGAGCCGAAGATGCCCAGGACCGGCAGGGCCGATACGTCGTGCCCGCCGTGACGGAGCCCGGTCACGCGGCCGTTGCCGTCACCATGCTCCGCCGCGATGAGCGACAGCTCGCACTCATCGCGGATCGAGCGGTGATTGGCCACCCGGAAACGCAGTAGCACCCTCGGCCTCCCGACAGGACGGGGAGGCTGGCCCCGTCGTACGTACACCGCATGCGGACGATCCGCACGTGCAGCCTATGACGCCGGCACCGGGCGTGCCAGCCCCGGCTCGTCAGCTCGCCGCCGCGCGCTCCCGGCGTACCGTCGTCGCGATCGTCGCGGAGCCGACCACGCGGGTGCCGTCGTACAGCACGACCGCCTGGCCGGGGGCGACGCCCCGGACCGGCTCGGTGAACGTGACGTGCAGGGTGTCGTCGGTCAGCTCGGCGGTCACCTCGGTCTCGCCGCCGTGGGCGCGGAGCTGGGCGGTGTACGTGCCAGGGCCGGACGGAGGGGTTCCGCACCAGCGGGGCCTGATCGCGGTGAGCGCGGTGACGTCCAGGGCCTCGGCGGGGCCGACGGTCACCGTGTTGTTCACCGGGGAGATGTCCAGGACGTAGCGCGGCTTGCCGTCGGGGGCCGGGTGGCCGATGCGCAGGCCCTTGCGCTGGCCGATGGTGAAGCCGAAGGCGCCCTCGTGGGTGCCGAGCTTCGCACCGGACTCGTCCAGGATGTCGCCCTCCGCCTTGCCGCCGAGGCGGTCCGCCAGGAAGCCCTGCGTGTCGCCGTCGGCGATGAAGCAGATGTCGTGGCTGTCGGGCTTCTTGGCGACCGCGAGGCCCCGGCGCTCCGCCTCGGCGCGGATCTCGTCCTTGGTGGTGAGGGTGTCGCCGAGCGGGAACATCGCGTGGGCGAGCTGGCGCTCGTCCAGGACGCCGAGCACATAGCTCTGGTCCTTGGCCATGTCCGAGGCGCGGTGCAGCTCCCGATTGCCGTCCGCGCCGGTGACCACGGTGGCGTAGTGGCCGGTGCACACCGCGTCGAAGCCGAGCGCGAGGGCCTTGTCGAGGAGCGCGGCGAACTTGATCTTCTCGTTGCAGCGCAGGCACGGGTTGGGGGTGCGCCCCGCCTCGTACTCGGCGACGAAGTCCTCCACGACGTCCTCGCGGAAGCGTTCCGCCAGGTCCCAGACGTAGAAGGGGATGCCGATGACGTCCGCGGCGCGGCGGGCGTCCCGGGAGTCCTCGATGGTGCAACAGCCCCGGGCGCCGGTCCGGAAGGACTGCGGGTTCGCGGAGAGGGCGAGGTGGACACCGGTCACGTCGTGGCCCGCCTCGGCGGCGCGCGCCGCGGCGACGGCGGAGTCGACACCGCCCGACATGGCGGCGAGCACGCGGAGGGGGCGCTGGGGAGTCTCAGTCATAGCCCCACCAGGGTACGTGGGGGCGGGAACCGAAAGCTCGCGGATAAGCGTTGTCCGTCACATGGGGACCAAGGGGACGGACGGCGACGGCACCGGGACCGGGATCAGCCGGCGCTCGGTGCTGATCGGGGGCGCCGTCACGGCCGTGGGCACGGCGGCGCTGGCGCGGGACCGGCTGAAGCGGGCCTGGTGGCGGCTGCCGGGCGTGGAGAAGCCGCGCACACCGGGGGCGGTGGACTACGCGGGGGCGAAGTGGGTGGCCGCCTCGGAGGCGAACTGGCGGCGGGCCGACCGCCCCGACGACTACGGCATCGACCGCGTGGTCATCCACGTCACGCAGGGCAGCTTCGGCAGCGCGGTCCGCGCCTTCCAGGACCCGGGGCACCGGGCGGCGGCGCATTACGTGGTGCGCAAGGACGGACACGTGACGCAGATGATCCGCGAGCTGGACGTGGCGTTCCACGCGGGCAACCGCTCGTACAACGAACGCAGCGTGGGCATCGAGCACGAGGGCTTCGTGGAGCGCCCGCAGGACTTCACCGCCGCGATGTACGGAGCGTCGGCGAAGCTCACCGCGGCGATATGCGGGCGGTACGGCATCCCGCTGGACCGTGAGCACATCATCGGGCACGTGGAGGTCCCGGGCGCCGACCACACGGACCCGGGCCGCGGCTGGGACTGGGACCGCTACATGGAGCTGGTCCGCCGCGCGGCCACGTCCGGGAGGACCGGCAAGGCTTAGCTCAGCCCCGCCGAGCGCGCCCGTTCCACCGCCGGGCCGATCGCGCGGGCGACATCCTGGACGTCCTGCCCGGTCGAGGTGTGGCCGAGCGAGAAGCGCAGGGTGCCCCGGGCCAGGTCCGGATCGGTGCCCGTGGCGAGCAGCACATGGCTGGGCTGGGCGATCCCGGCGGTGCAGGCGGAGCCGGTGGAGCATTCGATGCCCTGGGCGTCCAGGAGCAGCAGGAGCGAGTCGCCCTCGCAGCCGGGGAAGGTGAAGTGCGCGTTGGCCGGGAGACGGCCGCCCGGTGCCGGGTCGCCGCCGAGCAGCGCGTCGGGAACCTCCGCCAGGACGGCGGCGGCCAGCTCGTCGCGGAGCGCGCCGGTCTCCCGGGCGAACTCCTCGCGCCGGTCGGCCGCGATCCTCCCGGCGACCGCGAAGGAGGCGATGCCCGCCACGTCCAGGGTGCCGGAGCGGACGTGGCGTTCCTGGCCGCCGCCGTGCAGCACGGGCACCGGGGTGTGATCACGGCCGAGCAGCAGCGCGCCGACCCCCGTCGGGCCGCCGATCTTGTGCGCGCTGACGGTCATCGCGGCGAGCCCGGAGGCCCCGAAGTCCACGTCGAGCTGCCCGAACGCCTGGACCGCGTCGGCGTGCATCGGGATGTCGAACTCGCGGGCCACCTCGGCCAGTTCGCGTACCGGCAGGATCGTGCCGATCTCGTTGTTGGCCCACATGACGGTGATCAGCGCGACGTCGCCGGGGTCACGCAGGACCGCCTCGCGCAGCGCCTCGGGGTGGACGCGCCCGTACCGGTCGACGGGGAGGTATTCGACGGTCGCGCCCTCGTGGGCGGCCAGCCAGTCGACGGCGTCGAGGACGGCGTGGTGCTCGACGGGGCTGGCGAGGACCCGGGTGCGGCGGGGGTCGGCGTCGCGGCGGGCCCAGTACAGGCCCTTCACCGCGAGATTGTCCGCCTCGGTGCCGCCCGAGGTGAAGACCACCTCGCTGGGGCGGGCGCCGAGGGCGTCGGCGAGGGATTCCCGGGACTCCTCGACGGTACGGCGGGCCCGGCGCCCGGCGGCGTGGAGTGAGGACGCGTTGCCCGTGACGGCGAGCTGCGCGGTCATCGCCGCGATCGCCTCGGGAAGCATCGGCGTGGTCGCGGCGTGGTCGAGGTAAGCCATGGTGGGCTCGATTCTACGAGCCCGCGGCGGGGCGTACGGCGGGCGCATGGGGTCCCACGGCCCGCGCACCGCGTGCGGCGGTGCGGGTCAGCCGCCGAGGCCCCAGGAGACGAGGCCGTTTCCGGTGACCAGGAAGGCGAGGACCACCAGGTCGGCGACCCCGAGCGCGAGGCCGAGGAAGGCGCGGGCGCGCCGGGTGGTGGAGCGGGCCAGGGCCACGAGGGCCATCACGATGGCGGCGGGGCCCAGCAGGAGGTTCATCACCAGCAGGCCGACGAGGCCGAGCACGAACGAGGCGACGGCGAGGCCGTCGGCGTCCCGGCGGGAGCGCGGGGCGGCTTGGACCGGCGCGCTCACCGGGACCCCCGCGCCCGCTCGCGTACGGCGAAGACCAGCAGCCAGCAGCCGATGAGGGCGCCGAGGACGAGCGACAGCGGAAGCGGGATCTGGGCCACCGCTCCCAGCACGATCCCCAGCAGGAGCAGGGCGGCGACGAGGACGATCATGTTCGGCCTTTCCGTGCGGACGGACCATTGAGAGTACGACTGTTCACTGACTCTTGAGTCTAAACCCGGGTGCCCCTT
Source organism: Streptomyces sp. NPDC052299 (assembly GCF_040679335.1). Classification (NCBI taxonomy): domain Bacteria; kingdom Bacillati; phylum Actinomycetota; class Actinomycetes; order Kitasatosporales; family Streptomycetaceae; genus Streptomyces; species Streptomyces sp. NPDC052299. The sequence goes on along the minus strand of NZ_JBFAUP010000006.1, from coordinate 393,334 downwards.
CCCCACCCCGGAGAACAGTTGTTTACTGAATGGCATGAGTCACACGGCGGGGGTCCGCCAGCACCAGAAGCTGCGCACGCGCCAGGCGCTGCTGGACGCGGCCCTCGGCCTGCTGGAGGAGCAGAGCCTGAGCAGCCTCGGGCTGCGCGAGGTGACCCGGGCGGCCGGCATCACACCCACGGCCTTCTACCGGCACTTCGCGAGCGTGCCCGCACTCGGGGTCGCCCTGGTCGAGCAGACCCTGGGCAGCCTGCACGGCATGATCGGCGCGATACTCGCCGAGACCGGCGACAGCGAGCTCCGGCTCGACCGCAGCGTGGAGCTGATACGGCGTCACGTACGGGAGCAGCCCGCACACTTCCGCTTCATCGCGCGGGAGCAGCACGGCGGGGTCGGCCCGGTCCGCGAGGCCATCGCGGCGCAGCTGCGGCTGTTCGCCGAGGAGGTGGCGGCGGCCCTCGCGGCGGAGCCGGAGTTCCGGGGCTGGGCCGAGGAGGACCTGTTGATGCTCGGCGGCCTCTATGTGGACCACATGGTGATCACCGCGTCGGCCCTGCTGGACGCGGGCCCGGGGGACGACGAGCGGGTGGCCCGCACGGCGGGGCGCCGGCTGCGGCTCATCGCACTAGGCGCCCTGCACTGGCTCGACGAGCCGGCACAGGGCGCCTGAGAGGAAGGGCCGGGCGGGTCAGCCCCGCGGGGCCCGGGCGAGCTGGCGGGACTGGGCGACCAGGCGGTCGGCGCTGTCCCAGACGTCGGCGTCCTCCTCCAGGAAGCCGCCCGCCAGGTTGCGGGTGGTGATGGAGACGCGCAGCGGGCCCGGGGCCGGGCGGCAGCGGACGTGCGTGGTGAGCTCGATGGTGGGCGTCCAGCCCTTGAGCCCCAGCTCGAACGAGGTCGGCGGCAGGGCGTCCACGGTGAGCAGCAGGGAGAGCGCGTCGGGGTCGCGCCCGTCGGCAAGACCGAACCAGCCGCGCATCTCACCCTTGCCGGAGGGCTGCCCGATCGCCCAGCCGATGGTCGCCGGGTCCAGCTTGATGTCGAGCCGGTCGGTGATCGCGGAGCTGCCCGGGATCGGCGCCGGCCCGTCGCCGGGGCCGAGGCAGTGCTCGCGCGGCGGGATGGCCGGCGGCTTCGCGGAGGTGCGGACGTCGTCGCTGAGCGCGTCCAGGTCGCCGTAGGTGGCGAGGACACGGATGCGCTCGACCTCGGTGCCGTCCTCGGCGTACTGGAAGAGCGACGCCTGACCCGTGGAGAGGGTGCGGCCGGTGCGGACGGTCTGGGTCCGGATCACCGCCGGACCGGGCACGGAGGCGGTGAGGTAGTGCGCGGAGACCGAGAACGGGTCCGCGTGCGGCAGGGCCTCGCCGAGCGCGCGGCCCAGCATCGCCAGCAGGTAGCCGCCGTTGACGGCCTGGATGATCGTCCAGCCCGCCGAGAGCTCCGCGTCGTAGACGCCCTCTTCGCGCAGGGTGACCGCGGTGTCCCGGTCGAACTCGCTGTCCCCGATGGTTGCCTGTGCCATGGAGGCACCGTACACCGATTGTATTACTGAGCGGTAGCTTTTTGTTGGCCCGCGTCGTTCACGCCTCGTCCGCCCGCGCCGAGCGCCGGTTGTAGGCGCGCGGGGCCCGCCAGTGGAAGCGGAGCGCGAGCAGCCGCAGGACGAACGCGGTGACCACGGCCGCGCCGCTGCTCAGGGCGTTGAGCGCGTCGAAGCGGATGCACAGCACGATCATGGTGGCGCCCACCATGGCGGGCACCGCGTACAGGTCCCGGTCCCAGCGCAGCAGCGAGGGCACCTCGTTGGCCAGGACGTCCCGCAGCACGCCGCCGCCGACCGCCGTGGCCAGGCCGAGCGCCGCCGACGAGGTGAGGCCGAGCCCGTAGTCGTACGCCTTCACCGTGCCGGTGACGCAGAAGAGGCCGAGACCGGCCGCGTCGAAGACGTTCACCCCGACCTGGATGCGCTCCACGTGCGGGTGCAGGAAGAAGACCAGCCCGGCGGCGAGCAGCGGGGTGGTGAAGTACCCGAGATCCGTGAAGGCGGCGGGCGGCACCGCGCCGATGATCAGGTCACGGAAGAGCCCTCCGCCCAGCGCGGTCACCTCGGCGAGCACCGCGATGCCGAAGACATCGAAGTTCTTGCGTACGGCGAGCAGAGCGCCCGAGATCGCGAAGACGAAGATCCCCACGATGTCGAGCGCGTGCTGGACGGAGGGCGTGAACAGTTCGGTGAGCACCGGGCAATTGTGCCCGTACTACTCCTTCGTACCGTCCGGGGCGGGCTCGGACGGCTCGGCGGCCGGCGCGGGCTCCTCCGGGGCCTCCGTCACGGGCGCCTCCTTCACCGGCTCCTTCACCGGCTCCTCCGCGGGCGCCGACCGGACCGTGATGACGTCCGCGACCAGCGGGGCGTCGCCCGGCACCTGGTCCTCGCCGTTCTCCGGGTGGTGGCAGGCCACCTGGTGCCCGGTCTTCAGCCGGAGCAGCGGCGGTTCGGTCGTCCCGCAGACCTTGGTCGCCTTCCAGCACCGGGTGTGGAACCGGCAGCCGGCGGGCGGCGAGATCGGCGAGGGGACATCGCCCTTGAGCAGGATGCGGTCGCTCTTGGCACCGCGCCTGCGCGGGTCCGGCACGGGCACCGCGGACATCAGCGCCTTCGTGTACGGGTGCATCGGCGCCTCGTACAGCGACTTGCGGTCCGCCAGCTCGACGATCTTGCCGAGGTACATGACCGCGATCCGGTCCGAGACGTGGCGGATCACCGACAGGTCGTGCGCGATGATCATGTACGTCAGGCCCAGCTCGTCCTGGAGGTCGTCCAGCAGGTTCACCACCTGCGCCTGGATCGACACGTCCAGCGCGGAGACCGGCTCGTCCGCGACGACCAGCTTCGGCTTCAGGGCGAGCGCCCGGGCGATGCCGATGCGCTGGCGCTGGCCGCCGGAGAACTCGTGCGGATAGCGGTTGTAGTGCTCGGGGTTGAGCCCGACCAGCTCCAGCAGCCGCTGGACCTCCGCCTTCACGCCGCCCTCGGGCTTGACGCCCTGGAGCCGGAAGGGGGTCGAGACGATTCCGCCGACCGTGTGGCGCGGGTTCAGCGAGCCGTACGGGTCCTGGAAGATCATCTGGATGTCGCGCCGCATCGGCCGCAGCCGTCCGGCGGACAGATGGGTGATGTCGCGGCCCTGGAACTCGACCTTGCCGCCGGTCGGTTCCAGCAGCCGGGTCACCAGCCGGCCCATGGTCGACTTGCCGCAGCCCGATTCGCCGACGACGCCCAGGGTCTCCCCGGGGCGCACGTCGAAGGTGAGCCCGTCCACGGCCTGGACCGCACCGACCTTCCGCTTCAGCACGCCCTTGGTGATCGGGAAGTGCTTGACCAGGCCGTCGACCTTGAGGAGCGGTTCGGGGCCGGACCCGTCCGACCCGGCCGCGGCGGGCGCGGGAGTCTTCTTGTTCAGCTCAGTCACAGCTTCGGCGCAATCTCTTCGGTCCAGATCCGGTCGCGCTGTTCGGGCGACATGTGGCACGCGGAGAAGTGCCCGTCGCCGACCTGTCGCAGCTCCGGACGCTCGGTGCGGGTGATGTTGTCGGGCGGCACGTCGGCGTACGGGCAGCGCGGGTGGAAGGCGCAGCCCGGCGGGACGTTGATGAGGCTGGGCGGCGAGCCCTTGACGGGGATCAGCCGCTCGGTCTGCTCCCGGTCGATCCGCGGCATCGAGCCGAGCAGGCCCCAGGTGTACGGGTGCTGGGGCTCGTAGAACACCTTCTCGGCGGAGCCGCGCTCGACACAGCGTCCCGCGTACATCACGAGGATGTCGTCCGCGATCTCGGCGACGACGCCGAGGTCGTGGGTGATCATGATGACGGCGGAGCCGAACTCCTTCTGCAGATCGCGGATCAGGTCGAGGATCTGCGCCTGGACGGTGACGTCGAGGGCGGTCGTCGGCTCGTCGGCGATGAGCAGCTGCGGGTTGTTGACCAGGGCCATCGCGATCATCGCGCGCTGGCGCATGCCGCCGGAGAACTGGTGCGGATAGTCCTCGAACCTGCGGTGCGGCTCGGGGATGCCGACCCGGTCCAGCATCTCGATGGCGCGCTTCCTGGCGGCCTTCTTGTCGACCTTGTGGTGGACCCGGTGGGCCTCCACGATCTGCGCGCCGATCGTGTAGTACGGGTGCAGGGCGGACAGCGGGTCCTGGAAGATCATGGCCATCTTCTGGCCGCGCAGCCGTCGTACGCGCTCGGCGCCCGAGCCGATCAGCTCCTCGCCGTCGAGCCAGATCTCGCCGCCGATGCGGGCCCGCTCCGAGGTGTGCAGCCCCATGACCCCCAGCGAGGTGACGGACTTGCCGGAGCCGGACTCGCCGACGATGCCGAGGGTCCGGCCGGCCTCCAGGTCGAAGCTGACCCCGTCCACGGACCTGACCAGGCCGTCGTCGGTGTCGAAGTGGACGCTGAGGTCGCGTACGGAGAGGAACGGGCGGCCGTCGCCCGGGCGCGGGGCCGGGACGGTCCCGTCCGTCTGGGAGTCCTTCTTGGTCACGCCGCTCATGAGAGCCTCACCCGGGGGTCGATCGCGGCGTACACGAGGTCCACCAGCAGGTTGCAGATGACGATGAAGAAGGCCGCGACCAGCGTCACGCCCATCACCTTGGGCAGGTCGGCGGTGGTCACGCCCTGGATCGCGAAGGCGCCGAGCCCCTGGAAGGAGAAGACGCGTTCGGTGATGACCGCGCCGCCGAGGAGCAGCGCGAAGTCCATGCCGAAGATGGTGACCAGCGGGGTGAGCGCGGACCGCAGCCCGTGCTTGACGACCACCTTGCGTTCCTGGAGGCCCTTGGCGCGCGCGGTGCGGATGTAGTCCTCGCTCATCGTCTCCAGCATCCCGGCCCGGGTGAGCCGGGCGTAGAGCGCGGAGTAGAGCAGGGCGAGCGTGCACCAGGGCAGGACCAGGCTGCCCGCCCAGGCGACCGGGTCCTCGGTGATGGGCACGTACTCCCCGTTGCCGAAGAGCGCCAGGACGACCAGGCCGGTGAAGAACATCGGCAGCGAGACACCGGCGAGGGCGACGCCCATGGAGAGGCGGTCGAAGAGCGAGCCCCGCTTCAGCGCGGAGACGACGCCGATCGCGACACCGGAGACGACCCAGATGACGGCGGCACCGACGGCCAGCGAGAGCGTGACCGGGACCCGGTCCACGAGCTGCGGCCAGATCTCGGTGTGGGTCTTGAACGAGTAACCGAAGCAGGGGGCGTTGCAGGTGACGGGGTCCGGGCCGAACTGGTACTCGGCGCCGACCACGATGCCCTTGATGAAGTGCCAGTACTGGAGGTACAGGGGCTGGTCCAGCCCCAGGTTCTTCTTGACCGCGGCGATGACGTCGGGGTCCGGGCTCTTCCCCACGTACTGGGCGGCCATGGAGTCGAGGGTCTGCCCGCCGAGGCGGGGGACCAGGAAGAAGATCGCGAACGTGACTGCGCTGACCACCAGCAGCAGCAACACCGCGGCGAATACGCGTCGGATGATATACGCAGCCACAGCCGTGCGGCGCCGGGCGGGTGGGGCGGGTAACCCCGCCGCCCGGCGCCTTCACCTGCCTTTCAGGGGATGCTTTTGATGAACAGGCGCTACTTGGTGGACGTCATGAGCACGTAGTCGTACATGCCGAGGTACGCGTCGGTGACGGTGACGTTCGCCGCGGAGTCCGGGCGGTAGAGCAGGTTCTTGCGGTAGAAGAGGGGAACGACCGAGGCGTTCTCCATGACCTTCTGGTCGACCTCGCCCCACGTGGCGTTGCGCTGCGTGGTGTCGACCGTGCCGATGCCCTTGACGAGGAGGTCGTTGATCCCCTTGTCGTTGAGCTCCATCAGGTTGGTGCCGCCGGAGGGCTTGATGGCCGAGCCGTTGACGATCTGGTCGAGGAAGCCGAAGCCGGTCGGCCAGTCGGCGCCCCAGGCCATCATCATCATGCCCGCGTTGTTCTTGTGGACCCAGGCCGGAACGCCCGCGAAGTCGGTGAAGTACTTGTCCGCCGGGAACTGCTTGATCTCGGCGGTGATCCCGATCGCCTTCAGGCTGTTCTGGAGCTGCGTGGCGGCGGTGACCTCGTCAGGACGGTCGGAGCGCGCCGTCAGCGTGGTCTTGAAGCCGTCCGGGTGACCGCACTTGGCCAGGTGCTCCTTGGCCTTGGCCGCGTCGCCCTTGCTGCCCTCGGTCGGGTACAGGTCGAACTTCTTGTAGCCGGCGACGGTCGGGGGGATGACCGTGCTCGCCGGGTCGCCCTTGACCGAGCCGCCGATCGAGTCGACCATGCTCTGCTTGTCGACGGCGTACTGGACGGCCTTGCGGCACTCGACGTTGTCGAACGGCTTCACGTTGACGTTCAGCGCGAGGTACTGCAGGGCGCCGGCGTACGGGTTGTCCGTCTTCGCCTTCTCCGACGCCTTGGCCAGGACCTTGGGCTGGGTCTTGGACTGCAGACCGGTGCCCGCGATGTCCGCGGTGGTCTCATTGTTGAGCAGGTGCTCGTCAACGGTGGTGGGGTTGACGTTGAACTTCAGCTCGATCCGGTCCGGCAGCGCCTTGCGGATCGGGTCCGTCTTCGGGTCCCACTCCGGGTTGCGGACCAGGGTCGCGCCCTTGCTCTCGTCGTACGCCGAGAACTTGTACGGACCCGAAGAGACCATCTTCTGGACGTAGCTGGCGCCCGTGTCGGCCTTCTGCTGGATCGGCGCGGTCTGCGAGAACGCGGCCAGGTAGTCCATGTCCGCGAACGGCTTCTTGAGGTGGAAGACGATCGTGTACTTGTCCGGGGTCTCGATGGACTTCAGACCCTCGGCGGACTTGTCCTTGTACGGACCCTTGTACTTGTCGCCGCCGTCGAGGTACGCCTTGAAGTACGTCGGGCCGTTGGACAGGGCCTCCGGCGCGAAGTTGGAGCGCTCGACGGCGTACTTGACGTCCTGCGAGGTGATCTCGGAGCCGTCCTCGAACTTCACGCCCTTGCGGATCGTGTACGTCCAGGTCTTGGCGTCCGCGCTCGCCTTGCCGAGGCCGGTGGCGAGGTCGGGGACGACCGTGAGGCTGTCCTTGCCGGCGGCCGGCTTGAAGGTCACCAGCGAACGGGCGTACAGGCGGGAGAAGTTCTGCACCCAGCCGTAGTACGTGTTGCCGGGGTCGAGGGAGTCCGGGCCACTGGTGTGCTCGTAGGTGACCGTCCCGCCCTTCTTGTCGCTGGCGTTGACGATGCTCGTCAGACCGGCGTCGGCCTTGGCGCTGCTGCCGCCGCCGCCCTTGCCGCTGCCGCCGTCCGAGTCCTTGCTGCACGCCGTGGCGCCCAGCGACACCGCGATCGCGACGGCTATGAGCGCCGCTGTCTTTCTGTTCTGCATGCTGAGGAAAGCCCCCTCGCTAGTCCTGTGCGGCACTGCCGCGTTTACTTGCCACGAGGGTCGAGTGCGTCACGCAGCCCGTCCCCCAGCAGGTTGAAGGCCAGCACGGTGATGAAGATCGCCATGCCGGGAATGACCATGAACATCGGGTCCACCTCGTAGAGGTCGACCGCCTGCGTGAGCATGCCGCCCCAGGACGCCTGCGGCGGGGCGATGCCGACGCCCAGGAAGGACAGGGCCGCCTCGAAGAGGATGTTCGTGGGGATCAGCAGCGTCGCGTACACGAGGATCGGCGCGACGAGGTTGGGCAGCAGCTCGCGGAAGAGGATGAACGGACCGCGGGCGCCCAGCGACCTGGCGGCCTCCACGAACTCGCGCTCGCGGAGCGACAGCGTCTGCGCGCGCACGATGCGGCCGATGTACGGCCAGCTGAAGAAGCCGATCACGAAGATCAGGACCGCGATCCGCAGCGTGAGCCCTTCCATCCCGAAGGCGTTGCCCTGGAGGGAGGCGGAGATGGAGATCGCGAAGAGCAGCAGCGGGAAGGCGAGGAAGGTGTCCATCAGCCGGCTGATGAGGCTGTCCACCCAGCCGCCGTAGAACCCGGCCACGACACCCATGACGACGCCGATGGCGACGGAGAGCAGGGTGGAGCCGACGGCGACGACGAGCGAGACCCAGGAGCCTTCGAGGATGCGCGCGAAGATGTCGCGGCCGGTCTGCGGCTCGACGCCGAACGGGTGGTCCCAGCTCATCCCGCCGAAGCTTCCCTTGGGCGCCAGCATGACGGGGTCGACCAGGCTCTGGTTGAACGCGTTGGGGTCGAGCCCCAGCAGCGACTGGAGCGGCTTGGAGAGCACCGCGGTCAGGATCAGCAGGACGACAACGATGCCACCGGCCATGGCGGCCTTGTCCCGTTTGAACCGGGTCCAGGCGATGCGGCCGAGCGAACGGCCCTCGATCTCCTTGCGGCCCGCGCCTTCCAGCACCGCTTCGGGCCGCGCATCCGCCCTGGTGGTCTCGATAGGTGCCGTCATCGCGCTGGAGACCCCTCTCGGCCGGCGGTGGCCGGCCCGTGACCGCCGCGGTAGCGGCTCGTACGTAGCTAGTTGCGTGGGAGTCTTCAGCCACTTCGCGCACACCCGCCAGACCTGACGGGGAATGTTTGCTCAAACGTGATGACGTCTGAATGCTTCCGGTATCCGAACAGCCGGGATCGGCAATCGGGCCTGTCGGTCGCAAATCAGCGATAACGAACACTTCGCGCACGAACGCCGAAGTGCCCCAATGCCCCCGATTAGCCGGGGTCTGACGCGGAATCAGTACGCGGGCGCCTGGGGGTAGCCGTAACCGGGCGCGGCGTGCGCCTCGCGGTCGTAGAAGGGACGGGAGTTGACGCGCAGCCACATCGCGACCGGGTCGTACTCGTCGGACATCGCGACCGTGGAGACGGGCAGGCCCTCGGGGACGGCGCCGACCGACTGCCGCATCATCGCGCGCACCGCGTCGACGGACGGCCGGCTCGTGTCGTACAGATCGAGGCCGACGGCGAGGTACGGGACGCCGAGCGCGGGCTGCACCCAGGCGCGGCGCAGCGAGCGGATCGCGGGGGTGTGGTGGGCGTTCTGCGTGAGCTGGGCGTAGAACTGCGGGATGTCGACGGCGGGTTCGCTGATGCGCAGCGGCCCGGCGGGCATCCGGTCGAGGCCGGTCGCGATGCGGCGCAGGTCCAGCCACGGGACGCCGACACCGCCGCCCGGGGCGTGCGGATTGAGCCAGACGCCCCAGCGGTCGGGGTAGAGGGAGCGCGCGATGTCCAGTCCGGCGACGACCTCGTGGTCCCGGCTCCAGCCGCTGGCCGTGAGCTCCTGGGGGGACGTGACGCACGGGGCGTAGCCGAGGCCGTCGACCTCCATGTTCCCGTACTGGGCGTCGGGGGCGCCGGGGCGGCCGTGCCACAGGAGCATCCAGACCCGGCCGGATGCCAGGGCCCGGAGCAGCGCCTCGTACGCGTCGTAGCGCCCGGGCGCGACCTGTCGCAGCATGTGCTCGACCTGACCGGCCGCCGCGGTGCCTGACGCACTCACCCTGGTCCCGCCCCTCGTAGATCCTCTGCTTCGGCCACCGGGCATCGGCCTTCAGCCATCAAACCAGCTTATGCGGCCGCGCTGTCACCGGCTTGACGCCGCGGCCGTCCCGTCACTGCGGGGCGCGCGTGTAGAAGGGCCGCACCCGCTCGCGCATCCAGTCGGCGACCGGGTCCTGCGCCACGTCGAGGAGGACGAGGTTGACCGGCCACGGCACCGCGACGCGGCCCAGTGCCCGGCCCAGGGCCTCCATCGGGGCGCTCTGTCCGGCGCCGTCCCAGGTGGCGAACTCGACGCCGACGAAGAGCACGGGGTCGTCGCCCTCGATGCTGGCCAGGACCCGGCGGGCGGTGCTGACGACGCCGCTCTCCTGGAACTCGCCGGCTGCGGCGGCCAGGAAGTCGACGGGCTCCTCCTTCCAGTCCGGCTCGTACAGCCGGACCCGGCCCCCGGTCGCCGGGCCGTCGAGCGGGGTGCGCCCGGCCCGGCACAGCTCGGCGACGGCGGGCGGGGGCAGCGGCAGGCCGACGGCGCCGCCGGGGTTGACGGCGATGCCGAGCTGCGGGGGCAGCCCGCGGGCGAACTCGACGGCGGGGGCGATGGTGAAGGACATCCGGTCGCCGACGCAGGTGAGGAACTGGTGCTCGGAGCTGTAGACGGGGACGTACGCGGCGCCGTCGATCTCCATCGCGGGCAGGTCGAGGTCCCGGGCGCCGGGTCCGCCGCCGTTGGGCAAGGGCACCCAGACGTGGCTGCGGCCGAGCACCTCCAGCAGGCGGCCGCCCGCCTCCGGGGTGCCGAGCGAGGCGCCCAGCACCTCTTCGAGTTCATTGGCCGGCCAGCCGCCCTGCGGCAGGCTCCCGGCCTGTGCCGGAATGTCCACTGCTTCCCTCTCGCCCCGTTGCCGTGCAGCAAGAGGGTACGGCCTCCCCGGACGTCCGTCGCTCCCCGGGGCTGTCCGGAAACCGCTGGTGCCCGGCTACTGTCCGGCCGTTGGACGGTCCGTTTTCAGCCGTCGGTCTGTGCGTCTGCGAACGTGATGCGCGTGAGCGCCCCGGCCGCCTCGCGGTCCAGCAGCACCGCCGAGCCGCAGCCCCGCGGCAGCAGCCCCGCCTCGGTGTCGCGCAGCAGCCGCCCCACGGCCCTGCGGTGCCGGGCGAAGGCGTACGCGGAGACGCCCCGGCCGCGCTCGCGCTGGCCCTCGCGCGCGGTCCGGGCGGAGACGTCGAGCAGGACCAGACGCAGCACGCCGCCCCGGCGCCGGGCATGGCGGGCGAGCAGGGCGCGGACCCAGCTCTGCGTCCCGCAGTCGTGCACGACGACGAAGGCGCCGGAGCGCAGCACCCGCCGCAGGCCCCGGTAGTGGGAGAGGCGGACGAGCGGGCGGTAGAGGACGTACGGGAGTAAGCGGGGCATCCGGCGGGCCCAGCGGTCCCGGGTGTCCTGGGAGTCGACCGCGTACGCCGGGGCGGTGCGGGAGATCAGCGTGGACTTGCCGCTGCCGGGAAGCCCGGAGACGACCACGACGTCCCCGGCGGCGAAGCACAGGGCGCGCGGACCGCGCCCGGCCCGGCCGCGCAGGTCGCGGACGACGGGCGGGTGCGTGCCCACCGCCCGCCGGGGCGGTGAGCCGGACTGCGCGGGCAGCGCGGTGCTCGTGGTTCCCGCGGTCGTCGCGTAGCGCAACGTCATCGCCTCCCCCTGGCCGTACGGCCGACGCGTGCAGGATCGGTACCTACCCCGGAAGTGTAAAGAAAAGGTAATGCGGCACAACCGTCCGACCCGCCGCGGAAGCGTGACGGGCCCCACCGGTGCCGGGGCCCCGCTCCCCCGGAATGCGTGCGATGATGACCCCGCCAACTGCATACAGGCCGCTTGAATCCGCGCGGGAGAGTCCCGGTCACCGTGCCGGGCGCCGAAGGAGCAAGATCCTCCCTTGAATCTCTCAGGCCCCGTACCGCGTGGATGAGGCAGATCTGAAAAGCGAGCCGCCCTGCGGCTCCACCCAAGGTGCAAGCCGGACCCCCGCGGGGTCTCTCGGCGAACCTCTCAGGTTCCGATGACAGATGGGGAGGGATCGTCCTCGCCGTCGTCATGCCCTGGGAGTCCGTTTCATGAGCAGCACCCCCCGCCACACTGCCCTCGATGCCCTGCATCGTTCGCTGGGCGCCACGATGACCGACTTCGCGGGCTGGGACATGCCGCTGCGTTACGCCAGCGAGCGCGACGAGCACAACGCCGTCCGCACGAAGGCCGGCCTCTTCGACCTGTCCCACATGGGCGAGATCACGGTCACCGGCCCGCAGGCCGTGGACCTGCTGAACTACGCGCTGGTCGGCAACATCGGCACGGTCTCGACCGGCCGGGCCCGCTACACGATGATCTGCGCCGAGGACGGCGGCATCCTGGACGACCTGATCGTCTACCGCCTCCAGGACACGGAGTACATGGTCGTCGCCAACGCCGGCAACGCCCAGCTGGTCCTGGACACGCTGACCGCGCGCGCCGCCGGCTTCGACGCCGAGGTCCGCGACGACCGCGACGCGTACGCGCTGCTCGCCGTGCAGGGCCCCGCGTCCCCGGCGATCCTCGCGGCGGTGACCGACGCCGACCTGGACGGCCTGAAGTACTACGCCGGTCTGCCCGGCACCGTCGCCGGGGTCCCCGCGCTGATCGCCCGTACCGGCTACACCGGCGAGGACGGCTTCGAGCTGTTCGTCGCGCCCGGCCACGCCGAGCAGCTGTGGAAGGCGCTCACCGAGGCGGGCGCCGCGCACGGCCTGATCCCGTGCGGCCTGTCCTGCCGTGACACGCTGCGCCTGGAGGCGGGCATGCCGCTGTACGGGCACGAGCTGACGACCTCGCTGACCCCGTTCGACGCCGGGCTCGGCCGGGTCGTGAAGTTCGAGAAGGACGGCGACTTCGTCGGCCGCAAGGCGCTGGAGGCCGCCGCGGAGCGCGCCGAGACCGCCCCGCCCCGCAAGCTCGTCGGCCTGGTCGCCGAGGGCCGCCGGGTGCCGCGCGCCGGATTCCCGGTCGTCGCCGGCGGCGAGGTCATCGGCGAGGTCACCTCCGGCGCCCCCTCCCCCACGCTGGGCAAGCCGATCGCCATGGCGTACGTCGACGCGGCGCACGCCGAGCCGGGCACCGCCGGAGTCGCGGTGGAGATCCGAGGCAGCCACGAGCCGTACGAGGTCGTGGCGCTCCCCTTCTACAAGCGCAAGAAGTAGAACCGTAGGACCCGGCCGGTGCCGCGTACGTGACGCGGTCCCGTCTCACACCGTAAGACCATCGTTCATCCGCACTCCCCGCGTACAGGAGAATTCAGACCATGAGCAACCCCCAGCAGCTGCGGTACAGCAAGGAGCACGAGTGGCTGTCGCCCGCCGAGGACGGTGTGGCCGCGGTCGGCATCACCGAGCACGCGGCCAACGCGCTCGGTGACGTCGTCTACGCGCAGCTTCCCGCGGTCGGCGACGAGGTGACCGCGGGCGAGACCTGCGGTGAGCTGGAGTCGACCAAGTCGGTCAGCGACCTGTACTCCCCGGTGACCGGTGTGATCACGGAGTTCAACCAGGACGTCGTGGACGATCCGTCGCTGGTCAACTCCGCTCCGTTCGAAGGCGGCTGGCTGTTCAAGGTACGCGTCGCGGAGGAGCCGAAGGACCTGCTCTCCGCCGACGAGTACACCGAGTTCTCCGGCAACTGAGACCCCAAGGGACCACCTGATGTCGCTTCTCAACTCCTCCCTCCACGAGCTGGACCCGGACGTCGCCGCCGCCGTCGACGCCGAGCTCCTGCGCCAGCAGTCCACGCTCGAAATGATCGCCTCGGAGAACTTCGCTCCGGTCGCGGTCATGGAGGCACAGGGCTCCGTCCTGACCAACAAGTACGCCGAGGGCTACCCCGGCCGCCGCTACTACGGCGGCTGCGAGCACGTCGACGTGGTCGAGCAGATCGCGATCGACCGGATCAAGGCGCTCTTCGGCGCCGAGGCCGCGAACGTCCAGCCGCACTCCGGTGCGCAGGCGAACGCCGCCGCGATGTTCGCGCTGCTGAAGCCGGGCGACACGATCATGGGCCTGAACCTGGCGCACGGCGGTCACCTGACCCACGGCATGAAGATCAACTTCTCCGGCAAGCTCTACAACGTGGTCCCGTACCACGTGGACGACACCGGTGTCGTGGACATGGCCGAGGTCGAGCGCCTGGCCAAGGAGTCCAAGCCGCAGCTGATCGTCGCCGGCTGGTCCGCCTACCCGCGCCAGCTGGACTTCGCCGCCTTCCGCCGCATCGCGGACGAGGTCGGCGCGTACCTGATGGTCGACATGGCGCACTTCGCCGGTCTGGTCGCCGCGGGCCTGCACCCGAACCCGGTGCCGCACGCCCACGTCGTCACCACCACCACGCACAAGACCCTCGGCGGTCCGCGCGGCGGTGTGATCCTCTCCACCCAGGAGCTCGCCAAGAAGATCAACTCGGCGGTCTTCCCGGGCCAGCAGGGCGGCCCGCTGGAGCACGTGATCGCGGCCAAGGCGGTCTCGTTCAAGGTCGCGGCGGGCGAGGAGTTCAAGGAGCGCCAGCAGCGCACCCTGGAGGGCGCCCGCATCCTGGCCGAGCGCCTGGTCCAGCCCGACGTCACCGAGGTGGGCGTCTCCGTCCTGTCCGGCGGCACCGACGTGCACCTGGTCCTGGTGGACCTGCGCAACTCCGAGCTGGACGGCCAGCAGGCCGAGGACCGGCTCCACGAGATCGGCATCACGGTCAACCGGAACGCCATCCCCAACGACCCGCGGCCGCCGATGGTCACCTCCGGCCTGCGGATCGGCACCCCGGCCCTGGCCACCCGCGGCTTCGGCGCCGAGGACTTCACCGAGGTCGCCGAGATCATCGCCTCGGCCCTCAAGCCGTCCTACGACGCGGACGGCCTGAAGGCCCGGGTCGCCGCGCTCGCCGAGAAGTTCCCGCTGTACCCCGGCCTGAAGTAGCCGACCCGGCGCATTCGCGCCTTTGGGAGGGGCACCCGCACACTGAACAGTGGGCGCGGTGCCCCGTCCCTTGTCCCCGCGCTGTCCCCCGCTTTGTCTCTTGCACTCCGGGCCGCCCGCGCCCGTACCGCACCACCCGGCAGACAACGGCGTCTACCAACCCTTAGGAGTCACCCCGTGGCCATCTCGGTCTTCGACCTGTTCTCGATCGGCATCGGCCCGTCCAGCTCCCATACGGTCGGCCCCATGCGCGCCGCCCGCATGTTCGCGCGCCGCCTGAAGAACGAGGGCCTGCTCGCCCACACCGCCTCGATCAGGGCCGAGCTGTACGGCTCCCTCGGCGCCACCGGCCACGGCCACGGCACCCCCAAGGCGGTCCTGCTCGGCCTGGAGGGCGAGTCCCCGCGCACCGTGGACGTCGAGACGGCCGACGAGCGGGTCGAGGCGATCCGCACCGGTGGCCGGATCAACCTGCTCGGCATGCACGAGATCCCCTTCGACGCGGACGAGCAGCTCGTCCTGCACCGCCGCAAGGCGCTCCCGTACCACGCCAACGGCATGACCGTCTTCGCGTACGACACCGACGGCGCCCTGCTCCTGGAGAAGACCTACTACTCGGTCGGCGGTGGCTTCGTCGTGGACGAGGACGCCGTGGGCGAGGACCGGATCGTGCTCGACGACACGGTCCTGAAGCACCCCTTCCGCACCGGCGACGAGCTGCTGCGCCTGGCCCGCGAGACCGGTCTTTCGATCTCCTCGCTGATGCTGGAGAACGAGCGCGCCTGGCGCACCGAGGAGGAGATCCGCTCCGGGCTCCTCGGCATCTGGCGGGCCATGCAGGCGTGCGTGACGCGCGGGATGTCCCGCGAGGGCGTCCTGCCCGGCGGTCTCAGGGTGCACCGCCGCGCCGCGAAGACCGCCCGCCAGCTGCGCGCGGAGGGCGACCCCCAGACGCACGCCATGGAGTGGATCACCCTCTACGCGATGGCGGTCAACGAGGAGAACGCGGCGGGCGGCCGGGTGGTCACCGCCCCGACGAACGGCGCGGCCGGCATCATCCCGGCCGTCCTGCACTACTGGATGAACTTCGCCGCGGGCGGCTGCACGGAGGCCGAGAAGGAGGACGGCATCGTCCGCTTCCTGCTGGCGGCGGGCGCGATCGGCATGCTGTTCAAGGAGAACGCCTCCATCTCCGGCGCCGAGGTCGGCTGCCAGGGCGAGGTCGGCTCCGCCTGCTCCATGGCCGCCGGCGCCCTCGCCGAGGTCCTGGGCGGCACCCCCGAGCAGGTGGAGAACGCCGCCGAGATCGGCATGGAGCACAACCTGGGCCTCACCTGCGACCCGGTCGGCGGCCTCGTCCAGATCCCCTGCATCGAGCGCAACGGCATGGCCGCGGTGAAGGCGGTCACGGCGGCCAAGATGGCCCTGCGCGGCGACGGCAGCCACAAGGTCTCCCTCGACAAGGTCATCAAGACGATGAAGGAGACCGGCGCGGACATGTCCGTCAAGTACAAGGAGACGGCCCGGGGCGGGCTCGCGGTCAACATCATCGAGTGCTGAGGCGCCGGAAATCCGGTAAAGGGGGCTCTCCCCCATTCGATAAGATGCAAACGGCCTGCGACAGAGGCACCGGCACCTTAGAAACTGGGAGCATCCGACGATGACTCGACACCTGATCACCAGCGCGCTTCCCTACATCAACGGGATCAAGCACCTGGGGAACCTGGTCGGGTCGATGCTCCCGGCGGACGTCTACACGCGGTATCTGCGCCAGCGGGGCGAGGAGGCGCTGTACATCTGCGCCACCGACGAGCACGGCACCCCGGCGGAGCTGGCCGCGAAGGCGGCCGGGCTGCCGGTGGCCGAGTTCTGCGCGCAGCAGCACGACGCGCAGAAGGCGGTCTACGACGGGTTCGGGCTCGCGTTCGACTACTTCGGGCGCAGCTCCTCCGCCGAGAACCGCGAGATCACCCAGCACTTCGCCCGGAAGCTGCACGAGAACGGCTTCATCGAGGAGCGGGCGATCCGCCAGGTCTTCTCGATCGCCGACGACCGCTTCCTGCCGGACCGCTACATCGTCGGTACGTGCCCGCACTGCGGTTACGACAAGGCGCGCGGCGACCAGTGCGAGAACTGCACCCGCGTGCTGGACCCGACGGACCTGATCGAGCCGCGCTCCGCGATCAGCGGCAGCAGCGAGCTGGAGGTCCGGGAGACCAAGCACCTCTTCCTCCTCCAGTCGAAGCTGTCCGGCGAGGTCGAGGCGTGGATCGACAAGACGAGCGACGAGTGGCCGCACCTGGCGTCCTCGATCGCCCGCAAGTGGCTCACCGAGGGCCTGCACGACCGGTCGATCACCCGTGACCTGGAGTGGGGCGTGCCCGTCCCGGCGGACACCTGGCCGGAGCTGGCGGCCGAGGGCAAGGTCTTCTACGTCTGGTTCGACGCCCCCATCGAGTATCTCGGGGCGACGAAGGAGTGGGCGGACCTGGAGCCGGAGACCCGGGACTGGAAGTCCTGGTGGTACGACGCGTCCGACGTCCGGTACACGCAGTTCATGGCCAAGGACAACGTCCCGTTCCACACGGTGATGTTCCCGGCGATGCAGATCGGCACCCGGGAGCCGGTCAAGCGGGTCGACCACGTCAAGGCGTTCAACTGGCTGAACTACTACGGCGGCAAGTTCTCGACGTCGCAGCAGCGCGGCATCTTCTCGGACACGGCCCTCGAACTGCTGCCCGCGGACTACTGGCGCTACTTCCTGATGGCGCAGGCCCCCGAGTCGGACGACACGTCGTTCACCTGGGAGCTGTTCGCCACCTCGGTCAACAAGGACCTGGCCGACACCCTCGGGAACTTCGTGAACCGGGTGCTGTCCTTCTCGCGCAAGCGGTTCGGCGACGAGGTCCCGGCGGGCAAGGAGGCCGGGGAGGCCGAGCGGAAGCTGGGCGAGGAGATCGCGCGGCTGCTCGCCGAGTACGAGGGCCACATGGAGGCGCTCCAGTTCCGGAAGGCGGCCCAGGCGCTGCGCGCGCTGTGGAGCGCGGGCAACTCCTACCTGGAGGAGAAGGCCCCCTGGCTGGAGATCAAGACCGACCAGGAGGGCGCCGCGCTCACGCTGCGCACCGCGATGAACCTGATCCACCTGTACGCGGTCGTCTCGGAGCCGTTCATCCCGTCCTCCGCGCGGGCCATGCGCGAGGCGTTCGCCCTGGCGGACGACACGGCGACCTGGGTGAGCGCCGAGGAGGCCCGCGCCCTGGCGTCCGTGCCGGCCGGGACCGCCTTCACGGTGCCGCCGGTGCTCTTCGCCAAGATCACCGACGAGGACCTGGAGGCGTGGCGCTCGCGCTTCGGCGCCCAGTAGTCCCGCACCGTCGTACGTCGTCGCCCGGCCGGGTCCTTCCGGCCGGGCGACTTCGCGTTCCGGGACCCCGCGCGCTCGGACGTCGAAATATTTCGAACCATTGACCGAAAGTTCCGGTGACGCTAATCTGCCGCGTGCCCGGCCGGGGCACGCACGTGTGCATGGAGAACCCACCACGCAGAGGGAACACCGCCATGAACCGAAGAACGTCGCTCCTCAGCCTGATCACCGCGGGGGCGCTCTGCGCCACCCTCGCCGCCGTCTCCCCGGCCCTCGGCGCCGGTGACGCGCACTCGGGCGATGCACCCGGCCCCCGGGAGCACGGCGCGCACTGGGTCAGCACCTGGACGTCGATGCCCCAGCTGACCGAGCCGTCGAACATGCCCCCGGGCCCCTTCACCGGCGACGACTCCGTACTCACGGACACGACGCTGCGGCAGACCGTCCACGTCTCGGCGGGCGGCGACCACATCCGGCTGCGGTTCTCCAACGCGTTCGGCGGCGCGGTGCTGCCGATCACCGAGGTCTCCGTGGCCCTCCCGCTGGACGGGAAGGCGGGGACCGGGGCGATCCGCCCGGGGACCTCTCACAAGGTGACCTTCCGGGGCTCGCCGTCCATCGACGTACCGGCCGGGGCGCAGGCCGTCTCCGACCCGCTGGACTTCCGGGTCGCCCCCGGGTCCAACCTCACGGCGACGGTCTACCTGGCGACCGGGCAGGCGTCCACCGCGCTCACCTCGCACCCGGGCTCCCGCACGACCTCGTACCTGCTGCGGGGCGACCACGTACGGGACACG
The DNA here is from genome assembly GCF_040679335.1 of Streptomyces sp. NPDC052299. NCBI lineage: Bacteria > Bacillati > Actinomycetota > Actinomycetes > Kitasatosporales > Streptomycetaceae > Streptomyces > Streptomyces sp. NPDC052299. Next base: position 374,695 of record NZ_JBFAUP010000006.1, on the reverse strand, counting down.
GACCTGCCCGGCGCGACGACCACCGACCACTGGTACCTGCTCAGCGGCGTCGAGGTCTGGGCCCGGTCCACCACGTCGGCGACTGCCGTGCTCGGGGACTCCCTGACGGACGGCCGGGGCTCCACGACCAACGGCAACGACCGCTGGCCGGACGCGCTCCAGCGGCGGCTGACGGACCGCACTTCCGTGGTCAACCAGGCGGCCGGCGGGAACCGGCTGCTCGCCGACGGGCTGGGCCCCAACGGGCTGGCCCGGCTCGACCGCGACGTCCTGGCGCAGAGCGGGACGGACCGGCTGATCGTCTTCGAGGGCGTCAACGACATCGGCACGGCGGACGCCACCCCGGCGGCCCAGAAGCGCACGGCCGAGGCCGTCATCACCGCGTACGACCAGATCATCACCCGCGCCCACGCCCAGGGCATCCGGGTGTACGGGGCGACGCTGACGCCCTTCGGCGGCAACACGGGCTACGACGATCCGGACGGGTACCGCGAGGAGGCGCGGCAGAGGGTCAACACCTGGATACGCACCAGTGGCCGGTTCGACGCGGTGCTGGACTTCGACCGGGCGGTCCGCGATCCGCACCGGCCCACGGCGCTCCGCGCCTCCCTGGAGGTCGGCGACCACCTGCACCTGAACCCGGCCGGCTACCGGGCGCTCGCCGAGGCCGTTCCGGCCCGCCTCTTCGAGCCGTCGCCGCTCCCGGCGGGCTTCGGCTACAACTGACCCGCCCGGGAACACCCCAGGAGTACGCCAACTGCTCACAACCGCGCAGGAGTTCATGTCGATCACACATTTTCGGTCACCTGCTCCTTCCCTCCGTCGCCCGCGGGGAGTTCACTGGACGTGACGAGTGGTGACGCGACCGCCGCGCACGTCAGGCGGTGCGCTGCCCCGGGCCGGGCTCCGGCCGCCCGGTGCGCGCGGAGGAAAGAGGACAGCCATGCCAGCCGCCCCTTGCCCGGCACGCCCACGGCGTGATCCGGCCGTACGGACCGCGTACGGCCGGCCGGAGGGGCGGCGGGGGGCCCGATGGTGACCGCCCGCCGCACCCGCACCGGATCGCCGGTGCGGCGGGCTCCGTCGCGGCACGCCTCCGATCCCAGCGCGCTCCCGCCGTTCCGGCGCGGGCCGCTGCCGCCCGGCCGCTCGGTGGTCCGCCATTCGTCGTCGCGCGTTCCGCGTGCGCGTATCCGTCTCGCGCACCCCCCTGCCCTGTTCTTATCGTCACGACGAGGTGCACCATGAGCAAGATCGCGCTTCCCGAATTCCACATGCCGTTCGAAAGTGCGGGATGTCATCCGGGAGTTGAGAAGACGAAGAATGCCGCCTGGGAATGGGCGGAGGCCAGTGGACTCGTCCTGTCACCCGTGGCCGTGAAGAAGATGATCCGGACCCGCCCGGAACTCTGGATTTCGCTGATATTCCCCCGGGCCTCGCAGAAGCACCTGGACCTGTTCTGCCAGTGGCTCTTCTGGGCCTTCCTGGTGGACGACGAGTTCGACGACGGCCCGGCCGGGCGCGACCCCCGGCTGTGCGAGAGCGCGATCGGGCGTCTGGTGGACGTCCTGGACGGGGTGCGGGCCCCCGTCGGTCGCATGGAGCACGCGCTGGACGAACTGCTCGCCCGGACCTGCGTGGACCGTCCGGCGCACTGGGTGCGGCAGTTCCGGCGGGACACCGCGGCCTGGCTGTGGACGTACTACGCGGAGGCCGTGGACCGGGCGGCGGGCCATGTGCCGAGCACCGCCGACTTCGTGAAGCACCGCCGCGATTCCGTGGCGATGCAGCCGTTCCTGGATCTGCACGAGATCACTGCCGGAATCGACCTCCCGGAATCCGCCCGGAGCCTTCCCGCCTATATCGCGCTTCGAAACGCGGTGGCCGACCATTCCGGGCTCTGCAACGACATCTGCTCGTTCGAGAAGGAGGCGGTGCTCGGATACGAGCACAACACCGTCCGGCTGCTCCAGCGCGACCGGGGCTGCACGCTCCAGGAGGCGGTGGACGAAGCCGGAATCCTGCTCGGCCGCATCGCGGACCGGGTGCAGCGGGCCGAGAAGGAACTCGTGCAGGAGATCGAGGCGGCCGGAATCGAGGGCCCGACACGCATCGCCCTGGAGCGCTGCGTCCTGGACTACCGGGGGCTCGTACGGGGGGACTTCGACTACCACGCCCGCGCCGAGCGCTACACCCGCCCGGAGCTGACGGAGATCGAGGAAGACGGCCCGATGTCCCGTAATTTCGCGGCCTGACGGGACCGGGCGGGGGCGGGCGGGGTGGTGACCGGGCCCGGCGCGCGGGGCGGCATCAGCGATTTCCGGACATTTCTCGCCGCACCGCCCCCGCGCTCCCCGAACGGGGCCGGGAAGGCCACCCATGGCCGGAACCGGTGGCCCCGGCGCCTGTCCCGGATCAGCCCTTGTTCTGCGCGGCCCAGAACTCTTCGAAGGTGAGGAGTCCGTCGCCGTTCGCGTCGTGGGAGTTGATCACGGCCTGCGCGACCGGCTCGGTGACGTACGGGTCACCCAGCTGAGCCATGACGCTCTTGTACTCGGCGGCCGAGATCAGCCCGTCGCCGTTCAGGTCGTACCGCTCGAACGCCTTGCGCGCCGACTCGATGTCCGCCACTGTTCCGCCCCTTCGTATGACTGTCTGACGGGGCTCAGATTATCGGGCGCCCCGGGCGGGCCGGTGCGTGGGAGGGGAAGCGAACCGAGGACTCGCCGTCCATATCGTGGACGATCAATGGATCATGCGTGTGAACCCATGAATATTCATTGATTTCCAGGCACGTGACCCACCACACCTGCGTTTCATCAATGAAATGTCCAAATATGTCGCATTATGCGAAGTGTGCGGCTTTGGCCGGGGACTCTTCCGTCTGTCATAGTCGATGACACGACCCCCATTGACCCGGGCCAGGTCGTCATGAGCGGCCGTGAACACACCCCCCATTTCACGGTCCCCCCACAGAAGCCCCCGAGGCGCCGCACCACGGCCGACACGGGGGCTTCTGTCTGCCCGGGACCGGTCCGCGGAGGGGCGGGGTCAGCGGTCGGAGATGCGCATCTCGAACCAGGTGGTCTTGCCCCGGGGTAAGAGGTCCACGCCCCACCGGTCGGAGAGCTTGTCCACCAGCATGAGGCCGCGGCCGCTGATGTCCATCTCGCCGACCGGCATGAGGCACGGCAGCCCGCGCGAGGGGTCGCGCACCTCGATCCTGATCCAGCCGCGGCGGCGCAGCATGCGCAGTCCGAAGACCCGGGCACCGGTGTGCCGCACGGCGTTCCCGACGAGTTCGGAGACGAGCAGGACGGCGTGTTCGGCGGCCTGCGAGGAGAGCGCCCACTGGTGCAGGACGACACACGCGGTGAGCCGGCGGGCGGTGGCCGCGGACTCCGGACGGGAGAGCAGCCGGACTTCTTCCTCCGTCGGGTTTCCGAACAACTCCAGCGCTTTGAACGCCTGTTCGTCCTCGACGGCCGGCAATCTCCGTGCCGCTGTCGCGCTGCTGCGCGGTCGCGGCTGCTCCACACCCTCCAGGCCCGCCATGCACACCATCATGGCCGCACGGCGGGCCTTCCGGGGCCGTTCCGGGGGAATACGCGACCCGTAATCAGTCGTTCCCCGAGGGGCTTCCGGCATATGTCAGTGGCACTGAGCACCTGAAAACAGCCCATCTGACCTGCGGAAACAGCGCTTCTGGCGGGGTTCGGCGAGGCTCCGGGAGTGGCCGTCCTTGAGGTTGCCTTAAGGTTTCGCTAATCCGCCCGCACGGATGAACGCGCCCGTTCTCGTTCTCCAACGGCGTTCGGTCGGGGCTTCAACCACCTTTCGGTCAGAGGAATTTCGCCTTGCCCGGACCCTCCTCCACGAAGCTGCGCATGCCGCGTTCCCGGTCCTCCGTGGCGAACAGACCGGCGAACCACGTCCGTTCGATCGTGAGGCCGGTGTCGATGTCGGTCTCCAGGCCGGCGTCGACGGCTTCCTTGGCCGCGCGCAGCGCCAGCGCCGGGCCCTTCGCCAGCCCGGCCGCCCAGGCGTGCGCCTGCTCGTACACCTCGGCGGCGGGCACGACGCGGTCCACCAGCCCCATCGTCAGGGCCTCGTCCGCCCGGACGTGACGGCCGGTGAAGATGAGGTCCTTGGCCTTGGCCGGGCCGACCAGACGGGCGAGCCGCTGGGTGCCGCCCGCGCCCGGGATCAGGCCGAGCAGGATCTCCGGCTGGCCGAGCTTGGCGTTGTCCCCGGCGATGCGGAAGTCCGCGCACAGGGCCAGCTCGCAGCCGCCGCCGAGCGCGTAGCCGGTGACGGCCGCGACGACGGGCTTGGGGATGCGGGCGACGGCGGTGAAGGAGTCCTGGAGGGCCTTGGAGCGCAGCACCATGGCCGCGTGGTCCATCGCCTGCATCTCCTTGATGTCCGCGCCCGCCGCGAACACCTTCTCGCCGCCGTAGAGCACCACGGCGCGCACGTCGTCGCGCCGGGACGCCTCTTCGGCGAGCTCGCGCAGCCGGTCCTGGGTCGCGACGTCCAGGGCGTTCATCGGCGGGCGGTCCAGCCGGATGGTGCCGACGCCGCCGCTTACTTCGAGGGTTACGGTCATGGGGTGCAGGTTAACCAACGCTAACCGTTGGGCGGCACGGGGCGGGGCGGTGCCGTGCGTCACGGCGGACGCGGGCGGGCCCGGCACCGTGGATCTCGGTGCCGGGCCCGCCGCGGTGTGCTGTGCGGACCTACTTGGTCCACTCCGACCAGCTCATGTTCCAGCCGTTGAGGCCGTTGTCCGGGCTGATGGTCTTGTCGTGCGAGTTCTTCACCACGACGACGTCGCCGATGAGCGAGTTGTTGAAGAACCAGGCCGCCGGCATGGAGGAGCTGCCGCCGCCGCGCACGTCCTGGAGGCCGACGCAGCCGTGGCTGGTGTTGGCGTGGCCGAACACGCCGGGACCGCCCCAGTAGTTGCCGTGGATGAAGGTGCCCGAGGTGGACAGGCGCATCGCGTGCGGCACGTCCTTGATGTCGTACTCGCCGCCGAAGCCGACGGTGTCGCCGTTCATCCGGGTCACCCGCAGCTTCTCGCTGATGACCATCTGGCCGTTGTACGTGGTGGTGGCCGGGGCGCCCGCCGAGATCGGGATGTCCTTGATCTGCTTGCCGTCCCGGACGACCTTCATCCGGTGCGACTTCGCGTCCACGGTGCTGACCTGGCTGCGGCCGATGGTGAAGGAGACGGTCTTGGCCTGCTTGCCGTAGACCCCGGGCCGGCCCTCGACGCCGTCGAGGTTGAGCTTCACGGTCACCTTGGTGCCGGCGGCCCAGTACTGCTCGGGGCGGAAGTCCAGGCGGTCGTTGCCGAACCAGTGGCCCTCGACGGGGACGGCGGGCTCGGCGGTGACCTTGATGGCCTTCTCGACGGCCTCCGGGTCGGTGATGCCCCGGGTGAAGTGGATGGAGACCGGCATGCCGACGCCGACCGTCGAGCCGTCCTCCGGGGTGTACTGGCCGATGAAGGTGTTCTTGGGGACGAGCGTGGTGAAGGAGGTGTCCTTCGCGGACTCACGGCCCTTGGCGTCCTTGGCCACCGCGTGGACCTTGTACTTGGTCGCCGATGCCAGGTGCTGGTCGGGCACCCAGCTGGCGCCGTCCGCGGCGATCTTCCCCTCGACCTCGGCGCCCTTGGGGTCCGAGACCTTGACGACCGTCAGCTTCCCCCGGGCGGCCGTGATCTTCAGCGCGCCGCTCGTCGCGACGTCGTCGGTCCCGTCCTTGGGCGCGACGGTCACCACCGCCTGCGAGGCGCTGGTGTCCTGGTTCTTGACCCCGCCCGCCTTGCCGTCAGCGCTGCCCCCGTCGGCGTCGCCCCCGCCGCACGCCGTCACCAGAAGCAACAGCGCACCCACCGCCAGGGCCGGCAGACCGGTGGCTCCCCGCAGCCGCCGTCTGCCGCCCGTTCCGGCCGATGTCCCCGATATCGGCTGCCCGTTCAATGTGGTCGTCTCCCCTCACACGGCCTGGCCCCGCCAAGGCCCGGGGAACCCGTGGGTTCCCGCCCCCGCGCACTGCACACGCGCGCTCAGCAAAGAGATAATCACACCGACTGCGGGCAGATCCTCTCGGAATTGTCACCGTTCCGTCCCAAGTGGCGGCGGGCTTCCACCGCCCCGCTACCGGAGCGCTGAACCCGCCCGCCACTTGGTCCAGTCCATGTTCCAGCCGCCGAGTCCGTTGTCCGGTGCGACCGTCTTGTCTGGGGAGTTGACCACCTCGACCACGTCCCCGATGAGGGTGCGGTCGAAGAACCAGCCGGCCGGGGTCGAGCCGCTGCCGCCCTGGACGTCCCGCAGCCCGATGCAGCCGTGGCTGACGTTGGTGGAGCCGAAGACGTCGTCGTCGGACCAGTAGTTGCCGTGCAGGAAGGTGCCGGACTTGGTCAGCCGGATGGCGTGCGGCACGTCCTTGATGTCGTACTCGCCGCCGAAGCCGACGGTCCGCCCGTCCATCCGCGTCACCTCGTGCATCTCGCTCACCACCATCTTCCCGTTGTACGTGGTGGTCGTCGGCGAACCCGCGGTGACCGGGACCGTGGAGACCAACTGCCCGTCCCGGCGCACCTCCATCGTGTGCGCGGCGGAGTCCACCCGGGAGATCTGCTCCCGGCCCACCGTGAAGCGCACGGTCTTCCGCTGGCTGCCGTACACCCCCGGCGCGCCCTCCACGTCGGCCAGCCCGATGTCCACGGTGACCTCGGTTCCGGGCTGCCAGTACTCCTCGGGGCGGAAGTCCAGGCGGCTCTTCCCGAACCAGTGCCCCGCCACGGCCACCGGCGGATCGGCGGTCACCCGGATCGCCCGCTCCACCGCCCCGCGCCGGGTGACGGGGCGGTTGAACTCGAAGGAGACGATCATGCCGGTGCCCACGGTCGAGCGGTTCTCCGGCTTGAAGTAGCCGATGAAGCGGTCCTTGGGGACGGCGGTAGTGAAGGTGGTGTGCCGGGCCGCGCGGTGGCCGCCGCCGTCCACCGCGACCACGTCGACGCTGTACTTGGCGGCGAGACCGAGCCGCGCCCCCTTCGCCGGTGCCCAGGAGTGGCCGTCCTCGGCGATCCGGCCCGGCACCTCCTGCTCCCGCGCGTCCTCGATCCGCCGCACCCGGACGCTCTCCAGCCGGCCGTCGGGCACCTCGACGCCGACCCTGGCGTCCGCCCGGACCCCCTCGGCCCGGTCGGCGGGCATGACCCGGATGGCCTCCTGCGGTTTCCCCTTGCCGCCGATGAACGAACCGGCCCCCGAACAGCCCGTCAGCACGGCCAGCAGCGCCAGTACGACGAGCAGGCACCGCCCGTGCGATGCGGCGTACGGGGGCGTCCCTGCCTTCTTCGCTACGTCAGTCATGTCCCCCCAACGACGGCGGCGGCCCGGGGGAAACGTGAGTGCGGGCCGCCCGGTGGGCAGAACAGAGGGGACGGCCGCACTCGGGGAGCCGCGGCCGGGACGCCGCACACCCCCTTCCGGTGCCGGTCCCACGAGCCGCGGGAGGCGAGCAGGTGTCGAGCGCAGCCGAGCAGGAAGCAGTACCGAAGGCGGACGCCGGGACGGCGGCGGGGGCGGCCGGGGCCGTGGCGGAGGCGGTCGCCGCCGCGACGCCCCGGCCGCGCCCGCCCGCGGTGTGGCCGGGGGCGCCGATGCCGCTCGGCGCCCGCTTCAGGACCGGCCCCGACGGGGTGGCGGGCACCAATTTCGCGCTCTGGGCGGGCGGCGCGGAGGCCGTCGAGCTGTGCCTCTTCGAGGCGGACGGCACGGAGACCCGGCTCCCCCTGACCGAGCTCACCCACGAGGTCTGGCACGGCTTCGTGCCGGGGGTGCGGCCGGGCCGGCGGTACGGATACCGGGTGCACGGCCGGTGGGACCCGTGGACGGGCGCCCGGTGGAACCCGGCGAAACTGCTGCTCGATCCGTACGCCCGGGCCGTGGACGGCGAATTCACCCTTCCGGCCGAGGTGTACGGCCATGTGAGGGACTGGCCCGACCAGCGGTTCGCGGACACCGTCCGGGACGAGCGGGACTCCGCCCCGTACGTGCCGAAGGGGGTCGTCGTCCACGACGACGACGACTGGGCCGACGACCGCAGGCCGAAGACGCCGTGGGCGGACTCCGTCATCTACGAGCTGCACGTGAAGGGCTTCACCCAGCGGCACCCGGGCATCCCGGAGGAGCTGCGCGGCACCTACGCCGGGCTCGCCCACCCGGCGGCGACCGGGTATCTGAAGGACCTCGGGGTGACGGCGGTGGAGCTGCTGCCGGTGCACCAGTTCGCGCACGAGGACCACCTGCTGCGGCGCGGGCTGCGCAACTACTGGGGCTACAACTCCATCGGCTACTTCGCCCCGCACGCCGGCTACTCGGCGAGCGGCACGGCGGGCGGCCAGGTCGGCGAGTTCAAGCGGATGGTGCGCGCGCTGCACGACGCGGGCATCGAGGTCATCCTCGACGTCGTCTACAACCACACCGCGGAGGCGGGCGAGCTGGGCCCGATGCTGTCGCTGCGCGGCATCGACAACAGGGGCTACTACCGCCTCCAGGGCGACGCCCGCCGCTACGCGGACTACACCGGCTGCGGCAACACCCTGCACGTCGTCCAGCCGAACGTGCTGCGGCTCATCACGGACTCGCTGCGGTACTGGGTGACCGAGATGGGCGTCGACGGCTTCCGCTTCGACCTGGCGGCGGCGCTGGCCCGCTCCATGCACGACGTGGACATGCTCTCCCCGTTCCTCGCGGTGATCGCCCAGGACCCGGTGCTGCGCCGGGTCAAGCTCATCGCCGAGCCCTGGGACGTGGGCAGCGGCGGCTACCAGGTGGGGGCGTTCCCGCCGCTGTGGACGGAGTGGAACGACCACTACCGGGACACCGTGCGGGACTTCTGGCGCGGCGCGCTCCCCGACGTACGGGACCTCGGCTACCGGCTGACCGGGTCGAGCGACCTGTACGCGTGGGGCGGGCGCCGCCCGTACGCCTCGGTCAACTTCGTCACCGCGCACGACGGGTTCACCCTGCGCGACCTGGTGAGCTACCAGGAGAAGCACAACGAGGCCAACGGCGAGGACAACCGGGACGGCACCTCGGACAACCGGGCGTGGAACTGCGGCGCCGAGGGCGAGACGGACGACGCCGACGTCAACGCGCTGCGCCGCCGCCAGCTGCGCAACCTGCTCACCACGCTGCTCCTGTCGACCGGCGTCCCGATGCTCGTCGCGGGCGACGAGATGGGGCGTACGCAGGGCGGCAACAACAACGCGTACTGCCAGGACAACGAGACCGGCTGGGTGGACTGGTCGCTGCTGGAGCGGCCCGAGTGGCGGGAGCTGGCGGCGCTGACCGCGCGGGTGCTCGCGCTGCGCCACCGCCATCCGGTGCTGCGCCGCCGGGCGTTCTTCTCCGGCCGGCCGCAGGCCCCGGACGGGCTGCGGGACCTGGCGTGGTTCACCGGCGCGGGCGCGGAGATGACGGAGGCCGACTGGTACGCCCCGGCCGCGACGGTGGCCCTCTACCTCTCCGGCCGGGACATCCCCGGACGGGACGCGCGCGGCGAGCAGGTGACCGACGACAGCTTCCTGGCCGTCCTGCACGCGGGCCACGAACCGGCGGACTTCCTGCTGCCGGGCCCGCCGTGGGCGCACTCGTACGAACTGGTCCTGGACACCTCGCGCGAGGACCAGGCGGACCCCCCGGGCACGGTGCACCGGGGCGGCGAGCGGCTGGCGGTGCCGGAGCGGTCGGTGCTGCTGCTGCGCGTACGGGAGTGAGGGACCGGGCGGGGGTGCCTTGCCGGTCAGGGCCGGATCAGGCCGCGGTGTCTGGTGCGGTGCACCGCAAGGCGGAGGATGGAGGCAACGCGGAGCGTTGCTGACTGACGACAACGCCGCGAGGTGCCGTGCCAGACACCGCGGCCCCGGCCCTGACCGGCAAGGCACCCCCTAGCCCAGGATGCCGCGGTCGTAGCCGGCGGCCACGGCGGCGGCGCGGTCCTTGACGCCGAGCTTGGCGAAGAGGTGGGTGAGGTGGGTCTTCACGGTGGCCTCGCTGATGAACAGCTCGGCGGCGATCTCCCGGTTGGAGGTCCCCCGGGCGACGAGCGCCAGCACCTCGCGCTCCCGGGCGGACAGCGTCTCGTTGCCCGGGGCGGCCGGGGCGCGCACCGCCGAGACGAGGCGCGACGCGACGGCCGGTGAGAGGACGGTCCGGCCCTCGGCGGCGGCCCGGACGGCGGTGAACAGCTCCTCGCGGGGCGCGTCCTTGAGGAGGTAGCCGGTCGCGCCCGCCTCGATCGCGGGGAGGGTGTCGGAGTCGGTGTCGTACGTGGTGAGGACGAGGACCTTGGAGCGGGCACCGCGCCGGGTCAGCTCGGTGATCGCGGCGACCCCGCCGCCGCCGGGCATGCGCAGGTCCATCAGCACCACGTCGGGGTCGAGCCGGAAGGCCATCTCGACGCCCTCGACCCCGTCGGCCGCCTCGCCGAGCACCCGGAACTCCGGTGCGGCGGCGAACATCCCGCGCAGTCCGTCCCGTACGACGGGGTGGTCGTCGACGACGATCAGCGTGATGACGCGCGCGGGTTCCCGGTCCATGAGGACAACGGTACGGGGTCAGCCGTGCGGCACCAGCGGGACCCGGGCGCTGACCGCCGTGCCGAGGCCGGGTCCGGTCTCCACCTCGACGGTGCCCGCGATGCGTTCGGCGCGCGAGCGCATGCCGCCGAGGCCGAATCCTCCCGCGCCCCGGTACGGCGGCAGCGCGGCCGGGTCGAAGCCGCGGCCGTCGTCGCGGACGTCGAGCGTGATCTCGTCGCCCATGTACGAGAGGGTGACCCCGGCCCGGGACGCCCCGGCGTGCCGGGCGGCGTTGGCCAGGGCCTCCTCGGCGATGCGGAGCAGGGTGGCGCCGACCTCGTCGTGCAGGGGCGTGACGGTGCCGGTGACCGTGAACTCCGCGCGCACTCCGGTGCGTTCGGACCACGTGGCGACGGTCTTCTTGAGTGCGCCGGGCAGGTCGTCGTGTTCGAGCGCCGCGGGGAGCAGGTTGTGCACCGAGCGGCGGGCCTCGCCGAGGCTGTGCCGGGCGAGGTCGGCGGCCCGGTCGAGGTGTTCGCGGGCGAGGTCCGGCTCGGTGTCGGCGGTGGAGGCCGCCGCCTGGAGCTGGGCGATGATGCCGGTGAGGCCCTGGGCGATGGTGTCGTGGATCTCGGCTGCCAGTCGGCTCCGCTCGTCGGCCACCCCGGCCTCGCGGGCCTGGACGAGGAGCTGGGCGTGCAGCCCGGCGTTCTCCGCGAGGGCCTGTTCCAGGCGGGCGTTGGCGGTCTCCAGGGCGGTGATGGTCCTGGTGCGGGCCCGGTCCTGCTCGGCCTCCCGGTCGCCGATCTGGGCGAAGACCATGGTGAGCGTGGCGTGCACGGCGAGGACGACGCCGAAGACGACCCAGTTCATCAGGGTGGCGGGCGGCAGGGTGCTGCCGCTCTGGGCGCCCGCCATGATGACGGCGACCGCGAGCAGGCCGGGCCGGATGCCGCGCCGCGGGAGGATCCGGGCGGCGTCGAAGTAGCCGAGCACCGCGTAGATGGAGAAGAAGGGGTTGCACCAGGTGAGCGCGAGGGCCAGCAGGGTGCGGACGGTGAAGTAGCAGACCCCGATCCTCGGACCGGCGCCGGGCGCGGTGCGGGACCACCACAGCTGGAGGACGACCGCCGCCGGGAGGAGCACCACGGCGGCGCGCTCGTCGGCCGGGGACATGACGAGGTTCCGGGAGACGGCCGAGACGACGGTGGCCAGGCCGAGCAGCCCGTACGGGCCGTACCGGAAGAACCGGCCCCACCACTGCTCGGCCGTCGTGACGTGTGCGCTCATACGGGAAGTCTCCCCCGGCTACTGCCACCTGAAGGTGCGGATGGCGGTCCACCCGGCCGCGAGGGCCCAGGCGGCGACAGCACCGAGGTAGGCCCAGCTCGGCCAGGAGCCACGGGCGGCCTGGTCCAGGGCCTGGGAGGCGGCGCCGAAGGGGGTGGCCTGGACGACGCGGCGCAGGGCGTCGGGCATGGCCTGGACGGGGACCCAGACGCCCGCCGTGAACATCATGGAGAAGTAGACGAGCGAGCCCGCGGCGGCGGCGATCTTCGTCGTGCGCGACAGCGCGCAGATCAGCGAGCCGATGGCCAGGACGCAGGCGACCGCGAGCAGGAGCGCCAGCAGATAGCCGAACGGCTGTTTGGGCAGCCGCACCCCGTAGGCGGTCCGCCCCACGGTGACGACCAGCAGGGAGGAGACGAGCGCGGCCGCGCCGTGCAGCGCGATCTGGGCGCCGAGCAGCGCGGCGGGCCGCACCGGTGTGGTGGACATGCGGCGCAGGATGCCGCGTTCGCGGTAGCCGGTGAGCACGGGCGGCATCGCCTGGAGCCCGGACATGATCATGGCGAGCAGCACCGCGACGGGCACGTACAGATCGATGACGCGCCGGCCGCCGAGCCCGTCGTCGTGCTCCCGGAAGGACGGGACGAGGCCGAGGATCACCAGGAGCGCGGCCGGGAAGACGATGATCCAGAAGAGGCTGCCGGGTTCGCGCAGGAAGAGCCGGGTCTCCGCCTTGAGGACGGCGAGCGTCGCGCCGGGCACGGTGGCGCGGGGCGCGGGGGCGGTGGGTGCGGTGTGCGCTGTGGCCATGGCCATCTCAGGCAGCCCGTTCTGTGCGGCCGGGCCCGTCGGCGGGGCCGGTGAGGTCGAGGAAGGCGTCGTCCAGGGTGGCCTCGGAGACGCGCAGGCGGTGGGCGGTGACGCGGAGCCGGGCCAGCAGCGAGATCACGGCGTTGACGGTCTCGTCGGTGCCGTTGATGACGACCCGGCCGTCCTCGGTCTCGCACGACACCGCACCGGGCAGGCCGGCGAGTTCCGCCGCGGGCAGCGGTGCGGAGGGCGTGAAGGAGATGACGGTGGAGCCGTCGGCGCCGGCGACGAGACCGGCCGGGGTGTCGAGCGCGACGACGCGCCCCCGGTCGATGACGGCGATGCGGTCGCAGAGGCGCTGGGCCTCTTCCATGAAGTGGGTGACGAGCACGACGGTGACGCCGCCGTCCCGGACGTCCTCGATCAGCTGCCAGGTGTCGCGCCGGGCGCGCGGGTCCAGGCCGGTGGTCAGCTCGTCCAGGATGACCACGCGGGGCCGGCCGACGAGGGCGAGCGCGATGGACAGCCGCTGCTTCTGACCGCCGGAGAGGCGGTGGAAGCGGGTGTCCAGCTTGGCGCCCAGGCCCAGCCGTTCGGCGAGCGGGCGCCAGTCGGCGAGCCGGGGGTAGAAGGCGCTGTATAGGTCCAGGGCCTCGCGCACGGTGATCCTGGTCTGGAGTTCGCTCTCCTGGAGCTGGGTGCCGAGCAGTCCGGTCACCCGGTCGCGGTCGGCGACCGGGTCGAGCCCGGCGACCCGGACGGTGCCCGCGTCGGGGACCCGCAGACCCGCGACGCACTCGACGGTGGTGGTCTTGCCCGCGCCGTTGGGGCCGAGAATCCCGAAGATCTCCCCCTCTTCGACGGCGAAGCTCACGCCGTCGACCACGGGGCGGCCGGCGTAGGACTTGCGCACCCCGTTCGCTTCGATGATTGCCATGGCACCGAGCATCCGCCCGCCGGGCCCGCCCCGGTATCGGCCATCGCGCTCGAACCGGCATCGGCCGATCGGTTGATGTCCCCTACGACCCCTACGGGGCGCGCGGTCGTCGGTGCGCCGGGGGCGGGATAAAACCGCAGGACCGATATCCGGACGGACCGTAGGCTCCTCCCTGATGCGCCAGGAACATGTAGAACCCAAGGACCGGTCGGCCGTGCGCTCCCTGCTGCGGTTGTGGCCGTACGTGAAGCCCGTACGGGTCCGGCTCTTCGGGGCCGCCCTGGTGGCGATCGTCGCCTCCTGTCTGGGCCTGGTGATCCCGCTCGTCCTGAAGTGGATCGTGGACGGCCCGGTCGCGGACGGGGACCCGGGCGGGGTCTGGCTCGGCGCGCTGTACCTGCTGCTCCTGGGGATCACCGAAGCGGTGCTGTTCGGGGTGCGGCGGTGGATGGTGGCGCGTCCGCTGGCCGGGGTCGAGGCGTCGATGCGGGCGGACCTCTACCGGCACCTCCAGCGGCTGCCCGTGGCCTTCCACGACCGGTGGCCCTCGGGGCAGTTGCTCTCGCGCGGGACGACCGACCTGATGATGGTCCGGATGTTCCTGGCCTTCCCGCTGACCTTCCTGCTGGTCAACGCGACCACGATCCTCGTCGGTTTCGTGGTCCTGCTGTTCCAGGAGTGGACGCTCGGCCTGGTGCTGCTCGCCCCGGTCGTCCCGCTCGTGATCGTCTGCTCGGCCTTCGAGGCGAAGTACGCCGCCGTCGCGCGCCGCGCCCAGGACCAGGTCGGCGACCTGACCACCGTGGTCGAGGAGAGCGTGCTCGGCATCCGCATCATCAAGGGCTTCGGACGCCACCGCAGCCAGTCCGACGCCTTCCGGGCACTCGCCGGGAAGCTGCGCGGCACGGAGCTGGTCAAGGCCCGGCTGCTCGCGCGGATCTGGACCCTCATCACCACGCTCCCCGAACTCGCCATCGGGGCCGCCCTGGTGTTCGGCACGATCGAGGTCGCCGACGGCGGCCTCTCGGCGGGCACCCTGGTCGCCTTCCTCTCCACGGCGCTCGCGCTGCGCTGGCCCGTGGAGTCGATCGGCTTCCTGCTGGCGATGAGCCAGGAGGCGGCCACGGCGACCGAACGGTACTTCGAGGTGATGGACGCCGAGGAGGAGGACGACACCGGGCAGCCGGCCTCGCACGGGGAACCCGGGGCGGGCGGCATGGTCTTCGAGGGCGTCGGATTCCGCTATCCCGACGCGGAGGAGGGCTCGGCGCCGGTGCTGGACCGCGTCGACCTGCACGTCCGGCCCGGCGAGACCATGGCCCTGGTCGGCGCGACGGGGTCCGGCAAGACCACGCTCACCTCGCTGGTGCCCCGGCTGTACGAGGCGACGGCCGGGCGGATCACCCTGGACGGCGAGGACATCACCGCCATGCCGCGGGCCAGGCTGCGGGAGCTGGTGTCGGTGGCGTTCGAGGAGCCGACGCTGTTCTCGGCGAGCGTCGGGGAGAACGTGCTGATGGGTGCCGAGGGGGCCGGCGAGGAGGAGCTGCGGCGGGCGCTCTCGGTCGCCCAGGCCGACTTCGTGCGGGAGCTGCCGCACGGCGTGGACACGGAGGTCGGCGAGCAGGGCCTGAGCCTGTCCGGCGGCCAGCGCCAGCGCCTCGCCCTGGCCCGGGCGGTGGTGGGGCGGCCGCGCTTCCTGGTCCTCGACGACCCGCTCTCCGCGCTCGACGTGCACACGGAGGCCCTGGTGGAGGCGGCGCTCCGGCAGGTCCTGGCGGAGACGACGGCGGTGGTGGTCGCGCACCGGCCGTCGACCGTGATGCTCGCGGACCGGGTGGCACTGCTGTCCGGGGGCCGCATCAGCGCGATCGGCACCCATCAGGAACTCCTGCGCACCAACGCGGAGTACGCCTGGCTGATGTCGGGCGCGGGCACGTCGGGCGACGCGGCGGCCGAGGCCGTACCGGAGCAGCCCGTGCCCGACACCGACCGCACCGACCCCTTGGGCGCGAAGGCCCCTGCCGAGGAGGGCAGCACCCGATGACCAGCACCACGACCGGACGGCCCGCCGAGCCCGCCGAACCCGGCAGCCCGGAGGACCGGCGGACGGCCCCCGGGGACCCCTTCGACCGCGACGACCTGCCGACCCCGCGGGGCGCCACCCGGCAGCTGCTCGCCTCGCTGCTGCGGCCGATGCGGGGGCGGGTGGCCGCGTCCGCGCTGGCCATCCTGTTGCAGCAGGCCGCGGTGCAGGCCGGGCCGCTGCTGGTGGCGTACGCCATCGACAGCGGGGTGCCCGCCTTCCGGGACGACGACTACGGGCCGCTGATCGCCGTGGCGCTGGGCTACGCCCTCTGCTCGGTGTTCTCGGGCGCCCTGCAGTACGCGTTCATCCAGCTGTCCGCGCGGGTCAGCCAGGACGTCCTGCTGGACCTGCGCGGCCGGATCTTCCGCCACGCGCAGGCGCTGAGCGTGGACTTCCACGAGCGGTACACCTCGGGCCGGCTGATCTCGCGGTCCACGACCGACCTGGAGTCGCTGCGGGAGCTGCTGGAGGAGGGGCTGCAGGAGCTGATCCACATCGTCCTGTCGTTCGCGTCCATCGCCGTGGTGCTGCTCTGGCTGGACCTGGCGACGGGCGCGGCGGCGGTGGCGTCCTTCCTGCCGCTGTATCTGCTGGTGCGGCTCTACCGGAAGCGCTCCTCGGTGATCTTCGCGGCCCGTTCGACGGCGATCGCCTCGGTCGTCGTGAAGTTCGCGGAGACCATGAACGGCATCCGGCCGGTCCAGGCGTTCCGCCGCGAGCCGGTGAACGACGCGGCCTTCCTGGAGCTGAACACGCGGCACCGGGCCGCCAACGGCGACGCGATGCTGGAGAACGCGCGGTACGTCGTCGGGTCGCGGCTCGTCGCCAACACCGCGGTGGCCGGAATCGTGCTGTGGGGCGCCTATCGCGTGGCGGACGGCGGTCTCGCGCTGGGGGTGCTGGCCGCGGTGGTGCTCTATCTGCGGCGGCTGTACGACCCGATCGACCGGCTCAGCATGTTCCTCAACTCCTTCGAGTCCGCGGCGGCCTCGCTGACGAAGATCGCCGGGCTGCTGGCCCAGGCGCCGACGGTCCCGGAGGCGCTGGAGCCCCGTGCGCTGCCGCCCGGGGCCGGGGACCGGCCGGGCCGCGAGGTCGTCTTCGACGGGGTGAGCTTCGGATACCGGACGGGCGGCGAGGTGCTGCCCCGGTTCGACCTGACGATCCCGGCCGGGCAGACGGTGGCCGTGGTCGGCTCCACGGGGGCCGGCAAGTCGACGCTCGCCAAACTGCTGGCCCGGTTCTACGACCCGAGCGCGGGCCGGGTCCTGCTGGACGGCACCGACCTGCGCGACCTGGCCACGCCCGAACTGCGGCGCGGGGTCGTGATGGTGACCCAGGAGGCGTTCCTGTTCTCCGGGACGGTCGCGGAGAACATCGCCATCGGCCGCCCGGAGGCGAGCCGCGAGGAGATCGAGCGGGCCGCGAAGGCGATCGGCGCGCACGACTTCATCGCCGGTCTGCCCGACGGCTACGACACCGACGTACGCAAGCGGGGCGGCCGGATCTCCGCGGGGCAGCGGCAGTTGGTGGCCTTCGCCCGGGCGCTGCTGGCCGACCCGGCGGTGCTGATCCTGGACGAGGCGACCAGTTCGCTGGACATCCCCGGTGAGCGCGCGGTCCAGCAGGCCATGGACACGGTGCTGCACGGCCGCACCGCGGTGGTCATCGCGCACCGGCTCTCGACCGTGGAGGTCGCGGACCGGGTCCTCGTGATGGAGCGCGGGCGGATCGTGGAGGACGGCACGCCGGCCGAGCTGATCGCGGGCACGGGCCGCTTCGCCGGTCTGCACCGCGCCTGGCGGGAGAGCCTGGCCTGACGGCCCGGCACCGCCCCGGCCGTCCGCCCCTTTTGCACCGGGGGCGGGCGGCCGGATCGAGCCACGCCTGCCCACTGTCTCGACAGGTGGGAACTTTCCGCTTGTTCACATTCGCGTCGCACTCCGCTCCTCGGCGCGCAACCCCGACGGGCCCTGCGCTTTCGGGCGGCACAAGTTCCCGGACGACCCCTCGGCATGCCGGCACGACCACCCGCGAAACGTCCGCTTAACGAACACGCATCTTCTGGCAACGAACGAATTCCGGCCAAGTTGTTGACGCGGTCCTGACAGGGATGGCCGACTCCTGACACTCTTCACCCCGTTCCGCGCTCTGCTTGCTCTGCCCGGTCGGCTCACCCAGCCGCCGGTACCCCCCTCGCAGAAGGAGTCCGCGTGAGATCCACGCACAGCCGTCGTGCCACCGCGACCGGCGCCCTCATAGCCGCGACCGCCCTCCTCGCCGTGGGCGCCCAGACCGGATCGGCCTCCGCCGCCCCGGACCACGGCACCACCAGGACCGCCACCGCCGCCAAGGCGAACCCGGGCGCCCTGCCCAAGCGGCTCTCGCCCTCGCAGCGCGCCGAGCTGATCCGCGAGGCCAACGCGAGCCGGGCGGCCACGGCGAAGGAGCTCGGCCTCGGGTCCCAGGAGAAGCTCGTCGTCCGCGACGTCATCCAGGACAACGACGGCACCACGCACACCCGTTACGAGCGCACCTTCGACGGCCTCCCGGTCCTCGGCGGCGACCTGGTCGTCCAGGAGACCAAGGCCGGCGCGACGGAGAGCGTCGTCAAGGCGTCCCGCGCCACCACCGCGCAGCTGAAGGCCGTGAGCACGGTAGCGGACATCGCCCCGGCGGCGGCGACCAAGCAGGCGCTCGGTGCGGCCAAGGCGGCCGGTTCGGACCGGGCGGAGGCCGACAAGGCGCCCCGCAAGGTCGTCTGGATGGCCTCCGGCACCCCGCAGCTGGCGTACGAGACGGTGGTCGGCGGCCTCCAGGAGGACGGCACCCCGAACGCGCTGCACGTCATCACGGACGCCTCCACCGGAGCGAAGCTCTACGAGTGGCAGGCCATCGAGAACGGCGTCGGCAACACCGAGTACAGCGGCCAGGTCACCCTGGGGACCTCCGGGTCGTCCGGCTCGTACAACCTGACCGACACCGCGCGCGGCAGCCACAAGACGTACAACCTGAACCACGGCACGTCCGGCAAGGGCACCCTCTTCACCGGCGCCGACGACGTCTGGGGCAACGGCAGCGCGTCGAACGCGGAGACCGCCGCGGCGGACGCCCACTACGGCGCGGCCGAGACCTGGGACTACTACAAGAACGTGCACGGCCGCACCGGCATCAAGGGTGACGGCGTCGGCGCGTACTCCCGCGTCCACTACGGCAACAACTACGTGAACGCGTTCTGGGACGACAGCTGCTTCTGCATGACGTACGGCGACGGCAGCGGCAACGCCAACCCGCTGACCGCGCTGGACGTGGCGGCCCACGAGATGAGCCACGGCGTCACCTCGAACACGGCCGGCCTCAACTACAGCGGCGAGTCCGGCGGCCTCAACGAGGCGACCAGCGACATCTTCGCCACCGCCGTCGAGTTCTACTCCAACACCTCGGCCGACCCGGGTGACTACCTGATCGGCGAGAAGATCGACATCAACGGCGACGGCACGCCGCTGCGCTACCAGGACAAGCCGAGCCGCGACGGCATCTCCAAGGACGCCTGGTACTCGGGCATCGGCAACATCGACGTGCACTACTCGTCGGGCCCGGCCAACCACTTCTTCTACCTGCTGTCCGAGGGCAGCGGCGCGAAGACCATCAACGGCGTCAGTTACAACTCCCCCACCTCGGACGGCCTGCCGGTGACCGGCATCGGCCGCGCGAAGGCGGAGCAGATCTGGTTCAAGGCGCTGACCACCAAGTTCACCTCCACCACCAACTACGCGGGCGCCCGGACCGGCACCCTCGCGGCGGCCGGTGAGCTGTACGGCACGACCAGCGCCGAGTACAAGGCCGTCCAGGACGCCTGGGCCGGCATCAACGTCGGTGCGCGCTCCGGCGGCACCGACCCCGGCACCGGCACCGTCTTCGAGAACTCCACCGCGGTCTCCATCCCTGACGCCGGCTCCGCCGTCACCAGCTCGGTCACCGTCACCGGCCGCACCGGCAACGCCCCGAGCACCCTCAAGGTCGGTGTGGACATCACCCACACCTACCGCGGTGACCTGGTCATCGACCTGGTCGCGCCGGACGGCAGCACCTACCGTCTGAAGAACTCGTCCTCCACCGACTCGGCGGACAACGTCCAGACCACCTACACGGTCAACGCCTCGTCGGAGGTCGCCAACGGCACCTGGAAGCTGAAGGTCCAGGACGTCTACAGCGGGGACACCGGGAAGATCAACAGCTTCAAGCTGACCTTCTGAACCCCCGCCGCGCCACCCCCCCACCGCGCGGGTCACCGCATGACCCGCCGCTGACACGGAACCGCCCGGGAGGAGACAGCGCCCCGGGCGGTTCCGGCATGCCGGGCGGAGGTCAGCGCAGCAGCACGCCGCCGCCGTCACCCGTGGCCCCGGTCGGCTGCGCGACCAGGCCGAGTTCCGCGCCGCTCGCCAGCAGCCGGTGGGCGGGCAGCACGCGCACGGTGTAGCCGTACGGCCCCGTGCGGTCCAGGGCGAGCGGGCCCTCGTACAGCCAGTGGCCCTCCAGGTCCTGACCGCCCGCCGGCTTCAGCGGGAAGACCTGGGCGTCCGAGATCGCGTCGGCCGAGTCGACCCGTCCGGCCACCGCCTGCACCTCCACGTCGTCCGGCGCCAGCGCGCCCAGCGAGACCCGGACCCGCAGCGCCAGGGTGGACCCCAGCTCCGCCGTCGCACCGGAGGCGGTCGGTGTCACCGCCTCCACGTGGTCGACGGCCACCCTCGGCCAGGCGGCCCGGACCTTCGCCTTCCAGCCCGCCAGCTCCCGCGCCCGGGGCACGTCCAGCGAGCGCTGGGCGAGCGCGGCGGGGGCGTACAGCCGCTCCACGTACTCCGCGACCATGCGGTCGGCCAGCACCTTGGGCCCCAGGGTGCCCATCGTGCGGCGGACCATCTCGATCCAGCGGCCGGGCAGCCCCTCGTCCCCGCGCTCGTAGAAGTGCGGGGCGACCCGCTCCTCGATCAGCTCGTACAGGGCGTTCGCCTCCAGGTCGTCGCGCCGGTCCTCGTCCAGCGCGGCGCCCTCGGCCGTCGGGATCGCCCAGCCGAAGTCCGGCTCGAACCACTCGTCCCACCAGCCGTCCAGCACGGAGAGGTTGAGACAGCCGTTGAGCGCGGCCTTCATCCCGCTCGTGCCGCACGCCTCCAGCGGGCGCAGCGGGTTGTTCAGCCAGACGTCGCAGCCCGGGTAGAGCTTCTGGGCCATCGCCATCCCGTAGTCGGGCAGGTAGGCGATCCGGTGCCGGACCCGGGCGTCGTCGGCGAACCTGACGAGCTCCTGGATCAGCCGCTTCCCGCCGTCGTCGGCCGGGTGGGCCTTGCCCGCGACGACGATCTGGACCGGCCGCTCCGGATGCAGCAGCAGCGCCCGCAGCCGGTCCCGGTCCCGCAGCATCAGCGTCAGCCGCTTGTACGAGGGGACGCGGCGGGCGAAGCCGATGGTGAGGACGTCCGGGTCGAGCACGCCGTCGATCCAGCCGAGCTCGGCGGGCTGGGCGCCCCGGTGGCGCCAGGAGGCGTGCAGCCGCTGCCGGACCTCGGCCACCAGCTGTTCGCGCAGGGTGCGGCGCAGGTCCCAGAGCCGGCGGGCCGGGATGTCCGCGACGGAGTCCCAGCGGCCCGGGGAGCCCCCCGACTCGGCACGCAGCCGGTAGACCTCCGGGGCGACCCAGGTCGGTGCGTGGACTCCGTTGGTGACGGAGGTGATCGGGACCTCCGTCGCGTCGAAGCCCGGCCAGAGCCCGGCGAACATCTCCCGGCTGACCGCGCCGTGCAGCGTGGAGACGCCGTTGGCGCGCTGGGCCAGCCGCAGCCCCATGACCGCCATGTTGAACACGCCCGGGTCGCCGCCGGGGTAGGTCTCGGCGCCGAGTTCCAGGACGCGTTCGGCGGGGACGCCGGGGAGTTCGCCGTCCTCGCCGAAGTGCCGGGCGACGAGTTCGCGGTCGAACCGGTCGATTCCGGCCGGGACCGGGGTGTGGGTGGTGAAGACGGTGCCGGCCCGGGCGGACTCCACCGAGGCGTCGAAGTCCAGCCCGGTCGCGACGAGTTCGCGGATGCGCTCCAGGCCGAGGAAGCCGGCGTGGCCCTCGTTGGTGTGGAAGACCTCGGGGGCCGCGTGGCCGGTGAGCCGGCAGTACGCGCGCACGGCGCGGACGCCGCCGATGCCCAGCAGCATCTCCTGGAGCAGCCGGTGCTCGCTGCCGCCGCCGTAGAGCCGGTCGGTGACCTCGCGTTCGCCGGGGGCGTTCTCCTCGACGTCGGAGTCGAGCATGAGCAGGGGGACCCGGCCGACGTGGGCCTGCCAGATCTGGGCGTGCAGGGTCCGGCCGCCGGGGAGGTCCAGGACGACCTGGCTCGGAGTGCCGTCGGCCTCGCGGATCAGGGTGAGCGGCAGCTCGTTGGGGTCGAGGACGGGGTAGTGCTCCTGCTGCCAGCCGTCCCGGGACAGGCTCTGCCGGAAGTAGCCGTGGCGGTAGAGCAGCCCGACGCCGATGAGGGGCACGCCCAGGTCGCTGGCGGCCTTGAGGTGGTCCCCGGCGAGGATGCCGAGCCCGCCGGAGTACTGGGGCAGCGCGGCGGTCACCCCGAATTCCGGTGAGAAGTAGGCGATGGCGGCGGGGAGCGCGTCGTCCTGCTCGCGCCGCTCCTGGTACCAGCGGGGGCCCTGGAGGTAGGCGCGGAGGCCGGCGGACGCCTCGGCGAGCCGGCGCAGGAACGGTTCGTCCCGGGCGAGCTCGGCGAGCCGCCCCGCGGACACGGAGCCGAGCAGGCGTACGGGGTCGCACTCCGCGCCGGAGCCGGCCGCCGGGTCGACGGCCCGGAAGAGCTCGCGGGTCTCGGTGTGCCAGGACCAGCGCAGGTTCCGCGCCAGGCCGCTGAGGGGTTGGAGGGAGTCCGGAAGGACGGGACGCACGGTGAATCGACGAATGGCCTTCACGCATTCCACCTTTACAGGGGACGTACGAATCCGAGCGGGACGCACCTCCATGTGCGCCGCTCCGTCACCCTCGACGGTAGCCGTGTCCCCGGCGGGCCGGACACGGCGCCCGGATTTCCCGTGCTCCTCCCCCGTCCCGGCAGGCTTCACCGGGCCCGCACGTCACAGGCGTAATGGCCGATTCCTTCTCCTCATTCGGTCTTGTGGGCCTTCGCGGCACAGGGAAAGCTGCCGGGTGGCGCCCATTCCCACATCCCCGTACGACCGAGCAGATGACATATCACCGGATTGGCCCACCACATGGCGGGGAAAGGCTTCTCCGGCACGCATGTGATTCATTGCCTGGCCCTCGGTGATCGGTCCCCCCGGTTCGTATACGACCTGTTTGGACTGCCATTCGAGTGAACGCGCACAGGAGCGGCCATGCCCACACCCCACCAGTCATCCATTGAGCGGCTAGAAAGGACGCATCCCCACCTTCGCGGCGCGCGCGTTCAGCCTTCGGCGCACGCTGCCCACTTTGCCGAGTCCGAGCTCCAGCCCCCAGGTGATTCCATGATCGGTCGCATTCCCGTTCTCGACGTCCATCCGCTCGTCGACTGCGGCAGAAGGCCCGCCAAGGCCGTTGCGGGTGAGACCTTCCAGGTCACCGCGACCGTCTTCCGCGAGGGCCACGACGCGGTGGCCGCCAATGTGGTGCTGCGCAGCCCGAGCGGGCGTCCGGGCCCCTGGACGCCGATGCGCGAGCTGGCGCCGGGCACCGACCGCTGGGGCGCCGAGGTCACCCCGGACTCCGAGGGCCGCTGGACGTACACGGTCGAGGCCTGGAGCGACCCGGTCGCCACCTGGCGCCACGCCGCGGGGATCAAGATCCCGGCGGGCATCGACACCGCGCTGGTCCTCGCCGAGGGCGCCGAGCTGTACGAGCGCGCCGCCGAGGGCGTCCCGAAGCGCGACGGCCGGGAGGCGGTGCTCGCGGCGGTGGACGCGCTGCGCGACGAGTCCCGGCCGGCCGAGGCGCGCCTCGCGGCCGCCCTGGCACCGGAGGCCCGGGCGGCGCTGGACCGCCACCCGCTGCGCGAGCTGGTCACCGCATCCCGTCCGCACCCGCTGGTGGTGGAGCGCCGGCGCGCCCTGTACGGCTCCTGGTACGAGCTGTTCCCGCGCTCCGAGGGCGCCCGGTACGAGACCCCGAAGCCGCGCAAGGGCCGGGGTGCCAAGGCCGCCGAGCCGCAGCGGCCGCGGCTCGTCAGCGGCACCTTCCGGACGGCGGCCGAGCGGCTTCCGGCGGTCGCCGCGATGGGCTTCGACGTGGTCTACCTGCCGCCCATCCACCCCATCGGCACGACGCACCGCAAGGGCCCGAACAACTCGCTGACGCCCGGCCCGCACGACGTGGGGGTGCCCTGGGCGATCGGTTCGGCGGAGGGCGGGCACGACGCGGTCCACCCGGATCTGGGCACGCTGGAGGACTTCGTCCATTTCGTGGAGACGGCCCGCAACCTGCGCCTCGAAGTGGCCCTGGATTTCGCCCTCCAGTGCTCGCCGGACCATCCGTGGGTGGAGAAGCACCCCGAGTGGTTCCAGCACCGGGCGGACGGTTCGATCGCGTACGCGGAGAATCCGCCGAAGAAATACCAGGACATCTACCCGATCGCCTTCGACAAGGATCTTCCGGGCATCGTCGCGGAGAGCGTCCGCATCCTGCGGTTCTGGATGGAGCGTGGGGTACGGATCTTCCGCGTCGACAATCCGCACACCAAACCGGTGATCTTCTGGGAGAAGGTCATCGCGGAGATCAACCGCACCGATCCCGATGTGATCTTCCTGGCCGAGGCATTCACCCGGCCGGCGATGATGCGCACCCTGGGCGCCATCGGGTTCCAGCAGTCGTACACGTATTTCACCTGGCGGAACACCCGTCAGGAACTCACCGACTACGTGACCGAACTGGCCGGTGAGACCGCCGCGTTCATGCGGCCGAATTTCTTCGTGAACACCCCCGACATCCTTCCGGGATACCTTCAGGAGGGCGGCAGGCCCGCCTTCGAGGCCAGGGCGGTGCTCGCGGCGACCCTTTCCCCCTCCTGGGGGGTGTACGCGGGGTTCGAGCTGTGCGAGAACACCCCGGTCCAGCACGGCAGTGAGGAGTACCTCGACTCGGAGAAGTACGAAATCCGGCCCAGGGACTGGGAAGCCGCAGAGCGTGAGGGCCGTTCGCTCGCCCCGCTCATCACCTCGCTCAACCGGATCAGGCGCCGCCACCCGGCCCTGCAGCAGCTGCGTGACGTGCACTTCCACGCGTCGGACAACGACGCGGTGATCGCGTACAGCAAGCGTTCCGGTTCGAACATCCTTCTGGTGGTCGTCAACCTCGACCCGCACCACACCCAGGAGGCGACCGTCTCGTTGGACATGCCGCAACTCGGCCTCGACCGGCACGAGAGCGTGCCGGTGCGCGACGAGCTCACCGGCACTTCCTATCACTGGGGCAGGACGTTCTACGTGCGCCTGGAGCCGGGCGTCACGCCCGCGCACATCGCCGTCCTGCGACCGTCCCCGCCGACCGGAGGGTCACCCACACCATGATCGTCAATGAGCCCGTCCACGACACGTTCGAGGACACCCCGGCCAAGGACCGCGATCCCGACTGGTTCAAGCGTGCCGTCTTCTACGAGGTACTCGTCCGGTCCTTCCAGGACTCCAACGGCGACGGCATCGGAGACCTGAAGGGGCTCACCGCCAAGCTCGACTACCTCCAGTGGCTGGGGGTCGACTGCCTCTGGCTGCCGCCCTTCTTCAAGTCACCGCTGCGCGACGGCGGTTACGACGTCTCCGACTACACCGCCGTGCTGCCGGAGTTCGGCGACCTCGCCGACTTCGTGGAGTTCGTGGACGCCGCGCACCAGCGCGGCATGCGCGTGATCATCGACTTCGTCATGAACCACACCAGCGACCAGCACGAGTGGTTCCAGCAGTCCCGGACCGACCCCGACGGGCCGTACGGCGACTACTACGTCTGGGCCGACGACGACAAGCAGTTCCAGGACGCCCGGATCATCTTCGTGGACACCGAGACGTCCAACTGGACCTTCGACCCGGTGCGCAAACAGTACTACTGGCACCGGTTCTTCTCGCACCAGCCCGACCTCAACTACGAGAACCCGGCGGTGCAGGAGGAGATCATCTCCGCGCTCCGCTTCTGGCTGGACCTGGGCATCGACGGCTTCCGCGTCGACGCGGTGCCCTACCTCTACCAGCGCGAGGGCACCAACTGCGAGAACCTGCCGGAGACCCACAACTTCCTCAAGCGGGTCCGCAAGGAGATCGACGCCAACTACCCGGACACCGTCCTGCTCGCCGAGGCCAACCAGTGGCCCGAGGACGTCGTGGACTACTTCGGCGACTACGGGTCCGGCGGGGACGAGTGCCACATGGCGTTCCACTTCCCCGTGATGCCGCGCATCTTCATGGCCGTACGGCGCGAGAGCCGCTACCCGGTCTCCGAAATCCTGGCGAAGACCCCGGCGATCCCGGACAACTGCCAGTGGGGCATCTTCCTGCGCAACCACGACGAGCTGACGCTCGAAATGGTCACGGACGAAGAGCGCGACTACATGTACGCGGAGTACGCCAAGGACCCGCGGATGCGCGCCAACATCGGCATCCGCCGCCGGCTGGCGCCGCTGCTGGACAACGACCGCAACCAGATCGAGCTGTTCACCGGCCTGCTGCTCTCGCTGCCGGGCTCCCCGATCCTCTACTACGGGGACGAGATCGGGATGGGCGACAACATCTGGCTGGGCGACCGGGACGCCGTGCGCACCCCGATGCAGTGGACGCCGGACCGCAACGCCGGATTCTCCTCCAGCGATCCGGGGCGGCTCTACCTCCCCACGATCATGGACCCGGTCTACGGCTACCAGGTCACCAACGTCGAGGCGTCGATGGCCTCCCCGTCCTCACTGCTGCACTGGACCCGGCGGATGATCGAGATCCGCAAGCAGAACCCCGCGTTCGGCCTCGGCACCTACAACGAACTGCCGTCCTCGAACCCGGCCGTGCTCGCCTTCACCCGTGAGCACGGGGACGACCTCGTGCTGTGCGTCCACAACTTCTCGCGGTTCGCACAGCCGACGGAGCTCGACCTCAGGTCCTTCAACGGGCGTCATCCGGTGGAGCTGATCGGCGGGGTGCGCTTCCCCGCCATCGGTCAGTGGCCCTACCTGCTGACTCTCGCGGGACACGGCTTCTACTGGTTCCGGCTGCGCAAGGACGCGCCGCCGAGCTGACGCGTACGGCCCGGTGTGGGGCGGTTTCCACCGTCCCACACCGGGCACTCGCCCCC
Organism: Streptomyces sp. NPDC052299; assembly: GCF_040679335.1. Taxonomy (NCBI): domain Bacteria; kingdom Bacillati; phylum Actinomycetota; class Actinomycetes; order Kitasatosporales; family Streptomycetaceae; genus Streptomyces; species Streptomyces sp. NPDC052299. Next base: position 347,637 of record NZ_JBFAUP010000006.1, on the reverse strand, counting down.
ATACCGGGTGGTTCAGGAGGCTTCCTGGATTCTCCTGGCGTTTCTATCCCCTCATGTCGAGTCCGTACGGATCATCCTGACCCGACACGTCCCGCACAGCCGGACAGCCAATGCCGCAATCCGGGACACTCTTCGCATCCTGTGGTGTGCCCGGGGAAAGGACGCGATGCCATGTCGGAGGCTGCATCCGCTCAGGTCACCCTGGCGAACAGCACAGCCCTGATCCCGTCTCTCGGACCGCTGCTCCACGAATGGCTGCCCCGGCAGCGGTGGTTCGCGGGCAAGGGACGGCCCATCACCGCCTTCTCGCTCGTCTCGGCCACCGAGATACTGCCGGTGGACGGCGGCGACGGGGCGACCCCCGGGCTCCTGCACCTGCTGGTGCGGGTCCACCAGCCCACGATGCCCGCCCAGCCGCCCGTGGACTGCTACCAGTTGCTCCTCGGCGTCCGCTCCGCGCTGCCCCAGCACCTCGCGCCCGCCGCCATCGGCCGGGTGCCCGACGGCCCGCTGGCCGGGCTCGCGGTCTACGACGGGCTGCACGACGCGCGCCTCGCCTCACTGCTGCTGGAACGATTGCGCACCCCCGGCCGGCTCGGCGCGGTCCGCTTCGACCGGGGCGCGGAGCCGATCCCGGAGGACCTGCCGCCCCGGGTCCTCGACACCGAGCAGTCCAACTCCTCGCTGGTGTACGGCAACGCGTACATCCTGAAGATCTTCCGCCGGGTCTTCCCGGGCACCAACCCCGACCTGGAGCTGCCGCTCGCGCTCGCCCGCGAGGGGTGCGGGCGGGTCCCGGCCCCGGTCGCCTGGTTCGAGGCGGCGACGCCGGAGCGGCTGACGCTCGGGGTGCTCCAGCCCTTCCTGCGCGGCGCCCAGGACGGCTGGCAGCTGGCCCTGCGCGCCCTCGCCACCGGGCACGACTTCCTGGCCGAGGCGAGGGCGCTGGGCCGGGCCACCGCCGAGGTGCACACCGCGCTCGCCGCCGCCCTGCCCACCCCGGTGCTCCGCCGCTCCCAGACCGACGAGCTGGCCGCCGCCATGGTGGAGCGCCTGGAGGCCGCCGCCCACGCGGTCCCGGAGCTGGTCCCGTACGTCCCCGGGCTGCGCACCGCCTTCGACGCGGTCGCCGCGCTCGGGCACCGGGGGCGCAGCTGGGCCGCCCAGCGGGTGCACGGCGACCTCCACCTCGGCCAGACCCTGCGCGCCGCCGACGGCTTCTGGTCGCTGATCGACTTCGAGGGCGAGCCGGCCCGGCCGCTCCCGGAGCGCCGCAGCCCGCAGCCCCCGGTGCGCGATGTGGCCGGGATGCTGCGCTCCTTCGACTACGCGGCCCGCTCGCACCGGCCCTGGAAGCCCGAGTGGGCCGCCCGCTGCCGGGACGCCTACTGCGACGGCTACGCCGAGGCGGCGGGCACCGACCCGCGCGCCGAGCCGGAGCTGCTGCGCGCCCACGAGACCGACAAGGCGGTGTACGAGGTGCTGTACGAGGCCCGGCACCGGCCTGACTGGCTGCCGGTCCCGATGGCCGCGATCCACCGCCTGGCCTCGGTCTCCGGCTGAGGATGCCTCGTTCCCCGTACCGCCCCGCCAACACCTCCGAGGAGGCTGTCCCTGTGACCGCCCGCAAGCCGTCCCGCAAGTCCGAGCCCGCCGTCCCCACCACACCCGCCGTCTCCACCGCGCCCGCGGAGCTCCCGCTCGACGGGGAACCGATCGCCGCCACGCTGTCCTCACCGCAGGCCGGGCCGCCCGCGAAGAAGCGCGCCGCGAAGAAGACCCCCGCCACGGGGGCCGCCGCCCCGGCCAAGCGCGCGAGGAAGGCCGCCGTGCCGCCGGGGCCCCGCAGCGCCGGCAGCCAGGAGCTGCGCCCGGCCACCCCGCTGCACGACGCCGACCGGGGCCGGCTGCTGGCCGGCGAGCACCACGACCCGCACGGCCTGCTGGGCGCGCACCCGGTGGACGACGGGGTGGAGATCCGGGTGCTGCGCCCGTTCGCCCGGTCGGTCACCGTGCTCGCGAAGGGGCTGCGGGCGCCGCTGCACAGCGACGGGGACGGACTGTTCTCCGGGGTGCTGCCGCTGCCCTCGGTGCCGGAGTACCGGCTGCTGGTGGCGTACGACGACAACGAGATCGAGGTCCACGACCCGTACCGCTTCCTGCCGGCGCTCGGGGAGCTGGATCTGCACCTGATCCGGGAGGGCCGGCACGAGGAGCTGTGGACCGCGCTGGGGGCGCGGCCGATGGAGCACCAGGGGGTCGCCGGGACGCGGTTCACGGTGTGGGCGCCGAACGCCCGGGGCGTGCGGGTGTGCGGTGACTTCAACTACTGGGACGGCACGGGCCACCCCATGCGGTCGCTGGGCTCGTCCGGGGTGTGGGAGCTGTTCCTGCCGGGGACCGGGGAGGGCGCGCTGTACAAGTTCGACGTCTGCCGTCCCGACGGTTCGCACACGATGCGCTCGGACCCGATGGCCCGGCACACCGAGGTGCCGCCCGCCACCGCCTCGGTGGTGACGGCCGCGCACCACGTGTGGCAGGACCAGGAGTGGATGGCGAACCGCGGGAACGTGCCGGTGCACGAGGCGCCGTTCTCGGTGTACGAGGTGCACCTGCCGTCCTGGCGGCCCGGTCTCTCGTACCGGCAGCTGGCGGAGCAACTGCCCGCCTACGTCAAGGAGCTGGGCTTCACGCACGTCGAGCTGATGCCGGTGTCGGAGCACCCCTTCGGCGGCTCCTGGGGCTACCAGGTCACCGGCTTCTACGCGCCGACCTCCCGGATGGGCTCGCCGGACGACTTCCGCTTCCTGGTGGACGCGCTGCACCGGGCCGGGATCGGCGTGATCATGGACTGGGTGCCGGCGCACTTCCCGCGCGACGACTGGGCCCTCGCGGAGTTCGACGGCCGGCCGCTGTACGAGCACGAGGACCCGAGGCGGGCCGCGCACCCGGACTGGGGGACGCTGGAGTTCGACTACGGGCGGGCCGAGGTCCGTAACTTCCTGGTCGCCAACGCCACGTACTGGTGCGAGCAGTTCCACATCGACGGGCTTCGGGTGGACGCGGTCGCCTCCATGCTCTATCTGGACTACTCGCGCGAGGACGGCCAGTGGTCGCCCAACGAGTTCGGCGGGCGGGAGAACCTGGACGCGGTCGCCTTCCTCCAGGAGATGAACGCCACGGTCTACCGGCGCAATCCGGGCGTGGTCACCATCGCCGAGGAGTCGACGGCCTGGGACGGCGTGACCCGGGCCACCGACCACGGAGGGCTCGGCTTCGGGCTGAAGTGGAACATGGGCTGGATGCACGACTCGCTGGTGTACGTCTCCAAGGAGCCGGTGCACCGCAAGTACCACCACAACGAGATGACGTTCTCGATGGTGTACGCGTACAGCGAGAACTACGTGCTGCCGATCTCGCACGACGAGGTGGTGCACGGCAAGCAGGCGCTGGTCTCCAAGATGCCCGGCGACTGGTGGCAGCAGCGCGCCAACCACCGCGCCTACCTGGGCTTCATGTGGGCCCATCCGGGCAAGCAACTGCTTTTCATGGGCCAGGAGTTCGCGCAGGGCGCGGAGTGGTCGGAGGGCCACGGCCCGGACTGGTGGCTGCTGGACCCGTCGTACGAGGCGGCCGGCGACCACCGCGGGGTGCGGGACCTGGTGGGCGACCTCAACCGGGTGTACGCGGCGACGCCCGCGCTCTGGCAGCGCGACACCCGCCCGGAGGGCTTCGCCTGGGTGGACGGGGGCGCTGCGGAGGACAACGTGTTCGCCTTCCTGCGCCACGACGCGAAGGGCGCGCCGCTGCTGGCGGTCTCCAACTTCTCGCCGGTGGTGCGGCACGACTACCGGCTCGGGGTGCCCGAGGGGCCCCGGCTGTGGGCGGAGGTCCTGAACACGGACGCGGCCCGGTACGGGGGCGGCGGGGTGGTCAACGAGGAGCCGCTGAAGCCGGAGGACGTCCCGTCGCACGGCAGGCCGTCGAGCGTGTCGCTGACGCTGCCGCCGCTGGCGACGGTGTGGTTCAAACCGGCGTGACGCGGTGACGCGACGAGGGGGCGGGGCCGCGGTGGCCCCGCCCCCTCGGGCGGTTCAGAGGACATCCTCCAGCTCCTGGAGGAGCCGCCGCTTCGGGCGGGCGCCGACCAAGGACTTCACCGGTTCGCCGTTCCGGAACACCATCAGGGTCGGCATCGAGAGGACGCCGTACCGGGTGCTGGTCCCCGGGTTGCGGTCGACGTCGATCTGGACGACGCGGAGCCGTTCGCGCTCCTCCTCGGCGATGGCGCCCAGGACCGGGGCGAGCTGGCGGCAGGGGCCGCACCAGTCGGCGGTGAACTCCACCAGGACGGGCCGGGTCTCCCCCAGCACCTCGGCGTCGAAGGTCTCGTCGGTGAGCTCGTCGACGCCCGTGACGTGGATCATCTGTCATCCTCCCAGTTCGCAGCGTGGTTCGGGGCCGCCGGGCAGCTCGGCGGACGCCTCCAGCTCGGCGCGGGCCAGCTGGGCGCCCACCTCCGTGCGGACGGCCCGCAGCTGCTCGATGAGCCGGTCGAGCTCGTCGAGCTTGCGCCGGTAGACGGCGAGCGAGGCGGGACAGGCGTCCCCGGCGGGGTGCCCGGCGCGCAGGCACTCCACGAAGGGCCGGGTCTCCTCCAGGTCGAACCCGAAGTCCTGGAGGGTCCGGATCTGCTGGATCAGCCTGAGGTCGCCCTCGTCGTACGTGCGGTAGCCGTTCACCGCGCGCCGCGCGGGCAGCAGCCCGCGCGACTCGTAGTAGCGCAGCGTCCGCGTCGTCGTCCCGGCCCGTTCGGCCAGCTCCCCGATTCGCATACCGCGACCGTAATCCTTGACGCCGACGTCAAGGCAAGGGCGTCAGACCTTGCTGAGCGAGGGCCGGTCCTCGCCGCCGTCCCGGGCCTCGGGGACGTACGGCTCGGCGGGCCCCTCGTCGCTGAGCATCTTCTCGTCGAAGGGAATCGCGCCGGAGAGGACCTGGCCGACCCGTTCGCGGTCGATCTCCTTGGTCCAGGTGCCGACGAGGACCGTGGCGACCGCGTTGCCCGCGAAGTTGGTCAGGGCGCGGGCCTCGCTCATGAAGCGGTCGATGCCGACGATCAGGCCGACGCCGTCGACCAGTTCGGGGCGGTGCGACTGGAGGCCGCCGGCGAGGGTGGCGAGGCCGGCGCCCGTGACGCCCGCCGCGCCCTTGGAGGCGATGACCATGAAGACCAGCAGGGAGATCTGCTCGCCGATGCTCAGCGGGTCGCCGGTCGCGTTGGCGATGAACAGCGAGGCCATCGTGAGGTAGATCGCGGTGCCGTCCAGGTTGAAGGAGTAGCCGGTCGGCACGGTGATGCCGACGACGGGCTTGCTGACGCCCATGTGCTCCATCTTCGCGATCAGCCGGGGCAGCGCCGACTCCGAGGAGGAGGTGGACAGGATCAGCAGGAACTCGCGGCTGAGGTATCCCAGCAGCCTGAAGATGTTGATCCCCGCGACCAGGCGCAGGATCGCGCCGAGCACCACGAAGACGAAGAGCGCGCAGGTGACGTAGAAGCCGATCATGATGACCGCGAGGGACTTCAGCGCGTCCACGCCGGTCTCGCCGACCACCGCGGCCATCGCGCCGAACGCGCCGACGGGCGCCGCCCACATGATCATGGCGAGGATGCGGAAGACGAGGCGCTGGATGTGCCCGATGCCGCGCAGCACCGGCTCCCCGGCGGGTCCCAGGGCCTGCAGCGCGAAGCCCGCGAGCAGGGCGATCAGCAGGGTCTGGAGGACCTCGCCCTCGGTGAAGGCGGAGACCAGCGTGGTCGGGATGATGCCGAGCAGGAAGTCCGTGGTGGACTCGCCGGCCCCCTCGGCCTGCTTCTCACCGGCGGCCCGGACCGCTTCGGTGATGTGGAGCCCGGAGCCGGGCTCCAGGATGTTGCCGACGATCAGGCCGATGGCCAGCGCGACCGTGGACATGACCAGGAAGTAGCCGAGGGCGAGGCCGCCGACGGCGCCGACCTTGGCGGCCTTGCGGACCGAGCCGACGCCCAGGACGATCGTGCAGAAGATGATCGGCGAGATCATCATCTTGATGAGGTTCACGAACCCGGTGCCGATGGGCTTGAGTTCGACGGCGGCGTCGGGGGCGACGAAGCCCACGAGGATGCCGAGGCCCACGGCCACGATCACGGCGAGATACAGGTACTTCGTGCGGTCCGGCTTGCTGCGTTCCGCTTCGGCGGCGTTCACTGCCACGGGGGTCTCCTCGGGTCGTCGTCGTCCCACCCCCGTGCCGGGGGTCCCGGCGACTATCCCGCCCGCTGTGACGGCGGTCACCCTTGCGTGCATTTCGTTCATACGTTTTCGGCCAGGCACACTTACCGGCATGCGTTTTCCCCGTACCCGACCGCGCAGCCTGGCCGGCCAGCTGTTCGCGTGGCAGGTGGTGCTGGTGGCGGCGGTCGTGGCGGGGTGCGCGTTCTTCGCGTACGTCTCCGGGCGCGGCCAGGCCGAGGAGACGGCGGAGCGGCAGGCGCGGGCGGTGGCCCTCTCGGTGGCCGGATCGCCGTCCGTCCGGGAGGCGATCCGCAGCGACGACCCGTCCGCCGCGCTCCAGCCGTACGCGGAGCGGGTGCGGAAGGACACCGGGATCGCCTTCATCACGATCATGAGCCCGGACCGGGTCCGCTGGACGCACCCGGACGCCGACCGCATCGGTGAGACCTTCCTCGGGCACACCGCGCGGGCGCTGCGCGGGGAGACCTTCTCGGAGACGTACACCGGCACGCTCGGGCCCTCGATCCGGGTGGTCACCCCGGTCCGCGACGGCGGCCGGATCACCGGCCTGGTCAGCGCGGGCATCACCGTGGACCGGGTCTCCTCGCAGGTGCGGGCGCAGCTGGGCGCCCTGGCGCTGGCGGCCGGCGCGGCCCTGGTGCTCGGCGGGCTCGGCACGTACGTGATCAACGCGCGGCTGCGGCGGCACACGCACGGGATGAACGCGGCGGAGCTGAGCCGGATGCACGACTACCACGAGGCGACCCTGCACGCGGTGCGCGAGGGGCTGCTGATGCTGGACGGGCAGCGCCGGATCGCCCTGGTCAACGACGCGGGCCGGGAACTGCTGGGCCTCGCCCCGGGCGCCGTCGGCCGCCGGGTGGCCGACCTCGATCTGCCGGCGCCGCTGACCGGGGCGCTGCTCGCCTCCGAGGAGCGGGTGGACGAGGTGCACCTGACGGCGGACCGGGTCGTCGTCGTCAACACCCGTCCGGTGGTCGGCGGCGAGCGGCGCGGGACCGTGGTGACCCTGCGCGACCACACCGAGCTCCAGGCGCTGTCCGGGGAGCTGGACTCGGAGCGCGGCTTCACGCGGGCGCTGCGCTCCCAGGCTCACGAGGCGGCGAACCGGCTGCACACCGTGGTCTCCCTGATCGAGCTGGGCCGGGCGGACGAGGCGGTGGGCTTCGCCACGGCCGAACTGGAGCTGGCCCAGGCGCTCACCGACCGGGTGGTGGGCGCGGTCGCCGAACCGGTGCTCGCGGCCCTGCTCCTCGGCAAGGCGGCCCAGGCGAACGAGCGGGGCGTGGAGCTGGTGCTCGCCGAGAACAGCCTGATCGACGACGGCGCCCTGCCCGCGTCGCTCCCCGCCCGCGACCTGGTGACCGTCCTCGGCAACCTGATCGACAACGCGGTGGACGCCGTGACCCGGGAGGCGGCCGTGCCCGGCCGGCGCGGCCGGGTCACGGTCACCGCGCTCGCCGACGGGGGCGAACTGCTGCTGCGGGTCGCGGACAACGGGGCCGGGGTCGACCCGGCGGACGCGGCCGAGGTCTTCCGGGCCGGCTGGTCGACGCACGGCGCGGGGCGCGGCCTCGGCCTGGCCCTGGTCCGGCAGGCGGCGCACCGGGGCGGCGGGACGGTGACGCTGGAGCGGGGGCCCGACGGGGGCGCGGAGTTCACCGTACGGCTGCCGCTGACGGCGGGGGTGCAGGCGTGATCCGGGTGCTGGTCGTCGAGGACGACCCGGTCGCGGCGGACGCCCATCGGCTGTACGTGGGCCGGGTGCCGGGCTTCGCGGTGGCCGCCGTGGCACACTCGCGCGCCGAGGCGGTCCGGGCGCTGGAGCGCACCCCGGTCGACCTGCTGCTCCTCGACCTCTATCTGCCCGACGGGCACGGGCTCCAGCTGCTGCGTTCGCTGCGGGCGGCCGGGCACTCGGCGGACGTGATCGCGGTGACCTCGGCCCGTGACCTGGGCGTGGTCCGGGAGGGGGTCTCGCTGGGCGTCGTGCAGTACGTGCTGAAGCCGTTCACCTTCGCCACGCTGCGGGACCGGCTCGTGCGGTACGCGGAGTTCCGGGCGGCGGCCGGTGAGGCGAGCGGGCAGGACGAGGTGGACCGGGCGCTCGCCGCGCTGCGGGCCCCGGGGCCGGCCCGGCTGCCCAAGGGGCTGAGCGGTCCGACCCTGGAGTCGGTGACCGGCGCGCTGCGGGCGGCCCCGGACGGCCTGACGGCCTCGGCGGCGGGCCTGGAGCTGGGGATCTCGCGGATCACGGCGCGCCGCTATCTGGAGCACCTGGTGACGGCGGGGCGGGCGGTGCGCAGTCCGCAGTACGGGCAGGTGGGGCGGCCCGAGCTGCACTACCGCTGGCGGCCGGAGGGACGCTGATCCGGGGCGGCCGGAGGGGCACCGAACGGACGACCGGTCCCGTGGTGCGGCTTTTGTGCCTAGGACCTTCCTATGAGCCGTGTTCTCGGGCGAACACACCGTAGTCAGCGGAACTCCCGCCTCCTTACGGTGTCCCCGTGCACCCCTCTCCGCCTTTCGACGCCCCCGCCGCGCGAAGACTCCGCGAGGCCCTGGGCATGGCTCCCGGCCACGTCGCCTACGGCCTCGGCGCCCAGTACGGACTACGGATCACCGCCGAGACGGTGGCCGCCTGGGAGCGTGGGCTCGCGCTCCCCTCGGAGTACGAACTCACCGCACTGGCCGGGGTGCTGTGGTGCGCCCCGGGCGAGCTGCTGACGGCCGCGCGCAGCCTGCGCGAGCACCGGGTCTCCCGGGAGCTGTCGCCGGACGAGCTGGCCGCCCGGGTGGGGATGGCCGCCTCCGCGTATCTGCGGATGGAGGAGTCGGGGCGCTGGCGGGGCAACGAGCGCCAGTCCGCCGCGCTGAGCGAGGCGCTGGGCCTGACGCCCGCGGACTTCGTGACGGCGACGGGGCGCGAGGAGGAGCTGGCGGACCTGCTGCGCAGCGCGGTGACGACGCGGTGGCAGGCGTACGCGCGGCCGGTGGCCAAGGTGGCGCCGGTGGACCGGCGCCGCGTCCAGGAGGTCCTGGAGCGGCTGCACGGCGACTACCAGGCGCTGATGGTCTCCACGCTGAGCTGGAGCAGCGCGGGCACGGACCGGCCGGGCAACACCGGCGAGGAGGGCCGGGCCTTCCTCGCCGGGATCGTGCCCCGCTTCTGGGAGGCGGCCGGCCTCCCGGCGTAACGGGCTCAGAAGACCGACTCGGCCTCGTGCATCCGGTCCAGCGGGACCGTCTTGAGCTGGGTGACGGCCTCGGCGAGCGGGACCATCACGATGTCGTTGCCGCGCAGCGCGGTCATCCGGCCGAAGTCGCCCCGGTGCGCGGCCTCCACCGCGTGCCAGCCGAAGCGGGTGGCGAGGACGCGGTCGTACGCGGTCGGCGTGCCGCCGCGCTGGACGTGGCCGAGGATGACCGGGCGGGCCTCCTTGCCGAGCCGCTTCTCCAGCTCGACGGCCAGCCGGTTGCCGATGCCCTGGAACCGCTCGTGTCCGTACTGGTCGATCTCGCCCTTGGCGTACGGCATGGAGCCCTCGGCCGGGTGCGCGCCCTCGGCGACGCAGATGACGGCGAACTTCTTGCCGCGCGCGAAGCGCTCCTCGACCATCTTGACCAGGTCGTCCACCTCGAACTTGCGCTCGGGGAGGCAGATGCCGTGGGCGCCGCCGGCCATGCCGGACTCCAGCGCGATCCAGCCCGCGTGGCGGCCCATCACCTCGACCACCATCACGCGCTGGTGGGACTCGGCGGTGGTCTTCAGACGGTCTATGGCCTCTGTCGCGACGCCCACGGCGGTGTCGAAGCCGAACGTGCGGTCGGTGGAGGAGATGTCGTTGTCGATGGTCTTCGGGACGCCGACGACGGGCATTCCGGCGTCCGCGAGCATCCGGGCGGCGGTGAGCGTGCCCTCGCCACCGATCGGGATCAGCGCGTCCATGCCGTAACGGCGGCTCAGCTCGGCGCAGTTCTCGGCGGCCTCGCGCAGCCGGGCGCGCTCCAGGCGGGCCGAGCCGAGGATGGTGCCGCCGCGGGCGAGGATGCCGCTGACCGCGTTCAGGTCGAGGGGCCGGAAGTGGCCGTCGAGGAGGCCCTTGAAGCCGTCCTCGAAGCCGATGACCTCGTCGCCGTGGCCGACGACGGCCCGGTGGACGACCGAACGGATCACTGCGTTCAGGCCGGGGCAGTCGCCGCCTGCGGTGAGAACTCCGATGCGCATCCTGCTGTATCTCCTGCTCGCTGGGCCCGTCCGTTGGCATCCGGTACGGGGGCTTCTTCCGCCTCCCCCGTACCGTGAGTCACGACGAGTGTCCCACGCCGGGCGTGCGGCTCGCGCTCCCGGCTGCTCCGGGGCGGCCCGCGGGCGCCTTCGCGGGGCGGTCGTCCGGCGGGCGGCCCCTCCGCCCCCACGGGTATCGTCAAACGGGCGATTACCACTCGAACCGGGCACCATACCGGACCAGAGACGACGGGAGAGCACGCGTGACGCGCAGCGTGTACGTGACCGGGATCGACCGGGGAGACGGCCGCCAGGTCGTGGACCTGGGCGTCATGGAGCTGCTGACCCGCCAGGTGGACCGGGTCGGGGTGTTCCGCCCCCTGGTCCACGACGACCCCGACCGGCTGTTCGAGTTGCTGCGGGCCCGCTACCGGCTCTCCCAGGACCCGGGCACCGTCTACGGGATGGACTACCACGAGGCGTCCGCGATCCAGGCCGAGCAGGGCACCGACGAACTCGTCTCCCGGCTGGTCGAGCGCTTCCACCGGGTGGCCGTCGACTACGAGGTGGTCCTCGTCCTCGGCACCGACTTCGCCGCGACCCAGCTCCCGGACGAGCTGGCGCTCAACGCCCGGCTGGCCAACGAGTTCGGCGCCTCGGTGATCGCGGTGGTCGGCGGCAAGGACCAGAACGCGGAGTCGGTGCGCGCCGAGACCCGCAACGCGTACCGGGCGTACTCGGGCCTGGGCTGCGACGTGCTCGCGATGATCGTGAACCGGGTGGCCCCCGCCGACCGGGACGTCGTCGCGGAACGCCTCACCGCGACCCTGCCGGTCCCCTGCTCGGTGCTGCCGGACGAGCCGGCCCTCTCGGCGCCGACGGTCGCGCAGATCACCGCGGCCCTGGGCGGCACGGTGCTGCTCGGCGACGACTCCGGGCTCGCCCGGGACGCGCTGGACTTCGTCTTCGGCGGGGCGATGCTCCCGAACCTGCTGAAGGCGCTGACCCCGGGGTGCATGGTGGTGACGCCCGGGGACCGCGCGGACCTGGTGGTCGGCTCGCTCGCCGCGCACAGCGCCGGGACGCCGCCGATCGCCGGGGTGCTGCTGACCCTGGACGAGCGGCCCGGCGAGGAGATACTCACGCTGGCCGCGCGGCTCGCACCGGGCACCCCGGTCGTCTCGGTGGCCGGCGGCTCCTTCCCCACCGCCGCGGAGCTCTTCGCCCTGGAGGGCAGGCTGGGCGCGGCGACCCCGCGCAAGGCGGAGACCGCGCTCGGCCTCTTCGAGCGCCATGTCGACACCGCCGCCCTCCTCGACCGGATCTCGGTCGCCCGCAGCGGCCGGGTCACGCCGATGATGTTCGAGCACGAGCTGCTGGAGCAGGCGCGCGCGGACCGGCGCCGGGTGGTGCTGCCGGAGGGCACCGAGGAGCGCGTGCTGCGCGCGGCCGACGTGCTGATGCGCCGGGACGTCTGCGACCTCACGCTGCTCGGCGACCCGGACGTCGTCCGCAAGAAGGCCGCCGACCTCGGCATCGACCTGGCCGGGACCCAGCTCATCGACCCGCAGACCTCGGAGCTGCGCCAGTCGTTCGCCGAGCGGTACGCACAGCTGCGGGCGCACCGCGGGGTGACGGTCGAGCTGGCGTACGACGTGGTGTCGGACGTCAACTACTTCGGCACGCTGATGGTGCAGGAGGGCCTGGCCGACGGGATGGTCTCCGGCGCGGTGCACTCCACGGCGGCGACCATCCGGCCCGCCTTCGAGATCATCAAGACCAAGCCGGACGCGTCCATCGTGTCCTCGGTCTTCTTCATGTGCCTCGCCGACAAGGTGCTGGTGTACGGCGACTGCGCGGTCAACCCGGACCCGGACGCCGAGCAGCTCGCGGACATCGCCGTGCAGTCCGCCGCCACGGCCGCCCGCTTCGGCGTCGACCCGCGGATCGCGATGCTGTCGTACTCGACCGGGACCTCGGGCACCGGCGCCGACGTCGACAAGGTGCGCGAGGCGACGGACCGGGTGCGCGGGAGCCGCCCGGACCTGAGGATCGAGGGTCCCATCCAGTACGACGCGGCGGTCGAGCCGAGCGTGGCCGCGACCAAGCTGCCGGAGTCGGAGGTGGCCGGGCAGGCGACGGTCCTGATCTTCCCGGACCTCAACACCGGCAACAACACCTACAAGGCCGTGCAGCGCTCGGCGGGCGCGGTGGCGGTCGGCCCGGTCCTCCAGGGGCTGCGCAAGCCGGTCAACGACCTGTCCCGGGGCGCGCTCGTGCAGGACATCGTGAATACCGTGGCCATCACGGCGATCCAGGCCCAGGGCGAGGAGTGACCCGCATGACCACCCCGAACACCGAAGACGCGGCGGCCCGGAAGCCGGGCTGGGTGCTCGTGCTCAACTCCGGCTCGTCCTCCGTGAAGTACCAGCTGCTGGACATGGACGACCGCTCCCGGATGGCGTCCGGTCTGGTCGAGCGGATCGGCGAGGAGACCTCCCGGCTCGTGCACACCCCGCCGCCCGGCCGCGGCGGGCCCCGGGAGCGCGAGGGCCGGATCGCCGACCACGACGAGGCACTGAAGGCGGCGGCCGAGGAGCTGGCCGCCGACGGGCTCGGCCTGGACTCCCCCGAGCTGGCGGCGATCGGGCACCGGGTGGTGCACGGCGGCCTCCGGTTCACCGAGCCGACCGTGATCACCGACGAGGTCCTGAAGGAGATCGAGCGCCTGGTCCCCGTGGCACCACTGCACAACCCGGCCAACATCACGGGCATCCGCACCGCCCGTTCGCTGCGCCCGGACCTGCCGCAGGTGGCGGTGTTCGACACGGCGTTCCACACGACGATGCCGGAGTACGCGGCGCGGTACGCGATCGACGTGGAGACGGCCGACGCCCACCGCATCCGCCGCTACGGCTTCCACGGCACCTCGCACGCGTACGTCTCCCGCAAGGCGGCCGAGCTGCTGGGCAAGGAGCCGGCGGACGTCAACGTCATCGTGCTGCACCTGGGCAACGGGGCGTCCGCGTCGGCGGTCGCGGGCGGGCGGTGCGTGGAGACGTCGATGGGCCTGACCCCCTTGGAGGGGCTGGTGATGGGTACCCGGTCCGGGGACATCGATCCGGCCGTCACCTTCCATCTGAAGCGGGTGGCGGGGATGTCGGCGGACGAGATCGACGTCCTGCTCAACAAGAAGAGCGGCCTGGTGGGGCTGTGCGGTGACAACGACATGCGGGAGATCCGGCGCCGGGTGGACGAGGGCGACGAGCGTGCCGCGCTCGCCTTCGACATCTACGTCCACCGGCTGAAGAAGTACATCGGCGCCTATTCGGCGGTGCTCGGCCGGGTGGACGCCGTGGTCTTCACGGCGGGGGTGGGCGAGAACTCCGCCCCGGTACGGGAGGCTGCCATCGCCGGTCTGGAGGAGCTGGGCCTCGCGGTGGACGCGGATCTCAACGCCGTACGGTCCGGCGTGCCGCGGCTGATCTCGCCGGATTACGCCCGGGTCGCGGTCGCCGTGGTGCCGACCGACGAGGAGCTGGAGATCGCCACCCAGACCTTCGCACTGGTCGACAACTGAGCGGCCCCCCGCCCTTTTGTATCTTCCACCAGCCGGAATATTCCGCAGTGAAACAAACCGATAGGATCCGCCTCATGCGCCGTTCCAAAATCGTCTGCACCCTCGGCCCCGCCGTCGACTCCCACGAGCAGCTCGTCGCTCTGATCGAGGCCGGCATGAGCGTGGCCCGTTTCAACTTCAGTCACGGCTCCCACGCGGAACACCAGGGTCGTTACGACCGGGTCCGCAAGGCCGCCGCCGAGACCGGGCGGGCGGTCGGCGTGCTCGCCGACCTCCAGGGCCCGAAGATCCGCCTGGCGAAGTTCGCCGAGGGTCCGGTCGAGCTGGTCCGCGGGGACGAGTTCGTCATCACCGCCGAGGACGTCCCCGGGGACAAGTCGATCTGCGGCACGACCTACAAGGGCCTGCCCGGTGACGTCGCCAAGGGCGACCCGATCCTGATCAACGACGGCAACGTCGAGCTCAAGGTCGTCTCCGTAGACGGCCCCCGGGTCCACACCATCGTCATCGAGGGCGGGGTGATCTCCGACCACAAGGGGATCAACCTGCCGGGTGCCGCGGTCAACGTCCCGGCCCTGTCCGAGAAGGACGTCGAGGACCTGCGCTTCGCGCTCCGCATGGGCGCCGACCTGGTCGCGCTCTCCTTCGTCCGGGACGCCAACGACATCAAGGACGTCCACAAGGTGATGGACGAGGAGGGCCGCCGGGTCCCCGTCATCGCCAAGGTGGAGAAGCCGCAGGCCGTCGAGCACATGGAGGGCATCGTCATGGCGTTCGACGGTGTGATGGTCGCCCGTGGCGACCTCGCCGTCGAATATCCGCTGGAGAAGGTCCCGATGGTGCAGAAGCGCCTGGTGGAGCTGTGCCGGCGCAACGCCAAGCCGGTGGTCGTGGCGACCCAGATGATGGAGTCGATGATCACCAACTCCCGCCCGACCCGCGCCGAGGCGTCCGACGTCGCCAACGCGATCCTGGACGGCGCGGACGCGGTCATGCTCTCCGCGGAGTCCTCGGTCGGCGCGTACCCGATCGAGACCGTCAAGACCATGTCGAAGATCGTGGTCGCCGCCGAGGAGGAGCTGCTCTCCAAGGGCCTCCAGCCGCTGGTGCCGGGCAAGAAGCCCCGCACCCAGGGCGGTTCGGTGGCCCGCGCGGCCTGCGAGATCGCGGACTTCCTGGGCGGCGAGGCGCTGGTCGCCTTCACCAAGTCCGGTGACACCGCCCGCCGTCTGTCCCGCTACCGCGCCGCCCAGCCGATCCTGGCCTTCACCACGGACGAGGCCACCCGCAATCAGCTGGCCCTCAGCTGGGGCGTCGAGGCGCACGTCGTCCCGCACGTGGACAACACGGACGCGATGGTGGACCTGGTCGACTCGGAGCTGCTGAAGCTCGGCCGCTACAACGCCGGTGACACGATGGTCATCACGGCCGGTTCGCCCCCCGGCGTCCCCGGCACGACCAACATGGTCCGCGTCCACCACCTGGGCGGCCAGGGCTGACCTGCCCGTCGTGGGCGGTGCCCCCGGTTCCGGAGCGCTCCGGGACCGGGGGCACCGCCGCATCCGGGCTCAGACCGGCGGCAGCAGGTCGCTCGCGCTGACGGTGCAGCTCAGCGCGGGGTACGCGAAGTCCGTCTCGCCGTTCTCGCGGCGCCGCAGCCCGTAGAACGCGCGCGCCCGCTCCTCGTCCGCGAGCGTGAGCGGTACGCCCTGCGGGAGGTACGGCACCCCGTCGCGGAAGCGGAGGAGGGTCTTCGACGTCCGGAACGTGAGGCCCAGCCACTCGTTGTCCCCCGGCCCGCCCGCCGGGTCCGCGACGATCCGGTGCCTCAGGCGCCGGTTGGCCGCCACGGAGAAGGCGACCACGCCGTTGTGGACGAGCGGGATCTCCAGCACCCCGGCGTCCGGCTGCTCCTTCGCCTCGAAGACCAGCTTCCGGCGCGGGTCCGCCTCCGGGTCCCGGTAGCAGGAGAAGACCGCGATGTACGAGCCGTCCGCCAGGTCGAGCGCCTGGTCGCAGTGGCGCCCCATCGTCGTGTACGCGCTCGTGTAACGCTCGGCCAGCGCGTTGTCGAAGGCGGCCGGGAGCCCCGCGCGCTCGCGCACCTCCCGGGCCAGCCGCTCGTGTACGTCCCGGAAGCGCAGCGCGGGACGCGCGTACCGCGTGGTCGTCCGTACGAGCGGTACGCCGCCCTCCGCGTCCGGCCTGGTGAGCACGGCGCCCTTCCGGCCCTTCCCGACGTCCTCCATGGGCGTCGCAGCACACAGCTCCGCGAAGCGGTCCCCCTCCCCCGGCAGCGAGCACCGGACGATGTCCTCAGATCCGGGGAGCACGGTAATCCCCCGCGTTCATGCTGAAGCGGAACCGGTCGCCGTACTCGATGAACGAGGTGGACCGGTTCTCCTCGGCGTACAGCCCGCGCAGCTCCGCCATGCCCGCCTCGGTGGGCTGCTCCAGCTCCACGGGGCCCGCGGCGCCCTTGAGGTACGTACGCCCGTCACGGTGCACGGCCTCGGTGCTCGAACAGCGCACCACGTATCCCAGCCGGGTCGGCAGGTGCTCGGCGTTCAGCGTGGAGGGCCGGACCTCGTGCGTGTACAGGCGGTTGGTGGACAGCGGCATGAAGAAGACGGACCCGGGGTGGAGCGTCAGCGTGAACTGCGCGGGCCGGTCCTCGCGTTCGGCGGCCGGGTCCTTGAGCCGGAAGCGCAGCCGGGTCAGCGCGCTGGCGCGGCCCACGCCGTAGTCACGGGGGTCGTCGGCCATGGGGCTCAGCCCGTCGAGCCGGTCGTAGAAGGTGCAGAAGGCCATGATGCCGTTGCGGGGCATGTCCTTGGTCTTGTCGGCGTGCGACGAGATCCGGGCCTTGGTCTGCTTCCGCTCCGTGGTGGCGCGGGTGTTGTGGTACGTCTGCGCCAGCACGTGGTTGAGCGGCGCGTGGTCCCGGAAGAGCGTGGCCGCCTCCCGGTTCAGCGCGTCGACGATCTCCGTGTCGGTCGCGCGGAAGTTCTCGGTCGGCCCCGAGAGGTTCGTGGAGCACCGGAGCAGCCGGAAGTGCAGCGCGTCCCCCTCGCGGGTGACGGGCGTGAGGTAGATCCCGGTGCGGTGCGCCGTACCGGCCTTGGTGGACTCCGTCAGCGACTGGAACGCGTGCTCGGCGCGGATGCGCCCGAAGTGGTCCTCCCCCGGATCGAAGAACCGGGGCCGGTAGACCCCGACTCCCGGTCCGTCCCCCGCTGCGATACGCGCTTCCCCCGGCTGTGCCGCGTACAACGAACTCACCTGTCCCCCGCAGACCTTGACGAGCATGGCGACGGCCCGCACCCCGTGGGGCGGCGGGCCGTGGCCATGCTACCGAGCGGCGTCAGACGCCGTCCTCGGTGAAGTAGTTGTGCAGTCCCGGGACGGTGAGCGTGCCGCCGAACTGGCCGGCCTGGGTGACCTTCACCTTGGTGAAGAAGGCGAACGGAACGTTGAGCGGGGGCGGGGTCTCCGGGCTGAAGGTGATCGGGATGAGGCCGAAGAGGTTGCCCTTCAGCTCCTCCGTGTACATCGTCACCGTGCCGTTGCGGATGGTGGAGGTGGAGCCCTTGCGCGCCTGCACGTGGCCCGTGGTGCCCGGGATCGGGCCGGTCGTCTTCTGGTGCAGGTCCTTGATGTCGATCGAGGACGCGGTGAACTTCAGCACCTTCTTGGTGGCGCCGTCGCCCGTGCGCACCTCCACGATGCCCTTGTAGTCGAGCCCGTTCAGGGTGAGCAGCGAGCTCTCCAGGATCCACGGGTCGGTGGGCAGGTTGGGGATGCCCGGCTCCAGCTTCGCGTTGGCCAGGGCCTCCGGGTCCGCGGTGGGGCACGGGAACGGCTCCTTGGCGCCGTCCGGGATGTCCTCGTCCTTCTTGGCGTCGGTGCCCTTGACGTCCTCGTCCAGCTCCTCGACCGTCCGGCCCGCCTTGCCGGCCGCCTCGCGGATGGCCTCGGTGGTCTGGTCGACCGTGCCCTTGGCCGCGTCGGTGGTCTGCTTCGCCGGAGCCTCGTCCTTGGTGTCCTCCGAGGGGGACGCGGACGGCTTCGGGGAGGCCGTGGTGGGGCTCGGGGACGGGCTCGCCGTCTCCTTGTCCGGGCCGTCGAAGAGGTCCTTGAGCGCGTCGCCGAGGCCCAGCGGGTCGAGCGGATTCGTCGTCTTCGTGGGCGACGGCGTGGCGGCCGGGGTCTCGGCCGGTGCGGCGTCGGTGCTCTTCTTCGCGGTGTCGGTGCTCTTCGCGGTGTCGTCCGCCGAGCCCGTGGCCGTGGGCTTCGGGGTCGCATCGCCGGTCGCTCCCGGCGCCGGCTTCGCGCTCTCGCTCGTGGCGGGGGACGGCGTCTTCGACGCGGACGGCGTCGGGTCCGCCGACTCGCTCGGCTCGTCCGAGCGCGTGACGCAGGGGCCGGGCGCGAAGGGGATGTCCGTCGAGTCGTCGGCCATCGCCAGCCGGGGCGTGAGGCCCATCCCGACGAAGACCGCCGTCGGCATCGCGGCGAGCGCGAACGCCTTCTTGCCCGCGGGCATGTGGAGCTTCGTCAGCAGCGACTTCCTGGGGGCGGCGTGGCGGGGACCTCTGCGTTCCCGGGTCCCGCTCTCGTCCGCGCCGTTCATCTGCTCGTCGTCACCCCGCACGGTGCCTCCCGCCCTCGGTCTCGACCGTGGTGTCGTACGGGGCAGCCTGCTGCTCGGGGATGCCCGCGCCGTGCAGCGCGCCCTCGGGAAGCGGCTCGTCCTTCGCGAACGAGACGGTCTCCGGGGCCTCCTCGGCGGAAGCGGGCTCCGCCTCCGACGGGGGTACGCCCGGGGCCCAGGACACGGAGAGCGCGCCGCCGAGCAGGGCGAAGATGAAGCCGATGAGGAAGCCGCCGATGTTGGCGACGGGTATGGAGATGAGGGCCAGCAGAATCGCCGCGACACCGGCGAACACGCGGACGATGCTGTGGAACCACATCGTCAGGCCCAGCGTGACGAGCAGGACACCGATGATCAGCGAACCGGCCCCGGCCGTGGTGGACATCGCCAGCGTCACGTTTCCGAGGTGCATGTTCGCGTACGGGAAGTACATGATGGGCACGCCGCCCAGCATGGTGAACAGTCCGGCCCAGAACGGCCGGTCACCCCGCCAGGTGCGGAAGCCTCGCCGGGCGACGGAGAGGTAGTGCTCGTTCTGCCCTTGGGATTCGGGGCTCATGGAAAACAGCTCCCTGGGAACCGGTACTGCTGTGAGAAGGAGAAGGGTGGGCGGCCGGGGACCCGTGGTGCGCCCCCGGCCGCCCGGGCTAGTGCCCTAGTAGCACTCGTTGACGCCCTTGGACAGCGACAGCTTCAGGCCAGGCAGCTTGAACGTTCCTGCCGTGGTGGCCCACGCCCGCTGCTGGACACCCGTCAGCTTGGCGGTGTCCGCCCGCTGCGCGAACCCGTTCGGGTTGACGTACTTCCCGGCGTCGGGCTGGATGCCCGGGTTCTTCAGGTCGCCCGAGCGCACACCGATGTCGATGTTGCCGAACTCGGCGTCACCCTTGAGCTCCGAGACGTCGAGGTAGAGCCCGGTGGCGTCGACCTTCTTGTCGGTGTCCTTCGGGTCGCCCGCCTTGAGCCGCAGCGTGATGCTGCCCAGCCCGAACGGCAGGTTGGGCGTGACCACCGACTGGCACATGTTGGTGATGGTGGCGTGACGGAACCCGGAGACGGCCACGGCGTGTGCCTTGCCGTTGTCCTTCGTGGGGTCGGCGCCGTCCTCGGTCGCGATGCTGCCGTACTGGACGAAGCCCTCGCCGTTCAGCTCCTGCGCCGTGACCTTGAACTCCTGGCCCGACACGCTGAAGGACGCGGCGAGCGCGCCCTGAGCCAGACCGACGCCGACGGCGGCGGTGGCTATGACGCTCGGCACCATGACGACAGCGAAACGCTTCCATCTCGTGCCACCGCGAACCTGGGAACTCATACTTTTCCTCCTTCTCGGACGTACATCTCCGGCCAGGCATCCTGCCCGACCTGGGATGGGAGAAGTGCTACGTCCTCGGAAAGGAGAACGCCCGCGAACGGAGGCTGTAGCGCGTCCGCTTCACCGGCGATCACCCCCGAGCGACAACCACTGGCCGCGCGTGTGCGCGACCCGATCGGACAGGCCCTGCCGACCGGCAGGAACCCCCCTGTCCGGAGCCGGCGCCACTGCCGCCGGCCCGCCCGGTGGGGACCCAACGGAGCCGCCGCTCCCGACTGGCAGCCGGACTGGCGTTATTGGACCGAGCGTGGCCGATCGTGGTCCATTCCCGGCCGGGACACAAGGGGGTTCGTTACTCACTGGTAACGCCCCCATAACCGGGCCACGACCTGCTGGCACCAAGCGGCCACACAGGGTTGTCCCGAGCCGACGGACGAAAGGGAGGAAGAGCGATCGAAACAGGACAGACCGCAAAGATCGATTTACTGCGAGTAACAGGCCGTGCTTTTATCAAGATTTGGTAAAGCAGGGCCCTCACTTATCGCCTGATCGCGAAAACGGCCGCGGCGCCCGGGGGCCGCCGCGGCCGTGTTGTCAGTTCAGAACAATCGGATCGGACAGACCGGATCAGAACAGGACGCGCGCGAGCGCGGTCCGCGCGGCACCGACCCTCGGGTCCTCCGGGCCGATCACCTCGAAGAGGTCGAGCAGCCGCAGCCGGACCCGGTCGCGGTCCTCGCCGAACGTGCGGCGCACGGTCTCCACGAGCCGCCCGAAGGCGTCCTCGACGTGGCCGCCGACCAGGTCGAGGTCGGCCGCCGCCATCTGCGCGTCCGCGTCGGCCGGCTTCTCCGCCGCCTCGGTGCGCACCTTCTGCGGGTCCGTCGCCTGCACCCGGGACAGCAGCTCGGCCTGGGCGAGGCCCAGCTTCGCCTCGGTGTTGGCCGGGTCGTCGGACAGGACGTTCTTGTACGCC
Source organism: Streptomyces sp. NPDC052299 (assembly GCF_040679335.1). Taxonomy (NCBI): domain Bacteria; kingdom Bacillati; phylum Actinomycetota; class Actinomycetes; order Kitasatosporales; family Streptomycetaceae; genus Streptomyces; species Streptomyces sp. NPDC052299. Next base: position 326,588 of record NZ_JBFAUP010000006.1, on the reverse strand, counting down.
TGGACGGCACCCGCGAAGTCGTTGGCGTCCAGCGCCCGGGCGGCCGCCTCCAGCAGGGAGTCGTACGGGCCGGGCGGCGCCGGGGCCGCCGCCTGCGGCTCACCGGCCGCCGACGGGTCGACCGCGATGCCGGTCAGGCCGAAGCGCTCCTCGCCGACCTGGATCAGCTGGTCGAGGGTCTGCCGGATCTGGGCCTCGGGGGCCGCGCCCTGGAAGAGGGGCAGTGCCTGTCCGGCGACGACCGCGAAGACCGCCGGGATGCCCTGGATGCCGAACTGCTGCATCAGCATCTGGTTGGCGTCGACGTCGACCTTGGCCAGCAGGAAGCGGCCGTTGTACTCGTGGGCCAGGCGCTCCAGGAGCGGGCCCAGCTGCTTGCACGGCTCGCACCACTCGGCCCAGAAGTCGATGACGACGGGCACTTCGGCGGAGCGCTGCAGGACGTCGTTCTCGAAGTCCGCCTCGTTGACGTCGATCACGAGGGAGGACGCGGGGACGGCCGCGGGGCCGCCCTGGCGTGCGGACTCGGCGCGCGCCTGCTCCGCCTTCGCCTTGGCCTCTCCGGCCGCCTTCACCGCGGCGAGGTCGACGACGCCGCTCATGGACATGTTTCTGGGCTGCATGCGTACATCCTCCCCCTTCGGTGCGCCGTTCCGGAAAGCGATACGTGAACCGCGCCCGTCCGCGGCCCCGCCGGTGTGCGGGGTGGACGGACAGACACGGTCCGGGGCCCCTCAAGGACCCGGTTCGGCGCCCGGTCCCCACCCGGCGCCTGTGGCTGTCGTTCGTTCGTGGCGACTGCGACGGTCCGGACCGTCGCCTTACGCTACGACCCGTAGCGTAACTGGCCGCGCCCCCTCACGCACAAGAGTGTTCGGTGATCTGTCTCACGGCTTCCGGGGCCGGTCGGATTTACCTACTGGCGGGTATGGTCGCCGCATGCTCAGCCGCAGCCACCCCAAACCCGCACGATCGGGACGCCCGCGCAGCGCCGAGGCCGACGAGGCGATCCTGGAGGCGACGAGAGCCTCGCTGGTGGACCTCGGCTGGTCGAAGCTGACCATGGGGGACGTGGCAACGCGGGCCGGGGTCGCCAAGACGACCCTCTACCGGCGCTGGGCGGGCAAGAACGAGCTGGTCGTGGACGCGGTCGCGGTCCTCTTCGACGAGCTGGAGATGCCGGACCTGGGCAGCCTCGCCGCCGATGTGGAGGCGGTCGTGCTCCAGTTCGCCGCGCTGCTCGACCGGCCGGAGACCCGGACCGCGCTGATGGCGGTGGTCGCCGAGTCGACGCGGGACGAGGCGCTGCGGGCCCGCATCCGCGACTCGATCGTGAACCGGCAGAAGCGGCTCGTGCTCCAGGGGCGGCGGCGGGCGCAGGAGCGCGGCGAGCTGCCCGTCGAGCCGGACGAGGCCACCGCGGACCTGACGGCGGACCTGATCTTCGATGTGATCGCCGGTGCGGTGGTGCACCGGACCCTGGTGAGCGCCGAGCCCGTCGATGCCGACTGGGCCCGGCGCTTCACGCTGCTCCTGCTGGCGGGCCTGGGCGCCGCCGCCGGCCAGCCGGTACGTCAGAAGCCCGCGGGCTCCGTGTAGACGCCCCACTCGTCGCGCAGGACGCCGCAGATCTCGCCGAGGGTCGCCTCCGCGCGGACCGCGTCGAGCATCGGGGCGATCATGTTGGAGCCGTCGCGGGCGGCGGCCAGCATCGCTTCGAGGGCACTCCTGACCCGGGCGTCGTCGCGGCCCCGCTTGCGGTCCGCGAGGACGCGCACCTGCTCGCGCTCGACCTCGTGGCTGACGCGCAGGATCTCCAGGTCGCCGGTGACCGAGCCGTGCGCCGTGTTGACGCCGACGACCTTCTTGTCGCCCTTCTCCAGGGCCTGCTGGTAGCGGAACGCGGACTCCGCGATCTCGCCGGTGAACCAGCCGTCCTCGATGCCGCGCAGGATGCCGGAGGTCATCGGGCCGACCGGGTGCTGCCCGTCCGGGTGGGCGCGGGTGCCGCGCTCCTTGATCTGCTCGAAGATCTTCTCGGCGTCGGCCTCGATGCGGTCGGTCAGCTGCTCCACGTACCAGGAACCGCCCAGCGGGTCGGCCACGTTGGCGACGCCGGTCTCCTCCATCAGCACCTGCTGAGTGCGCAGCGCGATCTCGGCGGCCTGCTCGGAGGGGAGTGCCAGGGTCTCGTCGAGGGCGTTGGTGTGCAGCGAGTTGGTGCCGCCGAGGACGGCGGACAGGGCCTCGACGGCCGTGCGTACGACGTTGTTGTACGGCTGCTGGGCGGTGAGCGAGACCCCGGCGGTCTGGGTGTGGAAGCGGAGCCACTGGGCCTTGTCGGTCTTCGCGCCGTACGTCTCCTTCATCCAGCGGGCCCAGATGCGGCGGGCGGCGCGGAACTTGGCGATCTCCTCGAAGAAGTCGAGGTGCGCGTCGAAGAAGAAGGACAGGCCGGGCGCGAAGGTGTCGACGTCGAGGCCGCGGGAGAGGCCGAGCTCCACGTAGCCGAAGCCGTCGGCGAGGGTGTACGCCAGCTCCTGCGCGGCCGTCGCCCCGGCCTCGCGGATGTGGTAGCCGGAGACGGAGAGCGGCTTGTACGCGGGGATGGAGCTCGCGCAGTGCTCCATCAGGTCGCCGATGAGGCGCAGATGGGGCTCGGGCTGGAACAGCCACTCCTTCTGCGCGATGTACTCCTTGAAGATGTCGGTCTGGAGCGTGCCGTTGAGGACGGCCGGGTCGACGCCCTGCCGTTCGGCGGCGACCAGGTACATGCAGAAGACCGGGACCGCCGGGCCGCTGATCGTCATCGACGTCGTGACGTCACCGAGCGGGATGTCCTTGAACAGGACCTCCATGTCGGCGGCGGAGTCGATGGCGACGCCGCAGTGGCCGACCTCGCCGAGCGCGCGGGGGTCGTCGGAGTCGCGGCCCATCAGCGTCGGCATGTCGAAGGCCACGCTGAGGCCGCCGCCGCCCGCGGCCAGGATCATCTTGTAGCGCTCGTTCGTCTGCTCGGCGTTGCCGAAGCCGGCGAACTGGCGGATGGTCCAGGTGCGGCCCCGGTAGCCGGTCGGGTGGAGCCCCCGGGTGAAGGGGTACTCGCCGGGCCAGCCGATCCGCTCGAAGCCCTCGTACGCGTCCCCGGGGCGGGGGCCGTACACCGGCTCCACCGGGTCCCCGGACAGCGTGGTGAAGTCCGCGTCACGCTTGCGGGCCTTGTCGTAACGGGCCTGCCAGCGGCGGCGGCCTTCCTCGATCGCGTCAGCGTCCATGCCCTCCAATTTACTAGGACGTCCTAGTAAATGTCGATGACAAACCGCCCGGCGCTTCGCGCGGGGCGGTTCGGTGGTGTCAGACGTTCGCCGGGGCCGCGGGCGACGCGTCCGCGACCAGCGGCTCGACCTCGCGGACGACCTTGCGCTCCACGAAGAACGCGGCCGTCGGGATCGTGCCCGAGATGAGCACCCAGAGGAGCTTGCCCACGGGCCACTTCGCCTTGGAGCCCAGGTCGAAGGCGAAGATCAGGTAGATGATGTACAGCACGCCGTGGATCTGGGAGACGACCAACGTCAGGCCCTCGCCCTTGTCGAAGCCGTATTTGAAGATCATGCACACGCAGAGGATCAGCAACATGACGGCGGTGACGTAAGCCATCACCCGGTATCGGGTCAGCACACTGCGTTTCATGCCAACGAGCGTAACCGGACGTCCGGGGCGATCTTGCAGCGGGCCGGGCACCGGAACGGCGCCTCTCAGATCTCCTCGAAGTCCTGCGCGGCGATGCGCAGGGGGCGCAGCAGCGCGAAGATCTCGGCGCACTCCTCGGCGTCGTACACCCCGAGCCCGAACTCCATGGCGACCAGGTCCCGGGTGGCCGATTCCACGACCTCGCGGCCCTTGTCCGTGATGGAGGCCAGCGTGCCGCGCCCGTCGTTCGGGTTCGGGCGCTTGTCGACCAGGCCGGAGCGCACCAGGCGGTCCACCGTGTTCGTCACGGACGTCGGGTGGACCATCAGCCGCTCGCCGATCTTGGACATCGGCAGCTCGCCCGCCCTGGAGAAGGTGAGCAGCACCAGCGCCTCGTACCGCGCGAAGGTCAGCCCGTACGGCTTGACGACGGCGTCGACCTCGGCGAGCAGGATCTGCTGCGCCCGCATGATCGAGGTGATCGCCCCCATGGACGGGACCGGGCCCCAGCGCTGCTGCCAGAGCTCGTCGGCGCGGGCGATGGGATCGAAGGGAAGGCTGAGCGGCTTCGGCACGGCCACGACCTTACCCATGGGGAACTTGCCGGTCCTCCCCGTCTCGCACTTCGGTCCCGGGCCCGGGTGCCGTCCTGCGGACCTCGGCGACGAGCGCGAGCAGGCAGAGCGTGCCGAGGACGGCCGCCCCGGCGACCACCAGGTGGACGGGGAAGAACTCGGCGGCGAGCCCGGTGAGCGCCATCCCGACGCCCTGGATCGTCATGAGCCCCGCGGTGAGCAGCGTCATGGCCCGCCCGCGCAGCTCCTCGGGGACCTCGGCGACGAACCACTGGTCGAGGCCGATGACGTACGCGGACGAGGCCCCGGTGACCACCAGTGCGACGGCCGCCACGGCGACGCCCGGCGTCAGCGCGTACGCCGCGAGGGGCAGCAGCCCGGCGGCGGCCAGCGGCAGCACGATCCGTTCCCGGGTGCGCGGGCGCAGCGCGGTGCCGGCGTACAGCTCGGAGGCGATGTGGCCGACGGGCATGGCGCACATCAGCAGCCCGAGCGCGGCCGGGCCGACGCCGATCTCGTCCGCGTACGGCGCGGCGACCGCCTCCGGGGCGACGACGAACAGCGGGGGCAGCCAGAACAGCAGCAGGAGCGCCCGGAGGCGGCGGTGGCCGAGGACCAGCCGGGCACCGGACAGGGACTCCCCCAGCAGACCGCCGCCGCCTTCGCGGGCCCGGGCGGGCCGGTCACGGGTGCCGAGGCGCAGCAGCGCCGCCGAGCAGAGGAAGGTGCCGACGGTGATCGTGATCGCACCGCGCGGCGTGAGCACGGTCAGCAGCACCCCGCCGACGCCGAACCCGGCGAGCAGCGACCCCTGCGAGACGATCCGCAGCAGCGAGCGCCCCAGCACGAACAGCTCGCCCTCGCCGAGGATGTCGGTGAGCGCGGCCATCCGCGTCCCGGTGAAGACCGGCGAGACGGCGGCGACCAGGCAGCGCAGCAGCAGCAGCCCGGCGACCGGGGTGCCCGGCAGCACCATCACGGCGACGCAGACCGCGCAGACCAGGTCGCAGGTGACCAGGACCCGGCGGGCGGGGAAGCGGTCGGCGACCCCGCCGAGCAGGGTGCCGCCGACGAGGTACGGCAGCATGCCGAGCGCGAAGGTCAGGGCGCTGAGCAGGGGCGAGGAGGTGAGGTCGTAGACGAGGACGGTGAGCGCCAGCTCGCTGACGACGACGCCGAGGAGCGAGAGCAGATGTGCGGCGAAGACCGCCCGGAACTCGCGCACGGCGAAGACCGCGCGGTACCCCCGGGGCGCGGCCGGCCCGCTCGGGTCGGGGGGGCCGGGGCGCTCCGGGGGCGGGGCCGGGAGAACGGCCGGTCCGGCGGTGGCGGGGTCCGGGCTGTCGGGGGTGTGGTGGCCCGCCCGGGGATCGGTGGTGTCTCTCGGCATGGGCGCAGCCTGCGGGACCGGGGCGCCCGGGCCGTAGACTTTCGGCCCCAGCCGAATCTTCCGGGGTGCGCCGATGTCCTCCCAGCTGCATTTCGACGGGAGCGACCTGCTGCGCTGCCGTTTCGCCGTCTCCCCGCTCTGGGAGACCCAGGCGGCGGTGCGGGTGCTGGCGCGGCCGGAGCAGCAGGGCTACCACCTGCCGTGGCTGCGCCGGATCCGGGACGCGGCGGCCGGGCTCGAACTCGGGCCGCTGTGGCTGCTGATGCCGGACGGCGGGCACTGTCCGGACTTCTTCTCGCCGCCGCCCGTGGGGCCGCTGGCCTCCTTCGAGGAGGAGATCGCGGCGGTGCGGGCGGTCGCTCCGGAGCTGGTCCGGCAGGACATCGCGACCTCGCTCCGAGGCCGGCCGGGGGCGCTGGGTTCGCCCGCCGGGCAGGCGTTGCTGGCCGATCCGGTGCGGAGCCTGCGGGAGCTGGCGGACCTGCTGGAGCGGGCCTGGGAGGTGCTGGTCGCGCCGCACTGGCCCCGGCTGCGCGCGCTCCTGGAGGCCGATGTGGCGTACCACTCGCGGCGGTTGGCGGCGGTCGGTTTCGAGCGGCTGCTCGGTGAGCTGAGCCCCCGGCTGAGCTGGTCGGGCTCGACGCTGACCATCTCCGACACGAAGAGCCTGCACTCCCGGGTGCTGGGCGGCCAGGGTCTGGTGCTGATGCCGTCCGTCTTCGTCTGGCCGGCCACGGTCGGCGGCTTCGAGGACCCCTGGCTCCCGGCCGTCGTCTATCCGGCGCGTGGCATCGGGGGCCTGTGGACGGAGCCGGGCGCGAGCACCCCCGAGGCGCTGGCGCGGCTGCTCGGGCGGGCGCGGGCGGACGTGCTGTGCGCGCTGGACGAGCCCGCGGGGACGAGCGCGCTCGCCCACCGGCTCGGCCTCGCGCCGTCGTCCGTGTCGGAGCACCTGTCGGTGCTGCGAGCGGCGGGGCTGCTGACCTCACGGCGCTACGGGCACCAGGTGCTGTACGAGCGGACGCCGCTGGGGATCGCCCTCGCCGTGCCGGAATGACGGAAGCCCCCGCCGGGACCGGCAGGGGCTCGTCACAGGTGCGGGGGTCACTCCGCGAGGTAGCGCTCGACCGTCTCGACCTTGGAGGTCAGCCCGTCCGTGACCCCGGGACGGATGTCCGCCTTCAGGACCAGGGAGACCCGGCCGGCCCGCGCCTCGACGGCGGCCACCGCGCGCTTGACGACCTCCATGACCTCGTCCCACTCCCCCTCGATGGAGGTGAACATGGCGTCCGTGCGGTTCGGCAGCCCCGACTCGCGGACGACCCGGACGGCGTCGGCGACGTACTCGCCGACGTCCTCGCCGACCCCGAGCGGGCTGACGGAGAAGGCGACGATCATGCGCTGACCGTGCCTTCGCGGCGGGCCCGGGCGGCGATGACGCTGTCCGCCTCGTAGCGCTTGAGCACCTTGTCCCCGTACAGACCGCCGAACGGCAGCACGCACAGCAGGAAGAAGAACGCGACGCGCTTCAGCGGCCACTTGGTCTTCGCCCACACGTCGAGCAGCAGCACGACGTAGATCACGAAGAGCACGCCGTGCAGCATGCCCAGCGGCATCATCAGGAAGTCGATGTCGGAGACCCGGCTCAGCACCGAGCCGAAGAGGATCAGCGCCGGGAAGGACAGCGCCTCGGGAATCGAGATGAGGCGCAGCCGGTGCAGGGCGGTGGCGGTCTTGATGTCCACGGGGGCACCTTCGGTGGGAGGGGCGTGACAGCTTGTGAACGCACGCACAAGCGGCATCCATTGTGACATCGCGGGCGGGCACGTCCGGCGGCGGGTCCCGTCGCCCCCGCCCGGTGTTCCGCGGGGCGTACGTCCCCGTCGTGTCCGGGTCCCGTACCGGATGCGTATCAGAGGCGGTCACGGGGGCCCGATGGCCCGACTGCCCCTGTTCCGGCGGTGGCGGCTGCGGCTATTTTCGCCGGGTGGCAATGTTCCGGCTTGAGGGAAACAAGACGCTCGCCGTCGATCTGGCAGGCGATGCCGTCAAGGCGAAGAACGGCTCGATGGTCGCGTACGAGGGCCAGATGACGTTCAAGAAGATGACGGGCGGCGGTGAGGGACTGCGCGGGATGGTGACCCGCAGGCTGACCGGTGAGTCGATGGCGGTCATGCAGGTGACCGGGCAGGGCACCTGCTACTTCGCGGACCGGGCGAGCGAGGTCAACCTCGTCACGCTGCACGGCGACAAGCTGTACGTCGAGGCGAGCAATCTGCTCTGCACCGACGCGGGGCTGCGCACCGGCACCACGTTCACCGGCCTGCGCGGCGGGGCGACGGGCAACGGCCTGTTCACCACCACCGTCGAGGGGACCGGGCAGGCGGCGATCATGTCGGACGGCACGGCCGTGGTGCTACGGGTCTCCCCCCAGTACCCGCTGTTCGTGGACCCGGGCGCGTACATCGCCCACCAGGGCAACCTCCAGCAGAACTTCCAGTCCGGGGTGAACTTCCGGACGCTGATCGGCGAGGGCTCCGGCGAGTCCTTCCAGATCCGGTTCGAGGGCGACGGACTGGTCTACGTGCAGCCCAGCGAGCGGAACACGATCGGGGGGAACGTCTGATGCCGTTCCGTGAGATCAACTCGAAGATGGTCGAGGCGACGGTGGTCCCCGGCCAGAAGATGTTCAGCCAGCGCGGAGCGATGCTGGCGTACCGGGGCGAGGTGGCGTTCACCCCGAACATCCAGGGCGGCCAGGGCGGGATGAGGTCGATGATCGGCCGCCGGCTGGCGAACGAGGCCACCCCGCTGATGACGGTCGAGGGCAACGGCACGGTGATGTTCGGCCACGGCGGCCACCACATCCACGTGATCAACCTCTCCGGGGACACCCTCTACGTGGAGGCGGACCGGCTGCTCGCCTTCGACGGCACGCTGCAGCAGGGCACGATGTTCATGGGCTCGCAGGGCGGGGTGATGGGCATGGTGCGCGGTCAGGTGACCGGGCAGGGCCTCTTCACCACGACGCTCCAGGGGCACGGGGCGGTGGCCGTCATGGCGCACGGCGGGGTGATCGAGCTGCCGATCGCGCCGGGCCGCGACGTGCACGTCGATCCCCAGGCGTACGTCGCCCACCACGGCGACGTGCGCAACAAGCTCTCCACCGCGCTCGGATGGCGCGAGATGGTGGGCCGCGGCTCGGGCGAGGGCTTCCAGCTGGAGCTGAGCGGCAGCGGTGCGGTGTACGTCCAGGCGTCGGAGGAGAAGCTGTGAACGGGCCCGTGGTCTTCGACCCGATGACGCTGCCGGCGGACGACAACGTCAACGCGTACACCTTCTGCGTGGAACTCAAGGGGAGCCAGTGGTTCCTCCAGAAGGGCAAGATGATCGCCTACTACGGGCAGATCAACTTCGACGGCATCGGGCACGGCCGCTTCGAGCGGCTGGTCCGCGCCAGCTTCCACTCCCCGCTGCACGCGAGCGACTGGGTGGTGGCCGAGGGCAGCGGCAAGATGCTGCTCGCGGACCGGGCGTTCGACGTGAACTCCTACGACCTGGACGACGGGAACCTGACCATCCGGTCCGGCAACCTGCTCGCGTACCAGCCGTCGCTGGCGCTGAAGCAGTCGATCGTGCCCGGCTTCCTGACGCTGATCGGCACCGGCAAGTTCGTCGCCGCGTCCAACGGGCCGGTGGTCTTCATGGAGCCCCCGCTGCGGGTGGACCCGCAGGCACTGGTCGGCTGGGCGGACTGCCCGTCCCCCTGCCACCACTACGACCACGGCTACATGACCGGTCTCCTCGGCGGCCTGCGCGGGCTGACCGGGATCGGCGGCGCCTCGGGCGAGGAGCACCAGTTCGAGTTCGTCGGCGCCGGTACGGTGCTGCTCCAGTCCTCCGAGCAGCTGATGGCCGAACAGCCGACGGGGGCGGTGCCGCACCAGGCGGGAGTGCCGGGCGGCGGCGCGGGGCCGGGGCAGACCCCCCGGGCCCCCGGTCAGCTGGGAGACCTCCAGCGTCGCTTCGGTTTGTGAACGGTAGTCTGCGGAGTGTGACGTCGAATGCCTGCGCCCGGCGCGGCCCGCGTGCGCGGTGCCGGGTGTCACATCCCCAGACTTCGTCCGGCTTTCAACTTCTTAGGTAGAATCCATACATGGAGACCGAGACGGCCACCCGCTGGCTGAGCGATGCCGAGCAGTGCACCTGGCGCACCCACCTGGACGTCAGCAGACTGCTGACCCACCAGCTGGAGAAGGACCTCCAGCCGTTCGGCCTGACCATGAACGACTACGAGATCCTCGTCAACCTCTCGGAGTCGGACGACCGCCGGATGCGGATGAGCGACCTCGCGGGCGCGACCCTGCAGTCCAAGAGCCGGCTCTCGCACCAGATCACGCGCATGGAGAGCGCGGGTCTGGTCCGGCGGGAGAACTGCGAGTCGGACCGGCGGGGGCTGTACGCGGTGCTGACGGAGGAGGGGGCGGAGACGATGCGGCGGGTGGCGCCGCACCACGTGGCGTCCGTGCGCCGTCACTTCGTGGACCTGTTGTCCCCGGAGGCCCTGGCGGAGCTGCGGGCGGCGTTGACGCCGGTCGCGGAGCACTTGCGGGGCCAGCGGTAGGGGCGGAGGGACGCTCAAGCCCCTCCGGCGGTTGAGGAGCGGGGGTTCGGGGGCAGCGCCCCCGCGACCGCCCCGGTCACGGCGCGTACGCCGACAGCACCGTGCCGTTCTCGAAGCCGGCGAGCACCGTGTCGCCCTGGGCGACGAAGGACACCGTCGCCGGGTCGAAGCGCTCCATCGCCGGCTTCGGCCAGCCCTTGACCTCGCCGCCCCTCGGCAGGACCTCGCCCTCCGACGCGAGCGGCACCGCCGCCGGACCGTAGCCCTGCACGATCACCGCGCGGTCCCCGACGACGAACGGCGCGCCCGACTGGGCCATGGCCTCGTCGCAGTCGCACGTAGACCACCGCGTCCCGCCGGACGCCAGGTCCACCCCGTAGATCCGGTCCGCGCTGCTGACCACGACCGTGTCACCGGACGCCAGCGCGGGGCGGTACGCGATGTTCACGCCGGGCAGGAGCGTGCGCCGCTTCCCGGGGGACGTCACGTCGAGCACGGTGAGGCCGTCCGCGCTCGCGCAGAGGAGCCGGCGCCCCTTCAGGGCCGGGGTGCGGCACGGCGTCCCGGACTCCGCTACGCGGGCCCCGTCCGACGCCTTCAGGACCGTCACCGCGTCGCCCGCCGCGACCAGGCGGCCGTCGTCCAGGAGGAGTTCGGGGGTCTCCGAGGTCTCCCGCCACTCCTCGTCCCAGATCCGGTCCCGGCCGCCCGTGAGGCGGCGCGCGGTCAGCCGGCCCGTCGCGGAACCGCGCGCCCTCGTGGCGTAGTACAGGGTGTCGCCCGACTGCGCGGAGTCCACCGCGGCCACCCCGTCCGGCAGCCGGTCGCGCCACTTCTCGGCGCCGTCGGACAGCGCCCGCGCCACCAGCGCGCCGCCCTCGAAGGCGTACACCGTGCCGTCCAGGACCGCCGCCACCGACGTGGGACCGGACTCCGTCCGCGCGCCGCGCCACAGCCGCTTGCCGTCCGCCGCCGCCAGGGCGGTGATCCGGCGGGGGCCCGCGCACACCACTGACGCGCCGGCGTGCACGCACTCGACCCGGCCGTCGTCCACCTGGGTGTGCCAGGTCCGCCAGCCCTCCGGGCGGGTGGCGACGTCGGCAGCCGCCGTGCCGAAGTCACCGGTGCGGCCCGGGTCCGCGCCGGGGAAAACGACCCGTCCCGCGCCCGCGGACGCCGTCGGCCGGGCGCCCCCGGCCGCGTCGTCCCGTCCGTCGTCACCGGAGAACAGCCCCGGGAGGAGGACCGCGCCGAGGGCGACGCACCCCGCCGTCGCCAGCGCGGCGAGCCCGAGCCGCAGCCGCCTGCCGCGCTTCCGGGCCCCGGGCACCGCGACCGGGACGGCCGGAGTGCGGGCGAACGCCGGGTGGTGCGGCGGGAGCGGCGGGGCGGCCGGTGCGGGCCCCGCCGCCCGTGCGCAGGCACCGGCCGCCGCCGCGTGGGCGGCCAGCTGCCCCCGTACCGCGTCGGTCCACGGGAAGGCGCCCGGCGCGGGCCGTTCCGGCAGCAGCAGCTCCGCCAGGCGGCCGGGCGCGGGCCGGGCCGCCGGGTCGGTGTGCAGGCACGCCTCGATCAGCGGGCGCAGGGCGGGCGGTACGCGAGAGAGCTCGGCCTCGCCCCGCGAGATCCGGAAGATCACGGCGGCCATGTCGGAGTCGTCGAAGGGCCCGCGGCCGGTCGCCGCGAACGCCAGCACCGCGCCCAGGCAGAACACGTCGGACGCGGGCACCAGGGCCCGGGAGCCGTTGACGTGCTCGGGCGAGATGTAGCCGGGGCTGCCGACGACGACGCCGGTGCGGGTGAGCTGGGTGGCGTCGAACGCCTGGGCGATCCCGAAGTCGATGACCTTGGGCCCGTCCGGCCCGAGGAGCACGTTGCCCGGCTTCAGGTCGCGGTGCAGGACGCGTACGGCGTGCATGTCCGCGAGGGCCAGGGCGAGACCGGCGCCGAGGGCCCGCACCACCGGTTCGGGAAGCGGTCCGCCCCGGGCCACCGCCTCGGCGAGCGACGGCCCCGGCACGTACTCGGTGGCCAGCCACGGCAGCCGGGCGCTCGCGTCGCCGTCCACCAGCGCGGCGGTGTGCGGGCTGCGGACGGCCTCGGCGGCGGCGATCTCGCGGCGGAAGCGGACCCGGAAGCCGTCGTCCAGGTCCAGGTCGGGGCGGACGGTCTTGAGGGCGACGAGCCCCGGCGGGCCGCCCACGGGCCGGGCGAGATAGACCTCGCCCATGCCGCCCGCGCCGAGCAGCCCGAGCAACTGGTAGGGGCCGGTCAGCCGGGCCCGCCCGGGCGGCAGCGGCTGGATCACTGTGCGCTCTCCTCCGTTCGGGGTGGGGACGGTTCAGTCCGGCAGCCGTACGGAGACCGCCGTGCCGTCGTCGTACACGATGTGCACCACCCCGCCCACGGGCAGCACCCGGGGCGCGAGCAGTTCCCTGCCCAGTTCGATGCCCTGGGCCCGGTCGTAGTCGGGCGTGGCACTCGGGCCGGGGGCGCCCGCGATCCCGGTCCTCTTCAGGGGGCCGAGCGTGCCGTCGGGGCGCACGGCCACCGTGTACAGCGCCGAGGTGTCCGCCCAGACCACGGTGTCGGCGACGATCAGCGGGGCGGAGACCGGGTTGCTCGTCCCCTCCTCGGGGTGGAGCGTCAGCGGGAAGCGGCCGAGGGTGCGGCCGTCCGCCCGGCTCACCACGTCGATCTCGTCGGGCACGCTCTCCACGTACTCGTCGCCCCGGCTCAGCACGACCACCCGGTCGTCCACCGCGGTCAGCGCCGCGCCGGACACCAGCCCGGCGTCCAGCTTCAGCCGCCCCTCGGACCTGAGGTCGCCGGCCGTGAACCGGAGCACGGCGACGTCCTCGCCGAAGCCGGAGTCCCCCTCGTCGTTGGGGACGTACGTCGTGCAGAAGGCGGAGGCGCCGCGCACCCTCAGGTCCGCGCAGCCCGAGTTCGTGGACTTCTGCGTGGCGTCGCCCCCGGCCGTGCCGAGCAGCTTGCCGTCCGCGGGGCGGAAGGCCTGCGGCCCCTCCAGGCCGATCGCGTACACCACCTCGCCGTCGGTGGCGACGGGCCAGAAGTTGCCCTTCTGCGCGTTGGCGATGTCCTCCTCCGCCAGCCGCTTCCGCCACTTCTCGGTACCCGTCCTCCGGTCGTACGCGGCGAGTTCGGCCCCCTCGGACGCCGAGGCGGCCGCGAAGACGAGGTCGCCGACGACCAGCGGGGCGCTCTCCAGGGCCAGGGCCGCGCCCGCCCTGGTCTCCCAACGCCCCTTTCCCGTACGGGCGTCCAGCGCGTGCAGGCGTTCGCCGGCGGCGAGCAGGACCGTGTCGTCGTACACCGTGGGCAGGGTGGCCCCGGCCGGCATGAAGAACGCGCCGCTGGGCCCGTAGCCCGCCTGGCGGCCGGACATCTCCTGGCCCGAGTCGAACGTCCACAGCTGGTGCCCGTCGGCGGCCGACAGCGCCTCGTACGTGCCGCCGACCAGCCGGCACACGAGCACGTCCCGGCCGGCCGAGCAGCCGAGCGGGGGCTCGGCGAACGCACCCCGCCAGGGCTTCTTCCAGCCGGCGGGGCGTACGTCACGGCCGTAGGGGACGGTCCCCGACGCGTCCGGGCCGCCCTTCTCGCCCACGCCCGCCACCACCGTCGCCGCGCCGCCCGGTGACGCCTCGGCGGGTCCGCCGCCGCGTTCGCGCCACCCCAGGTACCCGCCGGTCGCCGCGCCCAGCAGGACCAGGGCCACCAGCGCGGCCATGAGACCCCGTCGTCGGCGGCGCGGGGCCGCGGGGAGTCCGGGGCCCTCGGTGGGGGCGAGGTGCACGGGCGGCACGACGGGCGGCCGGTGCGGGGCGGGCGGGGTCCCGGGCTCGGCCCGGGTGGGCGTGTAGCCGGGCAGCAGGGGGCCGTCCAGCGCGGTGACGCGCGCCAGCTCCCGTCCGTACTCCGCGATCTGCGCGCCGACCGGGGCGGGCCAGCCGGAGGCGGCGCCGGGCGCGAGCCGTTCGGCGAGGGCGGCGGCGGTGGGGCGGGCGGCCGGGTCGGGGGTGAGGCAGTCCGCCAGGACCGCGCGCAGCCCGTCCGGCACGTCCGCGAGGTCGGCCTCGACGTACTTGACGCGGTACAGGACGGCCGCCACGGGCCCGTCGCCGAACGGGTCGCGGCCGGTGGCGGCGAAGCAGAGCACGGAGGCCAGGCAGAAGACGTCGGAGGCCGGGACGACGCGTCCGCTGCCCGCGACGTGCTCCGGGGACATGAAGGCGGGGCTGCCGACCATGCGGCTGGTCGTGGTCAGCGGGGTGGCACCGGTGTCCCGGGCGATCCCGAAGTCGATGAGGCGGGGCCCGTCGGCGGCGAGCATCACATTGCCCGGCTTCACGTCCCGGTGCACGATCCCCGCCGCGTGCACGGCCGCCAGCGCGCGGGCGAGCCCGGCGCCCAGCATGCGCACCTCGGCCTCGTCCAGCGCGCCCGCCCCGCGCACGGCTGCGGAGAGCGTCGGCCCGGCCACGTACGCGGTGGCCAGCCAGGGCACGTCGGCATCGGCGTCCCCGTCGAGCAGCGGGGCGAGGTGGGCGCCGGTGACGGACCGGGCGACGGCGATCTCGCGGCGGAAGCGGTCGCGGAAGCCGGGGTCCTGCGCCACGTCGCGCCGGACGGTCTTGACCGCGGCGGGCGCGGTGGAACCGCCCCGGTCGCCGAGGAACACCTCCCCCATGCCGCCCGCGCCCAGCCGGGCCCGGATCGTGTACGGGCCGATGGTCCTGGGCGAGTCGTCCCTGAGCGGACCGAGCATGTGGCACTTCCCCCCTCGTGCGCATGACCGGCGGCCATCCTGCCACGGGGGCGCGGGAGTTGAGGCGCGTACGCCCCTCCCGGACGCGGCCCGCACGCCGCGTCCGGGAGGGTCCGGCCGTCAGCCCTCGCCCGTCAGCCCCGCCACCAGCTCGTCCGCCGCCGCGTACGGGTCGAGCCGGCCCGCCACGATGCGTTCGGCCAGGGCGTCCAGGCGGCGGTCGCCGTGCAGGGAGCCGATGCGTTCGCGGAGGCGGGTGACCGCGATCGTCTCGACCTCGCGGGCGGCGCGGGCCGCCCGGCGTTCGCCGAGGACACCGCGCTCCTCCATCCAGGCCCGGTGCTTCTCCAGGGCCTCGACCACCTCGTCCACGCCCTCGCCCCGGGCGGCGACCGTCTTCACGATCGGCGGCCGCCAGTCGCCGGGCCCCCGGGACTCCCCGAGGCCCAGCATGTGGTTGAGCTCGCGGGCGGTGGCGTCCGCGCCGTCCCGGTCCGCCTTGTTCACCACGTACACGTCGCCGATCTCCAGGATTCCCGCCTTCGCGGCCTGGATGCCGTCGCCCATGCCGGGGGCGAGGAGGACGACCGAGGTGTCGGCCTGCGAGGCGATCTCCACCTCGGACTGGCCGACGCCCACGGTCTCCACCAGGATCACGTCGAAGCCCGACGCGTCCAGCACCCGGATCGCCTGCGGGGCCGCCCAGGCGAGCCCGCCGAGGTGGCCGCGGGTCGCCATGGAGCGGATGTAGACGCCCGGGTCGGACGCGTGGTCCGACATCCGGACCCGGTCGCCGAGCAGCGCCCCGCCGGAGAACGGCGAGGACGGGTCGACGGCGAGCACCGCGACCCGCTTGCCCTGCTTCCGGTACGCGGAGACGAGCGCCGACGTCGACGTGGACTTGCCGACGCCCGGCGAACCGGTCAGGCCGACCACGTACGCGCTGCCCGCCAGCGGCGCGAGGGCCGCCATCACCTCGCGCAGCTGCGGCGAGGCACCCTCCACCAGGGAGATGAGCCGGGCCACCGCCCGGGGTCCGCCCGCGCGGGCCTGCTCCACCAGGGTGGGGACGTCCACCATCACCGCTCCGTTCCGCTCACCGCTCGTTCCCGTACCGCTCTACTTGCCCGGCACGCGCAGGATCAGCGCGTCGCCCTGGCCGCCGCCGCCGCACAGCGCCGCCGCACCGGTGCCGCCGCCGCGCCGCTTGAGCTCCAGGGCCAGGTGCAGCACCACGCGGGCGCCGGACATGCCGATGGGGTGGCCGAGCGCGATCGCCCCGCCGTTGACGTTGACCTTGTCCGGGGTGACGCCGAGGTTCTTCATCGACTGGACGGCGACGGCCGCGAACGCCTCGTTGATCTCGATGAGGTCCAGATCCTCGACGCCGATGCCCTCCTTCTTCAGGGCGTGCCGGATGGCGTTGGACGGCTGCGACTGGAGCGAGTTGTCCGGGCCCGCCACATTGCCGTGGGCGCCGATCTCGGCGATCCACTCCAGGCCCAGCTCCTCGGCCTTGGCCTTGCTCATGACGACGACCGCGGCGGCGCCGTCGGAGATCTGCGAGGAGGTGCCCGCGGTGATCGTGCCGTCCTTGGCGAAGGCCGGGCGCAGCTTGCCCAGGGACTCCACGGTGGTCTCCGGGCGGATGCCCTCGTCCTTGGCGAAGAGGACCGGGTCGCCCTTGCGCTGCGGGATCTCGACCGGGGTGATCTCGGCCTCGAACAGACCGTTCTTCTGGGCGGCGGCGGCGCGCTGGTGGGAGAGGGCGCCGATCTCGTCCTGGGCGGCGCGGTCGAGACCGAGGCGGGTGTTGTGCTTCTCGGTGGACTCCCCCATCGGGATGTTCTCGTAGGCGTCGGTCAGACCGTCGTACGCCATCGAGTCGAGCATCTCGATCGCGCCGTACTTGTGGCCCTCGCGGGACTTGGGGAGCAGGTGCGGGGCGTTCGTCATGGACTCCTGCCCGCCGGCCACGACGATGTCGAACTCACCGGCGCGGATGAGCTGGTCGGCCAGGGCGATGGCGTCGAGCCCGGAGAGGCACACCTTGTTCACGGTGAGCGCGGGGACGTTCATCGGAATGCCGGCCTTGACCGCCGCCTGGCGGGCGGGGATCTGGCCCGCGCCGGCCTGGAGCACCTGGCCCATGATCACGTACTCGACCTGGTCGCCGCCGATGCCGGCCCGGTCCAGCGCCGCCTTGATGGCGATGCCGCCCAGGTCGGCGCCGGAGAAGGTCTTCAGGGAGCCGAGGAGCCGGCCCATGGGCGTCCGCGCGCCCGCGACGATCACGGAGGTGGTACCGGTCGTTCCTGACATGAGGCACAGCCCCTTGGAGTAGATGTGAACGAGGGTTTACTTGAATGTACTGAGCGGTACCCGCCCCGTCATCCGCCCGCGAGTGTGATCGCGCGCACCTTGCGTAACCGTCGGGAGCACGCTGCACTGTCCCCATGCTGACGCGAATCGACCACATCGGGATCGCCTGTTTCGACCTCGACAAGACCGTCGAGTTCTACCGCTCGACCTACGGGTTCGAGGTCTTCCACTCCGAGGTCAACGAGGAGCAGGGCGTACGCGAGGCCATGCTCAAGATCAACGATACGTCCGACGGCGGCGCCTCGTACCTCCAGCTCCTGGAGCCCACCCGGGACGACTCCGCCGTGGGGAAGTGGCTGGCCAAGAACGGGGAGGGCGTGCACCACATCGCCTTCGGCACGGCGGACGTCGACGCGGACGCGGCGGACATCCGCGAGAAGGGGGTCAGGGTGCTGTACGACGAGCCCAGGACGGGTTCGATGGGCTCCAGGATCACCTTCCTCCACCCCAAGGACTGCCACGGCGTCCTCACCGAACTGGTCACGGCGAAGAAGGAGCACTGACCCCGGCCATACCCGCCCGGTAGAGTGGGCTCTTCCGGGCCGGGGCCGGGTCGGGGGCGCGCCGCGTCCCCAGCCGTTGATCTGTCACCATTCCCCGAACGATGAGAGCTCGGGGAAGGATGGGACCGCGCAGTGCGGGGCTACGAACGCCAGGAGAGCCACCGAGCTGAAGACGACCATCTCTCGCGGTTCGAGGCCGAGATGGACCGGCTCAGGACCGACCGGGAGAAGGCCGTCCAGCACGCCGAGGACCTCGGCTACCAGGTCGAGGTCTTGCGCGCCAAGCTGCACGAGGCACGGCGCAGTCTGGCGATGCGTCCCGCCTACGACAGCGCGGACATCGGCTATCAGGCCGAGCAGCTGCTCCGGAACGCCCAGGTCCAGGCCGAGCAGCTGCGCAGCGACGCCGAGCGCGAGCTGCGCGACGCCCGCGCGCAGACCCAGCGCATCCTCCAGGAGCATGCCGAGCACCAGGCCCGCCTCCAGGCCGAGCTGCACAACGAGGCGGTGCAGCGCCGCCAGCAGCTCGACCAGGAGCTGGCGGAACGCCGCCAGACCGTCGAGTCCCACGTCAACGAGAACGTCGCCTGGGCCGAGCAGCTGCGGGCCCGGACGGAGTCGCAGGCGCGCCGCCTGATGGAGGAGTCCCGGGCCGAGGCCGAGCAGGCGCTCGCCGCCGCCCGGGCCGAGGCGGCCCGGCTGACCGAGGAGACCCGTCAGCGCGTCGGTTCCGAGGCGGAGGCCGCCCGGGCCGAGGCGGAGGCGATCCTGATGCGGGCCCGCAAGGACGCGGAGCGGATGCTCGGCGCCGCGGCCGGCCAGGCGCAGGAGGCCACCAGCCACGCGGAGCAGCTGCGGCAGACGACGACCGCGGAGACCGAGCAGGCGCGGCAGCAGACCGCCGAGCTGAACCGGGCCGCCGAGCAGCGCATGCAGGAGGCCGAGACCCGGCTGCGCGAGGCACGACTGGAGGCCGAGAAGGTCCTCGCCGAGGCCAAGGAGGCCGCGGTCAAGCGGCTGGCGTCGGCCGAGTCGCAGAACGAGCAGCGCACCCGGACCGCCAAGTCCGAGATCGCCCGGCTGGTCGGCGAGGCGACCAAGGAGTCCGAGACCCTCAAGGCGGAGGCGGAGCAGGCGCTCGCGGACGCCCGTGCCGAGGCCGAGCGGCTGCGCGCGGAGGCGGCCGAGGCCGCGCGCACCGCCGCCGCCGAGGACGCGGCGGCCCAGCTCGCGAAGGCCGCCCGGTCCGCCGAGGAGATCCTGACCAAGGCGTCCGAGGACGCGAAGGCGGCCACCAGGGCGGCGGGCGAGGAGGCCGAGCGCATCCGCCGCGAGGCCGAGGCCGAGGCGGACCGGCTGCGCGGCGAGGCGGCCGAGCAGGCCGACCAGCTCAAGGGCGCGGCCAAGGACGACACCAAGGAGTACCGGGCCAAGACGGTCGAGCTCCAGGAGGAGGCGCGCCGGCTCCGCGGCGAGGCCGAGCAGCTGCGGGCCGAGGCGGTCGCGGAGGGCGAGCGGATCCGGGGCGAGGCCCGCCGCGAGGCCCTTCAGCAGATCGAGGAGGGCGCGAAGACCGCCGAGGAGCTGCTCGCGAAGGCCAAGGCCGACGCGGAGGAGCTGCGCGGTACGGCGACCGCCGAGGGCGAGCGGGTACGGACCGAGGCGACGGAGCGGGCCGCCGCGCTGCGCAAGCAGGCGGAGGAAGCGCTCGACCGGGCCCGGGCCGAGGCCGAGCAGCTGCGCACCGAGGCCGAGGAGCAGGCCGCGGCGGCGAGGACCGCTGCCGAGGAGGCGGCGACCGCGCTGCGCGAGGAGACGGAGCTCGCCGTCGCGGCCCGGCAGGCGGAGGCGGCCGACGAGCTGACCCGGCTCAAGGACGAGGCCGGGACCCGGCTCGCCGCGGCCGAGCAGGCGCTGGGCGAGGCGCGTGCGGAGGCGGAGCGCATCCGGCGCGAGGCCGGTGAGGAGTCCGAGCGGCTGCGCGCGGAGTCCGCCGAGCGGCTGCGGACGCTCCAGGAGCAGGCGGAGGCCGAGGCCCTGCGGCTGCGCGACGAGGCCGCGGCGGACGCCTCGCAGTCGCGTGCGGAGGGCGAGGCCGTCGCCGTACGGCTGCGCACCGAGGCCGCCACCGAGGCGGAGCGGCTGCGGACCGAGGCGCAGGAGAGCGCCGACCGGATGCGGTCGGAGGCCGCGGCGGCCGCGGAGCGGGTCGGCGCGGAGGCCGCCGAGGCGCTGGCCGCCGCCCAGGAGGAGGCGAACCGGCGCCGGCGCGCCGCCGAGGAGACGCTGGACGCGGCCCGCTCGGAGGCGAACCAGGAGCGCGAGCGCGCCCGTGAGCAGAGCGAGGAGCTGCTGGCCTCGGCGCGCAAGCGGGTCGAGGAGGCGCAGGCCGAGGCGCAGCGCCTGACCGGCGAGGCGGAGACCCGGGCGGCCGAGCTGGTCGCGGCGGCCGAGCAGACCGCCCAGCAGGTGCGGGACTCGGTCAGCGGGCTCCAGGAGCAGGCCGAGGCGGAGATCGCCGGGCTGCGCTCGACGGCGGAGCACGTCGCGGAGCGGACGAAGTCGGAGGCCCAGGAGGAGGCCGACCGGCTGCGGGCCGACGCGCACGCCGAGCGGGAGCGGGCGGGCGAGGACGCCGCGCGCATCCGCCAGGTGGCCAGGGAGGAGACGGACGCCGCGAAGGCGATGGCGGAGCGTACGGTCTCCGACGCGATCGCGGAGTCCGAGCGGCTGCGGGCGGACACCGCCGAGTACAGCCAGCGGATGCGCACCGAGGCGTCGGACGCGCTGGCGTCCGCCGAGCAGGACGCGGCGCGCAGCCGGGCGGAGGCCCGCGAGGACGCCAACCGGATGCGGACCGAGGCGGCGGCCCAGGCCGACCTGCTGGTGTCGGAGGCGACCGCCGAGGCGGAGCGGCTGCGCACGGACGCGGAGCGCCAGGCAGCCCGGACCGTGGACGAGGCGGCGGGCGACGCGGAGCGGATGCGCGCGGAGGCTTCGGCCACGGTGGGGTCCGCGCAGGAGCACGCGGCGCGCACCCGGGAGGAGTCGGAGCGGCTGCGGGCGGACGCGGAGGCGGCGGCCGAGCAGATGCGGGCCGAGGCGCGCCAGGAGGCGGACCGGCTCCTGGATGAGGCGCGCGAGGCGGCGTCGAAGCGCCGGGCGGACGCGGCGGAGCAGGCGGACCAGCTCATCGCCAAGGCTCAGGAGGAGGCGCTGCGCGCCGCCACGGAGGCCGAGGAGCAGGCGGACGTGATGGTCGGCGCGGCGCGCAAGGAGGCCGTGCGGATCACCTCCGAGGCGACGGTCGAGGGGAACTCGCTGGTGGAGCGGGCCCGGACGGACGCGGACGAGCTACTGGTCGGCGCGCGCCGGGACGCGACGCAGATCCGGGAGCGGGCCGAGGAGCTGAAGACCCGGGCGGAGACCGAGGTCCAGGAGCTGCACGACCGGGCGCGCCGGGAGACGGCCGAGCAGGTCAAGACGGTCGGCGAGCGTGTCGACAAGCTGATCAAGGCCGCCACCGAACAGCGCGAGGAGGCCGCGGCGAAGGCCAAGGAGCTGCTGGCGGACGCCAACTCGGAGGCGAGCAAGGTCAGGATCGCCGCCGTGAAGCGGGCCGAGTCGCTGCTGAAGGAGGCCGAGCAGAAGAAGGCCAGCCTGGTGCGCGAGGCCGAGAAGCTGCGGGCGGACGCCGAGGCGGAGGCCAAGCGGATGGTGGACGAGGGCCGGCACGAGCTGGAGGTCCTGGTGCGCCGGCGCGAGGACATCAACACGGAGATCTCCCGTGTCCAGGACGTGCTGGAAGCGTTGGAGTCTTTCGAGACCCCCGC
Organism: Streptomyces sp. NPDC052299; assembly: GCF_040679335.1. NCBI lineage: Bacteria > Bacillati > Actinomycetota > Actinomycetes > Kitasatosporales > Streptomycetaceae > Streptomyces > Streptomyces sp. NPDC052299. The sequence continues at coordinate 304,799 of NZ_JBFAUP010000006.1, read as the reverse complement.
GGCGGGCGGCAAGGGCGGGGGCTCCGCACCGGCCGGCGGCGTCAAGGCCGGGGCCACGGCAGGCACTCGATCGAGTGGCAAGCAGTCCGCCGGGTAGCCGTCCGGACGTCGTCCGTGGTTCCGCGTGGACCGTCATTCGTCCGAGTGGCAAGGGGTAGGGCGTGTTCGCCACTCAAAAGGGGTGTCATTCTGCAGATCAAACTGGCATCTGCTCGATGACACGCCGTTTCGGCCCCTAGGATTCCCTCTATCACCTCACCGGTCTCACTTCGACAGGAACCCCATGAGTGACCCTTCCTCCCCCTTCGGCTTCGAACTCGTGCGGCGTGGTTACGACCGCGGTCAGGTGGATGACCGCATTACCAAGCTCGTCGCCGACCGTGATAGTGCTCTCGCCCGCATCACATCGCTGGAAAAGCGCATCGAGGAGCTGCACCTCGAAACGCAGAACGCCCAGGCCCAGGTGAACGACGCGGAGCCGTCGTACGCGGGTCTCGGCGCGCGTGTGGAGAAGATCCTCCGCCTGGCCGAGGAGGAGGCGAAGGACCTGCGCGAGGAGGCCCGTCGCGCCGCCGAGCAGCACCGTGAGCTCGCCGAGTCCGCCGCGCAGCAGGTGCGCAACGACGCCGAGACCTTCGCCGCCGAGCGCAAGGCCAAGGCCGAGGACGACGGCGTCCGCATCGTCGACAAGGCCAAGGGTGAGGCCACCGCGCTGCGCGCCGACGCGCAGAAGGACGCGGCGCAGAAGCGCGAGGAGGCCGACGCCCTCTTCGAGGAGACCCGCGCCAAGGCCGCCCAGGCCGCCGCGGACTTCGAGACCAACCTGGCCAAGCGCCGCGACCAGTCGGAGCGCGACCTCGCGTCCCGTCAGGCCAAGGCCGAGAAGCGCCTCGCCGAGATCGAGCACCGCGCCGAGCAGCTTCGCCTGGAGGCCGAGAAGCTGCGCACGGACGCCGAGCGCCGGGCCCGTCAGACGGTGGAGACCGCGCAGCGCCAGTCCGAGGACATCGTGGCGGACGCCAACGCGAAGGCCGACCGCATCCGCAGCGAGTCGGAGCGCGAGCTCGCGGCCCTCACCAACCGCCGCGACTCGATCAACGCGCAGCTGACCAACGTCCGCGAGATGCTGGCCACGCTGACCGGTGCCGCGGTGGCCGCCGCCGGCACCCCCGACGAGGAGCCCGCCTCCCGCGGCGTCCCGGCCCAGCAGACCCGCTGACCCCGGGAAGCAGCACCGCACGGCCCGCCCGCGTGCCCGGTACCGCCTTTGTGGTGGCGCCGGGCACGCGGCCGTTCTAGCGTGAACGCATGATCGAGCTGGATGGCCTCACGAAGAGGTACGGGAACAAGGTCGCCGTCGACCAGTTGTCGTGCGTGATCAAACCGGGAATGGTGACGGGTTTTCTGGGACCCAACGGGGCGGGCAAGTCCACCACGATGCGGATGATGCTCGATCTCGACAACCCGACCAGCGGCTCCGTGCGGATCGACGGCAAGCACTACCGCGAGCTCTCCGAACCGCTGAAGTACATCGGGGCGCTCCTGGACGCCAAGGCGATGCACGGCGGGCGCAGCGCGTACAACAATCTGCTCTGTCTGGCGCAGAGCAACCGCATTCCCGAACAGCGGGTGGCGGAGGTGCTGGAGACCGTCGGCCTGACGGCGGTGGCGCGGAAGAAGTCCAAGGGCTTCTCGCTCGGCATGGGCCAGCGCCTGGGCATCGCCTCGGCGCTGCTCGGCGACCCCCGGATCCTGATGTTCGACGAGCCGGTGAACGGTCTCGACCCCGAGGGCATCCACTGGATCCGGAACCTGATGAAGACGCTCGCCTCGCAGGGCCGGACGATCTTCGTCTCCTCGCACCTGATGAGCGAGATGGCGCTGACGGCCGATCACCTGATCGTGATCGGCCAGGGCAGGCTGCTCGCCGACACGTCGATGGCCGACTTCATCCAGGAGAACTCGCGCAGCTACGTCCGGCTGCGCTCCCCGCAGCAGGAGCGGCTGCGGGACGTGCTGCACCAGGAGGGCGTCGTCGCCGTCGAGGCGGACGGCGGCACGCTGGAGGTGGACGGTGCCACCACCGAGGACCTGGGCGAGCTGGCCGCCCGGCACGGCATCACGCTGCACGAGCTGAGCGCCCAGCGGGCGTCGCTGGAGGAGGCGTTCATGCAGATGACGGCGGGCGCGGTCGAATACCACGCGCACTCGGAGCCGGGCGGCGGCGCGCCACCGGCTCCCGGGGGCCCGCAGTGGGGCGAGGGCTGGGTCCGGCGGCCCGGCGGCGGAGAGGGGGCGTGACGATGGCTTCGGTCCCCGCGGTCCTCACTTCCGAATGGACCAAGATCCGCACGGTCTCCTCCACCACCTGGACGCTGATCTCGGCGTTCCTGGTCACCGTGGCGATGGGCGCGGCCCTGTGCGCCGTGATGAACGCCCAGTTCGACGATCTCTCCGAGGCGGAGCGGCTGACCTTCGACCCGACGTTCATCAGCTTCTCCGGGATGATCCTCGGCCAGCTGGCGATGGTGGTGTTCGGGGTGCTCGTCGTCGGTACGGAGTACAGCTCCGGCATGATCCGCACCTCCCTGGCGGCCGTGCCGCAGCGGGCGACCTTCCTGTTCAGCAAGATGCTGGTGGCCGGGGCCCTCGCGCTGGTGGTGGGCCTGCTCACCAGCTTCGTCACGTTCTTCCTCGGCCAGGCGCTGCTGGGCGACCACGGTACGGACATCGGCGCGGACAACGTGCTGCGCGCGGTCGTCGGCGGCGGCCTCTACATGGGGCTGATCGCGCTGTTCTCCATGGGGGTGGCGGCGATGCTGCGCAGCTCCATGCTGTCGCTGGGCATCCTGATGCCGTTCTTCTTCCTGGTCTCGCAGATCCTCTCGGCGGTGCCGGGTGCCAAGAAGGTCGCCCAGTACTTCCCGGACCAGGCGGGCTCCAAGATCATGCAGGTGGTGCCGGACGCGATGAACAGCGATCCGGCGCCGTACGGGCCGTGGGCCGGGCTGCTGATCATGGTGGGCTGGGTGGCAGCCGCGGTGCTCGGCGGTTTCCTCGTGCTCAAGAAGCGCGACGCCTGAGCGGGGCGGCGCGGGACTCGCCCCCGTAACGACTTGGCCGGAACCGTCAGGGCGCGGATATCCTCCTAACTCTTACGGGGGCGTACGGCCGGACGGCGTGTGCCCCGACGACAGATAAGTCGATGGGGCTGGAGCATGATCGAGGCAGTCGGCCTGACCAAGCGCTATGGCGCGAAGACGGCCGTGTACAACCTTTCCTTCCAGGTGCGGCCGGGGGCCGTCACCGGGTTCCTCGGTCCCAACGGGTCCGGCAAGTCGACCACCATGCGCATGATCCTCGGCCTGGACAGGCCGACGTCCGGCCGCGTCACCATCGGCGGCCACGACTTCCGGAGCCTGCCCAACGCACCCCGCCAGGTGGGCGCCCTGCTCGACGCGAAGGCCGTGCACGGCGGGCGCAGCGCCCGCAACCACCTGCTCTCGCTCGCCCAGCTGGCCGGCATCCCGGAGGCCCGGGTGGACGAGGTGCTGGGCGTCGTGGGCCTCCAGGACGTGGCCCGCAAGCGCTCCAAGGGCTTCTCGCTGGGCATGGGGCAGCGCCTCGGCATCGCGGCGGCGCTCCTCGGCGACCCGCAGGTGCTGCTGTTCGACGAGCCGGTCAACGGCCTCGACCCGGAGGGCATCCTCTGGGTCCGCAATCTGATGAAGATGCTGGCGTCCGAGGGCCGCACGGTCTTCGTCTCCTCGCACCTGATGAGCGAGATGGCCCTCACCGCCGACCACCTGATCGTGATCGGGCGCGGCCAACTGATGGCCGACATGAGCGTCAAGGACTTCATCTCGGCCAATTCGGCGGACTTCGCCCGGGTCCGCGTCCCGGACGAGACCCCGGAGCAGCGCGAGAAGCTGACCGCCACGCTGACCGAGGCGGGCGGCCGGGTCCTGTCGGAGCCGGACGGCGCACTGCGGGTCACCGGACTGGCGCTCCCCCGCATCAGCGACCTGGCCCACGAGTCGGACGTCCGGCTGTGGGAGCTCTCGCCGCACCAGGCGTCGCTGGAGGAGGCGTACATGCGGATGACGCAGGGCGCCGTGGACTACCGCTCGACGGCGGACCAGCGGGCCCACCTCCAGCAGCAGCCGCCGCATCCCGGCTACGGGCAGCAGCCGGGCTACGCGCCGCCGCCGCAGCAGCCCGTGCCGGACGTGCCGCAGCAGGGCTGGTTCGCCCCGCCGCCGCCCGGACAGAACCCGTACGCCGCCGGCGCACCGGCCCAGGCGCCCGTGCCTCCGGCCCCCACCGCTCCCGCCCCGGCGGCGCCCGCCGAGGCCCCCGCCCCCGCAGACCTGACCAAGCGCGAGACCAGCGAGGACCCCCGATGACCACGCCGCCGACGCCGCAGGCGCCGTACCAGCAGCCCGCGCCGCAGCAGGGGTACCAGCAGCAGCAAGGGTTCTACACCTCGCCGATCCCGCTGCGTCCCGCGACGCTCGGGGACGCGATCGCCTCGGAGTGGACCAAGATCCGGTCCGTCCGCTCGACCATGTGGACGCTCGGGGTCATGACCGCGCTGCTGCTGGTCATCGGGGTGCTCACGGCCGTGGCGGTTTCCGCGTCCGACTCCAGCATGAACGGGACCCCGGTCCTCAGCCTCGGCTTCTTCGGGGTGCTGCTCGGCACGATCTGCGTGATCACGCTCGGCGTGATGACGATCGCCTCGGAGTACGGCACCGGCATGATCCGTACGACGCTGACGGCCTGCCCGAGCCGGGGCCGGGTGCTCGGCGCCAAGGCGCTCGTCTTCTTCCTGCTCACCTTCGTCCTCACCACGGTGATGACGTCGGTGGTCGCCCTGATCCAGTCGTCCATGCTGGACGCGCGGTCCCCGAGCGGCGAGGAGTGGCTGCGCGCCACGGTCGGCGTCGGGCTCTACGTGGCCACGCTGGGGCTGCTGGCGCTCGCGGTCGGCGCGCTGATCCGGCACTCGGCCGGGGCGATCACGATCATGATCGGCGTGGTGCTGCTCCCGCTCGTGATGGCGCTCTTCATGTTCGCGAGCTCGCTGGAGGGGCTTCGGGACACGTTGCTGGAGTACTCGGTCCCGAACCAGCTGAGCGTCTTCTACGACAGTGCGGTCACGACGTCCGGCCCGTCGGGCTGGGATCCGCTGTGGATCATCATCGGCGTGACGGCGGTCGCCATGGGCGGGGCCTACATCTCGATGAACCAGCGCGACGTCTGAGGCCGCGCCACCTCAGTAGCGAGGCGCGTTCCGGGACCGCTGCACCTTCGTGGTGCGGCGGTCCTTCGCGTTCCAGCAGGCTTTGTGCCAGTGCCTGCGGTCGTCCACCCCGCCGTATTCGGACCAGGCCACCAGGTGCGGGACACCGGACGGGATCTCCTGGTCGCAGCCGGGGCAGCGGTAGCGCTTGCCCGCCGCGCTCGCGCCGCTGACCGGGCGCACCGACCACTCCTCGCCCTGCCATTCCTCCGTACGTCCTCCCCCGCCGTACCGGTCGCCCGAATCGCTCGCACTGTCGTTGCGGCTCTCGCCGCCTCGGGGGCGGTTGCGGCGCGGGGACACGTTTCACCTCACGGAACGAGCGGGGCGGGACCCGTCCAGCGTAGGGCCATTCGGGCGGGGTACCCGAATCTCCGGCTTCGCGGCGCGACGGGTTACCGGAAAATCGCAACAACTCCGCGCCGGACCGTGCCTTTGGCACGTGTCAGACGTTGATGCCAGTAGGGGAGCCGCGTCGGCCGCAAGGAGGCAATTGGCGATGCGTGTCGGAACGTTCGTACTGGCGGCCCAGTTTCCGGGCCAGGGGCCGGGGGAGGCGCTGCACCGCGCCATCCGGTCCGCCGAGGTCGCCGAGGAGTCCGGGCTCGACTCGGTCTGGCTGGCCGAGCATCACTTCGTGCCGTACGGGGTCTGCCCGTCCGCCGTCACCCTGGCCGCGCAGCTGCTCGGCCGGACCCGCCGCATCCGCGTCGGTACGGCGGTGAGCGTGCTGCCCACGCAGCATCCGGTGGCGCTCGGTGAGCAGGCCGCGCTGCTCCATCTCACCAGCGGCGGCCGGTTCAGCCTGGGGGTCGGCCGGGGCGGTCCCTGGGTGGACCTGGAGGTGTTCGGCGGTGGCCTGGAGGCGTACGAGAAGGGGTTCCCGGAGTCCCTGGGGCTGCTGCTCGACTGGCTGCGCGAGCCGCGCGTGGCCGGCCGGGGCGAGCGGTACGCCTTCCGCGAGGTCGCGGTCGTGCCCCGGGCCGACGAGCTGATCGGCGCGGACGGGGCGGAGGGGGCCGGGCCCGAGGTGATCGTCGCGTGCACCTCGCGGAAGACCGTGGAGCTCGCCGCCGACCGGGGTCTGCCGATGCTGCTCGGCATGCACTGCGGGGACGAGGAGAAGGCGGAGATGGTGGCGCTCTGGCGGTCCCGGGCGCTGGCGGCCGGCCATGCGCCGGAGAAGGTGCGCGGGGCGGGGCACGTCTCGGCCGGGGTGGCCCAGATCGCCGACCGCACCGAGGACGCCGTCGAGACGCTGGTGAAGGCGATGCCGGGCTGGCTGCGCCAGGGGCTCGGCGCGCACGTCACCGTCGACGGCCGGCACCGCGTCATGCGGGACCCCGTCGGGTACGCGGAGCTGCTGTGCGGCCTTCATCCGGTGGGCACGCCGGAGCTGGCGGCCGAGCGCCTCGCGGTGACCGCCGAGCGCACGGGCATCACCCGCTTCGCGCTCCTGGTGGAGGGTTCAGGAGATCTCGTCGCCACGGAGGAGAACGTAGCGCGGCTGGGCACGGAGGTACGGCCACTCCTCGAATGACCCCCGCGCACGGACGGAAGGGTGTACGGCGGTGTGCTTACGGAGCCGCCGCCCCGGACCAGTTGCACCTCCCGCGGCCCGGAACGGCGACGGAAGCGTTCAGCAGTCCCGTAGTTCGGGCGACTGGTTGAGCAACTGGCCCCTCACCGAGGTGAACTTGGCCAGTCGGTCGTCGACCGAGGCGTCCAGCGGGAACACCGCGACGCGGTGGCAGTTCTGGAATGCGAGACGCACCCCGAAGTGCCGCTGCAGCGCTCCGCGTATCGCATCACTCGCGAGCGCGCGCAGCAGCTGACCACGTGCCTGCTCGTTGGGCGGCGGCGTCTGGTTGTCGGCGAACTCCCCGCCGTCGACCTTCAGCTGAGCCACCAACGAGCTGATCATCTCCCATGCGTAGGGCAGGGAGGTCCGGACGCAGTCGACGAAGTCGGCTTCGTCGACCTCGCCTCGCTCGGCCTGTTCCAACAGAGCCGGTGAGACGTCGAGCGACATGGGTTCTCCTCTCGCGGCCCCGGCGGATTGCCGGAGCCTTACGGGCAGGGAAGAAGGCCGACGACGACGCAGCGTGCACGCACGACGACCTCCCGCTTCCACGGTAAGGGCGCAGTCCGGGCCGCACCAGGAGATTGGGAACACAACCGGCCAATAACGAAGGGGTTCAAAGAGGGGCAAGACAGAAAGCGACAACTCCGGAAGGGACGGGAGTGACGGATGGGTGAATCGCGCCGGGCCCCCGACGTCGAGTAGCGTTGCCGACCATGCGTCTCGTCATCGCCCGCTGCTCCGTGGACTACGCCGGCCGGCTCACGGCCCACCTGCCCTCCGCTCCCCGCCTCATCCTGGTGAAGGCGGACGGGAGCGTATCGATTCACGCCGACGACAGGGCGTACAAACCGCTCAACTGGATGTCGCCGCCCTGCACCCTGAAGGAGGGCAGCGGCGACACCGAGGGCGTCTGGACCGTGGTGAACAAGGCGGGCGAAAAACTGATCATCACGATGGAGGAAATCCTCCACGACTCGAGCCATGAGCTGGGCGTCGACCCGGGGCTGATCAAGGACGGCGTCGAGGCGCACCTCCAGGAACTGCTCGCGGACCGCATCGAGACACTGGGCGAGGGCTACACGCTGATCCGCCGCGAGTACTTCACGGCCATCGGCCCGGTCGACATCCTGTGCCGCGACGCGGACGGGCAGACGGTGGCCGTCGAACTGAAGCGGCGCGGCGACATCGACGGCGTCGAGCAGCTGACCCGCTATCTCGAACTCCTCAACCGCGACCCGCACCTGGCCCCGGTGAAGGGCATCTTCGCCGCCCAGGAGATCAAGCCGCAGGCGAGGGTCCTCGCCACGGACCGCGGCATCGGCTGCGTGGTCCTGGACTACGACGCGATGCGAGGCATCGAGGACGACAAGCTGCGCCTGTTCTGAGCGGGGGCCCGGTGGGCCCTTCGCTCGCGTGATGCCTTCGGGCCGGGGGTCGGCGCCCTCTCAGGGTTACTCCCCGGAAGGGCTGCCGCCGGCTGCGTCGGAGGAGCCGCTCGCCTGCTCCGGGGTTCCCGGCTCGTCCGGATCCGGCTCGTCCGTCTCCGTCTCCCCCGGGCTCGGCGAGTCCGTCGCGGTCTCCGTGGGCGTGGGCGAGGACGCCGACTTCGTGGGCGTCGGCGACGAGGACGTCGACGGCTTGTGGGACGACTCCGTCGCCCGGGGCGACGACGGCGAACCCGGGGACGACGGCGTACCCGGCGCCGAGGACGAAGCCGAGGGCGACACCGCAGGCGCCGACCCGGTCCCCGTGGCGGACGGCGTCACCGAGGCCGACGAGGACGCGGACCCCGAGGGGGCCGCGGTGGTGGACGGCCCGTCCGCCGGCTCCCCGGTCTCCACGTCACCGTCGTCGTAGATGCTGTCGTCGTCCGGCAGCTCCTGCTCGGTCGACGTACCGGCCCCGCCCTGCGGGTCGCTGCTCGACGTCAGCCCGAGCGTCACCACCGTGCCGAGCACCCCGGCCAGCAGCACGCCCGCCCCGGCGGCGACCAGATTGCGCCGGGCGCCGCCGATGAGGGCCAGCGGCCCGCCCCGCGCCGCACCCTTTCCGCCGCCCGCGGCCGGCGCGGGCACGGGCACCGTCATCGGCTCCTGCCGGGGCACCACGGCGGTGTCGGCGAACGCACTCGTCATCGAGACCGGCACGACGGCCGGCACCCCCAGCGGCGGAGACGCCTCGAACGACCCGTCGCCCTCCGGCCGGCCCGCGGCCCGGTCCTCGACCAGGGCGAGCGCCCGCCGCCCGGCCACCGCGCCGCTCTTGTCGGCGAGCGCCCCGCGCATGCTGATCGCGGTCTCCAGCTCCGCCCTGGCCCGGTCGGGGTGACCGGTGCAGAGGGCGAGGACGCCCAACTCGTGGTGGAAGTACGCCTCTTCCGCGACCTCCCCGGCGAGCCGTCCGGCCTCCTGGCCGATCCGGAGCGCCCGCTCCCAGGCCCCCCAGAGCAGCCCGGCCGCGAAGGCGGGCGCCGCGCTGCGGGCGAGGAGCACGGCGGCGCTCGTCCCTCCGGCCGCTTCCCCCGGCACCAGCCGGCTCATGGCGGCGACGATCGCGTCGGCCTCGGCGGCCGCCCGTTCGGGGGTGACCGAGGGGTGACCGGTCCACCAGGCGTAGTGCTGGGCGGCGGTGCGGGCGCGGTCGGCGGCGTCGTCCTCGTAACCGGCCGCCGCCAGCTGGGCCAGGACCCCGGCGGCCAGCCGGTAGCGGGAGCCGGACGGGGAGAGCAGCCCGCAGCCGGCCAGCTCGCCGAGGGCGGCGTCGGCGTGGGTGTCCCCGACGAGGGCGGGCAGATGGGCCTGGTGCGGCACCTCGCCGCCGAGGGCCACCGCGAACCGCAGCGTGTCGCGGGCGGCTTCGCTCAGCCGGGAGGCGAGCAGGCTCGCGGGCGCCGCGCCCTCGCCGAGGCTGGGCAGCGGCACATCGGACTCCCCGCCCGCCTCGGGCGCGGGCGGCGCGTCGGCGGGCCGGTTCTCCAGATAGCCGTACTCGTCGTACGCGGAGGCGTCGGTGCGCAGCTGGTCGCGCTGGCGCAGCAGCGCACCGGCCTGGACGAAGCGCAGGGGCAGACCCTCGGACTCGAACCAGAGGTCTCCGGCCCAGTTGGCCTCCTCCTCGGTGAGCTGCCGTTCGACCACCTTGCGCAGCAGGTCGAGGGAGGTGGCGCGGTCGAGGCCGGTGAGGAAGACCTCTTCGAGTGCGGAGTCGGCGCCGGGCGCGGCGACCTCGGGCGTGGCGGCGAGGAGGAAGGCGCACTCGGGGGTCGCGTCGAGGAGTTCGTCCAGGGCTGCGCCGCCGAACTCCAGGTCGTCCAGGACGACGACGGCCCCGGTGGTGCGCAGCGTCTCCAGCAGGAGCGCACGGTCCGGCCGGTGCAGGGGGGCGTCGTACACGGCGTCGAAGAGCGCGTGGAGCAGATCGGTGGCGGTGCGCTTGTGGCCGCTGAGGCGGACGACCCCGTCGGGCGCGAAGTCCGCGCAGTCGGCGGCGACGGCGTCGAGCAGGGCGGTACGGCCGGAACCGGCCGGTCCGGTGAGCCGGACGGAGCGGCCGCGGGCGAGGAGGCGGGTCAGCCGTTCGCGTTCCTCGTCGCGCCGCAGCAGCGGGAGCCGGGGCGCGGTCGGGCCGGGCGGGACGGGGGGCGTCGCGGCGCGGGCGCGGGCGGCGCGCTCGGCGGGGGTGCGGCGGACGGGTGCCGAGGGCCGCTCACCGGGCGGGCACGGCTCGACCTCGCTGCCGTCGACGGGGTTGACGGTGAGCTTCAGGTCGCCGGTGACGAGGGTGACCATGCGGACCTGCTGCGGCGTTTGCTGACCGAAATCCGGGGTCAGTGGATCGCGGGAGGGGCGGCGTCGGCCGGCCTCCTCGGCGAAGTCCTTGCTGTCGTGGCCGAACTCTTCCGGCCCCCGGTGTATCGGGTCCATCGCCAAAGCTCCCAAGACGCGTCGAGCGCGGTTGTCCCTCCCGGCCTCGCACGTCCAGATGCCGCCCACGGTCCGGTGTCCGCCGGGTCGGGTCCGTCTATCGGCAGACGGCCGAACCCTAAACCTTCGCACAGTATCCACGACCATCCGGGGTGGCGCGCCGCCCCGAGATCACGGTCTCGTGAGGATTGTGTGCCCTCTCGCCGTACGGTCACCGAGGGGGCACGGGGTGTTCCCGTACGGCCCTCAGACGCGGGGCAGGGACTCCGCCGCGATCCCGCCCTCGATGGCGAGGATGCGGTGCAGCCGCGTGGCCACCAGGAGGCGCTGCATCTGCGGAGGCACTCCGCGCAGCACGAGACGCCGTCCGGCGCGCCCGGCCCTGCGGTGTGCGCCCATGATGACGCCGAGACCGGTGGCGTCCCACGAATCCAGCTCGGTCAGGTCGAGCACCAGATCGCCGACGCCGTCGTCCACGGCCGAGTGCAGGACCGTACGGGCGTCCGCCGCGCTTCGGACGTCGAGGCGGCCCCCGACGACCAGCTCGGCGTGGTCGCCCCTGATGTGCATATGCGCTCCCCTGGAATGCTCCGTGGCCCGGTCCGTCTGTCCGAAACTGTCTCTGCCCCAACTGACTGCGGCAGCGACAGGGTAGTTGCCGTCTGTAAGCGAACCGATACCGAATTCACTCCGAGGAGTGATGTGGAAGGGTCGCGAACGCTGGTGGACCCGGTGGATCCGGACGGCGTTCCCCGAACGGCACCCGGTGCGGCTGACAGCGGATCAGCCGGACCGGACCGAAAATGATCAGTAGGTGTAGAAGCCCTGCCCGCTCTTGCGCCCGATGTCACCTGCATCGACCATCCGGCGCATCAGCTCAGGGGCGGCGAACTTCTCGTCCTGCGACTCGGTGTAGATGTTGCTCGTGGCGTGCAGCAGGATGTCGACGCCGGTGAGGTCCGCGGTCGCGAGCGGCCCCATCGCGTGGCCGAAACCGAGCTTGCACGCGACATCGATGTCCTCGGCCGTGGCGACGCCCGACTCGTACAGCTTGGCGGCCTCGACCACGAGCGCCGAGATCAGCCGGGTGGTGACGAAGCCGGCCACGTCGCGGTTGACGACGATGCAGGTCTTGCCGACGGACTCGGCGAACTCCCGCGCGGCGGCCAGGGTTTCGTCGCTGGTCTTGTAGCCGCGTACGAGCTCGCAGAGCTGCATCATCGGGACCGGCGAGAAGAAGTGCACGCCGACGACGCGCTCCGGGCGCTCCGTCACGGCCGCGATCTTGGTGATCGGGATGGCGGAGGTGTTGGAGGCGAGCACGGCGTCGTCCCGGACGATCTTGTCGAGCGACCGGAAGATCTCGTGCTTCACCTCCAGCTTCTCGAAGACGGCCTCGACCACGATGTCCGCGTCGGCGACGGCGTCCAGGTCGGTGGTCGTGGTGATCCGGCCCAGCGCGGCCTCGGCGTCGGCCGCGTCCAGCTTGCCCTTGGCGACGAACTTGTCGAAGGAGCCCTTGATGCCGTCGCGGCCGCGGGTCAGGGCCTCGTCGGTGACGTCGCGCAGCACGACGTCCCAGCCGGCCTGGGCGGAGACCTGCGCGATGCCGGACCCCATGAGTCCGGCTCCGATGACGGCGAGCTTCCTGGCCACGTTGGCACCCCTCTGTATGTGTCGCTGGTTCTGGTCCATGCCCTCCGGCGGAGGTTAGTACCCGGGGCGGGCGCTGGGGCCGCGAAGAGATGCGCGTCACGTCTCAAATGACGGACATCACACCAGGGGGCGTCATTCGGCGGCGCGCCGGGCGTAGTTGAGCACCTTTTCGCCCAGCAGGTCCTCGATGTCGTCCAGCAGGACGAGCGCGCGCCTGGACACCTCGGCGGGCTTGCCGCCGGCCACCATCTCCTGCCCGATGTACCCCATGAGCGTGCCGTGGACCCAGGAGAGCTGACCGGCCACCAGGACGGGCGTCCGGTCCCCCGCCCCGGCGCCGCTCACCTCCACGAGGGTGGCCTCCAGGTGCTGCGCGGCCTCCTGCTGGATGTGCCAGAGGCGGGCCTTGAGGCTGTCGGCCTCCTCGATGACCCGCATGAAGCGGGCGTACCCGTCCATCAGGCCGACGGTGGGCGACACGCCCTCGACCTGGACGCGCAGCTCCCGCAGCACGGCGTCGGCCGCGGATTCGCCCTTGTCGCGGCCCCTGACGTACCGCGAGAGGCGCTCCACGACGCCCGCGCTCCGGTCCAGGAACAGGTCCTCCTTGGCGGGGAAGTAGTTGTACACGGTGTTGACCGAGACGTCGGCGGCGTGGGCGATCTCGGCGATCGTCACCGCGTCGAAGCCCCGTTCCAGGAAGAGGCCGGTGGCCACGTCCGAGAGGTGCTGCCTGGTCTGCCGCTTCTTGCGCTCCCTGAGTCCCTCAGCCATGGGTCCATCGTAGATCGTCTGGGGTTCGAGCAAATTTGGAGTCATTGCATTTTTTCAGTGACTCTGTTTTCGTGGAGGCCATGACCGTCATCAGCACGTCCGGGCTCGCCCGGACCTTCATGGGCAAGTCCGGCCCCGTCGAGGCCGTCCGCCGCCTCGACCTCACCGTCGCGGCCGGCGAGATCGTCGGCCTGCTCGGCCCCAACGGCGCGGGCAAGACGACCACCCTGCGCATGCTCACCACGCTGCTCTCCCCCACCGGCGGCGCGGCCACCGTCGCCGGTCGCGACCTGGTCGCCGACCCGGCGGGCGTACGCGCGCAGTGCGGGTACGTCGCCCAGTCGGGCGGTGTCGACCCCCACACCAGCGTGCGGGAGGAGCTGGTCACCCAGGGCCGGATGTACCGGCTCGGCAAGGCGGCGGCGATCGCCCGGGCCGCCGAACTCGCCCGGGAACTCGGCCTGTCGGAGCTGCTCGACCGGCGGACCGCGACCCTCTCCGGCGGCCAGCGCCGCCGCCTGGACATCGCGATGGGGCTCACCCACCGTCCCGCCGTGCTCTTCCTGGACGAGCCGACCACCGGGCTCGACCCGGGCAGCCGCGCCGACCTCTGGGACCTGGTGCGCCGGCTGCGCGACGCGCACGACACCACCGTCGTGCTCACCACGCACTACCTGGACGAGGCGGACGCGCTCGCCGACCGGCTCGTCGTCATCGACGGCGGCCTGGTGGCGGCGGAGGGGACCCCGGCCGCGCTGAAGACCCGTTACGCGGGCTCGCCCGACGCCACGCTCCAGGACGCCTTCCTGGCCCTCACCGGACGCCGCCCCGCCGCCGACACCGCTCCCCTCGCGGTCTGACCCCCTCAGGAACGCCATGCTGCTGCACGACACCGCGCTGGTCTTCGGGCGTTACGCCCGCCAGACCCTGCGCTCCAGGTTCCAGATCCTCTTCGGCATCCTGATGCCCCTGCTCTACCTGCTCTTCTTCGGCCCCCTGCTCACCGGACTGCCGCTCGGCGGGGACACCGACTCCTGGCAGATCCTGGTGCCCGGACTGCTGCTCCAGCTCGGCCTGTTCGGCGCCTCGTTCGCCGGGTTCGGCCTCATCATCGACAAGTCGACCGGTGTGGTCGAGCGGATGCGGGTGACCCCGCTGAGCCGGGCGGCGCTGCTGCTGGGCCGGGTGCTGCGGGACGCGCTGCTCTTCGTGTTCCAGGCGGTGCTGCTGGTGCTCGTCGCCGTACTGATGGGGCTGCGCGCGCCGCTGGCCGGGGTGCTGACCGGTTTCGTCTTCGTCGGCCTGCTGACGGTCTCGCTGGCCTCGCTCTCGTACGCGCTCGCGATGCGGGTCTCGACGCCGCAGGAGTTCGGGCCCGTCATCAACGCGCTCACGATGCCGGCCATGCTGCTGTCCGGCCTGATGCTGCCGATGACCCTCGGCCCGAAGTGGCTCGACGTCCTCTCGCACTTCACGCCGTTCCGCTACCTGGTGGACGCGGTGCGGGACGCGTACGCGGGCTCGTACGCCACCGGGCACATGCTGTACGGGGTCCTGGTCGCCCTCGGCTTCGCCGCGCTGGCCGTGACGGTGGGCACACGTGTCTTCCGGAAGGCCGGGGCGTAACTACTCTGGCCGCATGGTCAATCTGACGCGCATCTACACCCGCACCGGCGACACCGGCACCACCGCACTCGGCGACATGAGCCGCACCGCCAAGACCGATCTGCGGATCTCCGCGTACGCCGACGCCAACGAGGCCAACGCGGTCATCGGCACCGCCATCGCTCTCGGGCAGCTGGACGAGGACGTCGTGAAGGTCTTGGTCCGCGTGCAGAACGACCTGTTCGACGTGGGCGCGGACCTGTCCACGCCGGTGGTCCAGGACCCGAAGTACCCGCCGCTGCGGGTGGAGCAGTCGTACGTCGACAAGCTGGAGGCCGACTGCGACCACTACCTGGAACAGGTGGAGAAGCTCCGCAGCTTCATCCTCCCCGGCGGCACGCCGGGCGCCGCGCTGCTCCACCAGGCGTGCACCGTGGTCCGGCGCGCCGAGCGGTCCACCTGGGCGGCGATGGAGGTGCACGGCGAGGTGATGAATGCGCTGACCGCGACCTACCTCAACCGCCTCTCGGACCTGCTGTTCATCCTGGCCCGGGTGGCGAACAAGGAGGTCGGCGACGTGCTGTGGGTGCCGGGCGGCGAGCGCTGAGCGGCACGGCTCACCGCCCGGCCGGGTCCTTGCTGGGCTCCTGCTTCGGGAACAGCGTGTAGCTCGCCGCGATGACCAGGTTGATCCCGATGACCAGCAGCATCGTCCGCTGCCAGGACCGCAGCGAGCTCACGTCCCCGTCACCGCCGACGTACCAGACGGCCGCCTGGAGCAGGGCCAGCGCGGTGGCGGCGGCCACGGTCCAGCGGGCGGCGGTCCGCCACTCGTGGACCGCCCGCGCCTTCCCGTACTTCGGCGGCTTCACCGGCGGCGGGCCACCGGCGAACCGGTGGGCGACGCGGGCGTCGGCCCACTTGATGGTGGAGTGCCCGAGGCCGACCGTGAAGCCGATGTACACCGCGGCGAGCCCGTGCTTCCAGTCCGGCTCGGCGCCGTTCTTCAGGTCCACGGCGGTCACCGCGAGCAGGACGAGCTCCAGCACCGGCTCGCACAGCAGCACGGCCGCGCCCAGGCGCGGCTTGCGCGCCCCGTAACGCAGCGCGAGCCCGGCGGCCAGCAGCACCCAGAAGGCGATCTCGCAGGCGACGATCAGTGTGACGATCACGGTCCGCTCCCTTTCTCTCCCTTCCAGCCTGGCCGCCGCGCGGGCCCGGATCATCGGCCCAGGTGACGAGAGCCGGCTGCATACTTCGATGTAGTGCCGACCCTGTCCCTGCCCCGCCCGCACCGCGACGACGTGCTCATCGCGGCCCTCGGGCTGCTCGGCGGACTGATGCTGTGGCTGCTCGGCCTCCCCATGCGGACCGGTGACGTCCTCGGGGACGCCCGCCTGCCGCTCGTCCCGCTCGTCGTGATGTCGGCGGCGGAACTGCTGCGCAGGACCTCGCCCCGCACCGCCCTGACCATCGGCTCCGTCGCGCTCGTCGCGGACCAGTGCACCCACGGCAGCCTGGCCACCGTGGCGATGTACACCGACGTCATGTACGCGGCGGTGCTGTACGGGACCCCGGCGGCCGCCCGCCGCATCCCGGTGATCACCTTCCTGATCTCCCTCGTCGTCACCGTCGGCTCGCTCGCCTGGACGCGCAGCCCCGAGGCCCTGCTCGTCGGCATCGTGACCGCCCTCGTCGTCTTCGTGCCCGCCCTGACCGGGGTCAGCGTGCGCAACCACCGGGACGCCGCCGCCGCGGCCCGGCTGCGCGCCGACCAGACCGCCCTGCTCGCCGAGATGGACCGCGCCCAGGCGGTGACCGCCGAGCGGGCCCGGATGGCGCGCGAGCTGCACGACCTGGTCGCCAACCACCTGTCCGCCATCGCCATCCACTCCACCGCCGCGCTCTCCCTCGGCGACCCGGAGACCTCGCGCGACGCCCTCGGGGTCATCCGCGAGAACAGCGTCGAGGGTCTGGCCGAAATGCGCCGCCTGATCGGGCTGCTGCGCACCGGAGCCGCCGACGCCGAGCCCAGCAGCTCGCCGTCCCTGGCTTCACTGGACGCGCTGGTCGAGCAGCACCGCGCCGCCGCCGCGGACGCCGGGCTCCGCTTCGTGCTGGAGGACGCCGGGGACGGCGGGGCGCGCCTCCCGGCGCCGGTCGGGCTGGCCGCGTACAGGATCGTGCAGGAGTCCCTGACCAACGCGCTCAAGCACGCGGCGCCGGGCCCGGTCACGGTGCGGCTGGGACGGGCGGGGCGGCGGCTGACGGTGGAGGTGAGCAGCGTGCTCGGGGAGCGGGCCGGGCCGCGCGCGCCGGGGTCGGGAGCGGGTCTGGTGGGAATGCGGGAGCGGGTGGCGCTGCTCGGCGGGGAGTTCGAGGCGGGCCCGGTGGACGGCACGTGGCGGGTGCGGGCGGAACTGCCCGCGGACGAAGGGGAAACGGGGTCATGACGGTCCGGGTGGTGGTCGCGGAGGACCAGACGGCGGTACGGGCGGGGCTGGTGCTCATCCTGGGCAGCGCGCCGGACATCGAGGTCGTCGGGGAGGCCGGGGACGGCGAGGAGGCGGTGCGGCTGGCCCGTGAGCTGCGGCCGGACCTGGTGCTGATGGACGTGCAGATGCCGCGCCTGGACGGGGTGTCGGCGACCCGGCAGGTGACCGGCGAAGGGCTGGCGGACGTGCTGGTGCTGACGACGTTCGACCTGGACGCCTACGTGTTCGGGGCGCTGCGGGCGGGGGCCTCGGGCTTCCTGCTGAAGGACACCGAGGCGGCCGGGCTGCTCGACGCGGTGCGCACGGTGGCCCGCGGCGAGGGGCTGATCGCCCCGGCCGTGACGCGGCGGCTGATCGCGGAGTTCGCGGGGACCGGCCCCGGGCGGGCGGCACAGGCGCCGGACGCGTCGGTGCTGGAGGCGCTGACCCGGCGGGAGCGCGAGGTGCTGGGGTGCCTCGGCGAGGGGTTGTCGAACGCGGAGATCGCGGAGCGGCTCTCCATGGCGGAGGCGACGGCGAAGACGCACGTCAGCCGGTTGCTGGGCAAGCTGGAACTGCGCAGCCGGGTCCAGGCGGCGGTGCTGGCCCAGGAGTTGGGCGTCTGAGGTTTATTCAGCGGACGGCCACGATCTTTGGTCTGGACCTCTTGACGATTGGTCCAGACCTTCTTAATCTCACCGAACACACTGCGGTGAGCCTGCCATGACAAAAGCGGGCTCTGGGCGGCGCAGGGCAGCAGTTCACGGACCACCCCGTATGTCCGGACCTCACCCGAGGAGCACCGTTGAGCACTGAGACCCCCCGCCGGACCCGATTCAGATTCGGGACCGGTCGAGCCACCAGAACCAGAGCCGTCGCGGGCCTCTCCGCACTGCTCCTTCCCCTCGCCGCGATGGTCGGCCTGGCCTCCCCCGCCGAGGCGGCGACCTCCGCCACGGCCACGTACCTCAAGAAGTCCGACTGGGGCTCCGGCTTCGAGGGCCAGTGGACGGTGAAGAACACCGGCACCACGTCCCTCAGCTCCTGGACCATCGAGTGGGACTTCCCCAGCGGCACCGCCGTCGGCTCCGCCTGGGACGCCACCGTCACCCACACGGGCGACCACTGGACCGCCAAGAACGTCGGCTGGAACGGCACCATCGCCCCCGGTGCCAGCGTCTCCTTCGGCTTCAACGGCACCGGCTCCGGTGGCGGCTCGGCCACCAACTGCACGCTGAACGGCGCCTCCTGCGACGGCGGTCCCACCGTTCCCGGCGACAACGCCCCCTCGGCGCCGGGCACCCCCACCGCGAGCGGCATCACCGACACCTCGGTGAAGCTCAGCTGGACCGCGGCCACCGACGACAAGGGCATCAAGAACTACGACGTCCTGCGGGACGGCGCGGTCGTCGCCACGGTCACCGGCACCACGTACACCAACACCGGCCTCACCGCGGGCACGGACTACTCGTACAGCGTGCAGGCGCGGGACACCGCCGGCCAGACCGGCCCGGTCAGCGGCGCGGTCAAGGTCCACACCACCGGCGGCGGTGACGACGGCGGCAACGAGACCGGCGACAAGGTCAACCTCGGCTACTTCGCCGAGTGGGGCGTCTACGGGCGCAACTACCACGTCAAGAACCTGGACACGTCCGGTTCGGCCTCGAAGATCACGCACATCAACTACGCCTTCGGCAACGTCCAGGGCGGCAAGTGCACCATCGGCGACTCCTACGCCGACTACGACAAGGCGTACACCGCCGACCAGTCCGTCGACGGCGTCGCCGACACCTGGGACCAGCCGCTGCGCGGCAGCTTCAACCAGCTGCGCAAGCTGAAGGCGAAGTACCCCCACATCAAGGTGCTGTGGTCCTTCGGCGGCTGGACCTGGTCCGGCGGCTTCGGCCAGGCGGCGCAGAACCCGGCCGCGTTCGCCGACTCCTGCTACAGCCTGGTCGAGGACCCGCGCTGGGCCGATGTCTTCGACGGCATCGACATCGACTGGGAGTACCCCAACGCCTGCGGCCTGACCTGTGACACCAGCGGCCCGGACGCCCTGAAGAAGCTCACCTCGGCGCTGCGCACCAAGTTCGGCAAGGACTACCTGGTCACCGCCGCCATCACGGCCGACGGCTCCCAGGGCGGCAAGATCGACCTGGCGGACTACGCCGGCGCCGCGCAGTCGCTCAACTGGTACAACGTGATGACGTACGACTTCTTCGGCGCCTGGGACGCGAAGGGCCCGACGGCTCCGCACTCCCCGCTGAACTCGTACGACGGCATCCCGATCGCCGGCTTCAACTCCGCCGACGCCATCGCCAAGCTGAAGGCCCAGGGCGTCCCCGCGTCCAAGCTGCTGCTCGGCATCGGCTTCTACGGCCGCGGCTGGACCGGCGTCACCCAGGACGCGCCCGGCGGCACCGCCACCGGCGCCGCCCCGGGCACGTACGAGGCGGGCATCGAGGACTACAAGGTCCTCAAGAACACCTGCCCGACCACCGGCACGATCGCCGGCACCGCGTACGCCCACTGCGGCACCAACTGGTGGAGCTACGACACCCCGGCCACCATCAAGTCCAAGATGGCCTGGGCGAAGACGCAGGGCCTGGGAGGCGCGTTCTTCTGGGAGTTCAGCGGGGACACCAGCAACGGTGAACTCGTGAGCGCGATGAACACCGGCCTCAAGTAACCCCCTAGAGGCTCAACCCCCGAAAAACGCCGGGGAGACAGGTCCGCCCCCTGTCTCCCCGGTTTTCGCGTGCCCGCGCCGCCCCTTACGGTGACGCCTCGGCGATCAGCGCCTGGACACCGTCGAGGATGCGGTCCAGGCCGAAGTCCAGCGACTCGGCGCCGTTCGACTCGAACGCCCCGGCGGCGATGGCCCGGGTGAGCGCGGGGAACCGGTCGGCGTGCCGTTCCAGGAGCTCACCGGTCAGCCGGCCCCACTCCCGGGCGTGCTCCGCGTCGAAGTCCGCCCTCTGCTGGGCCAGGCTGCGCACCTGGCCGATCAGGAGCAGGACGACCCGCTGCCGGTCCGCCGCGCCGAGCCCCGTCGGCTCCAGCGCCGCGTGTGCCGCGTCCAGCCAGCCCAGCTGGTGGGGGCCCATGATCTGACGGCGCATCGCGGTGGCCGCGAGCAGCCAGGGGTGGTCCGCGTACACCTGCCAGGACCGGCGGCTCCAGGCCGCCAGCCGCTCCCGCCACCCCGGGCCCGCGTCCGTGAGGTCGGGTACGCCGGCGAGCACCACCTCCACCATGAGCTCGACCAGCTCCGTCTTGCCGGGCACATAGCGGTAGAGCGCCATCCCGGAGACCCCGAGTCCGGCCGCGACCCGGCCCATCGACACCGCGTCCAGGCCCTCCGCGTCGGCGACCGCGACCGCCTCGTCGGCGATCCGCCGCGGGGTCAGCGAGGGCTTGGGGCCCCGGGCGGGCCGGTCCCGCTCGCCCCAGAGCAGTTCGACGCCCGCCCGCATGTCCCTGGGCTCCGCCCGCTTGCCTCTCCCGGCTGCCCCGGCCATCGCGTTCTCCCTGGTCTCGGTCGGATGGTTGACACCCCCCTGAACAACTGTATATACCTTAAACGCTTCTGCTTATGCCATAAACAGTTTAAGGAGTCGGCCGTGCTGACCACGCTCATCACCGCATCCGCCGCCACCCTGGTGGCAGGCCCCGTCGCCGGGATGCTGGGCTACCGCCAGATCAGACGCACCGCCGCCGCCAGGGCCCTGCGCATCACCGCCCCGGGCGGGATCGAGGAGTCCGGCTTCGTCCGGATCGGCGGCATCGACCAGTGGATCTCCGTACGGGGCGACGACCGCGCCAACCCGGTCGTCCTGGAGATCCACGGCGGACCCGGCGCCTCCAACCACATCTTCCTGCCGCGCACCCGGGGCTGGGAGAAGCACTTCACCGTCGTCCGCTGGGACATGCGCGGCGCGGGCCGCACCTTCGCCGCCCACGGCCCCGACGGCCAGGGGGAATGCACCCTGGACCGGCTGTACGAGGACGCCCTGGAGGTCACCGACCACATCCGGTCCCGGATGGGCGTCGACAAGGTCCTGCTGGTGGCCAACTCGTTCGGCACGGTCATCGGACTGCGGCTGGCCCGCCGCCATCCCGAGCGGTACTCCGCGTACGTGGGCACCGACCAGAACATCAACGGGGGCGGCCGCGACCACAGCGCCTTCGACGCCCTGCTGGCACGGCTGCGGGCGGCCGGGAAGCGCAAGGAACTGGCCGCCGCCCTCGCCATGGGCCCCGACCCGACCGCCTGGACCCCGAAGCAGTGGGCGGCCCACGCCAAGACCGTCACCACGTCCGATCCGCTGACCTACGACACCATGAAGACCGTGGTGGTCCGCTCGCTGTGGTTCTCACCGCTGCACACGCTGCGCGGGCTGCGCGCGTACATGGGCGCGATGACCTTCTCGGAACGGGTCGCGCCGGAGGCCGTGACGATCGACGAGGGGGCCGAGGGCACCGACTTCGCCCTGCCGTTCTTCGTCTTCCAGGGGGCGCAGGACGTCCTGACGCCGCCGGGCCCGGCGCGCGCGTTCTACGAGGCCGTCACGGCACCGGCCAAGGACTTCGCGCTCATCGAGGAGGCGAGCCACTTCGCGTCGTTCCGGCACCCGGACCGCTTCCTGGAGCTGATGCTGACCCGAGTCCGCCCGGCGGTCGCGGGGGCATCGGACGTAAGGCGCTAGGCGACGTTCACCCGCTGGCCGGGCGGGGCCGCCTCCAGCCAGGCCAGGAAACCGGTCAGCGCGTCCTCGCTCATCGCCAGCTCCAGGCGGGTCTCCCGGTGGAGACAGCCGAGCACGATGGCGTCGGAGAGCAGCGCCAGCTCCTCCTCGCCCTCCGGCATCCGGCGGGCCACGACCTCGATCGCGGAGCGTTCCAGGACCCGGCGCGGACGCGGCGAGTAGCTGAAGACCCGGAACCAGTTCACCTTGTCGCCGCTGTACCGGGCGACGCCGTACACCCAGCCCTTGCCGGACAGGTCGGGCTCCTCGGGTACGTTCCACCGGAGACTGCAGTCGAAGGTCCCGCCGGAGCGCTGGATCAGCCGCCGGCGCAGACCGAAGACGAAGAGTCCCAGCGCGACCAGTGCGACGACCAGTCCGCCCACCCACAGCGCGAGGTACATCTCCACCGACCTCCTCGCATCATCGAGTAAACGGAAAACCGTCCGTACGTCACCTGCATCTGCATCGCCTCAGCCGCGACACGGTCCGGAGGGGTCTCCGGCACGGGCCGCGGCTGAGGGTAAAACCATGTCGTGAGGTGGCTAGTGTGCCGCCACCGCACGCAGTCGCACTTCGGCGCGCCGCTCGGAAGCGGCGTCCGTGTCCGACTTCGCACGCTCGAGCGCACGCTCCGCGCGCTCGACGTCGATCTCGTCGGCAAGCTCCGCGATCTCCGCGAGAAGCGAGAGCTTGTCGTCGGCGAACGAGATGAAACCGCCGTGCACGGCGGCGACGACGGTCGCGCCCTCGCTCGTACGGATCGTCACCGGGCCCGATTCCAGCACACCCAGAAGCGGCTGGTGACCGGGCATGACGCCGATGTCGCCGGACGTGGTGCGCGCGACGACCAGGGTGGCCTCGCCGGACCAGACACTGCGGTCCGCGGCGACCAGCTCGACGTGCAGCTCAGCAGCCAAGGGTGGCTCCTCGGGTCACCACCCGGCGGTCGTGCCGGGTGTTGGGTCAATTCTACGGGGCGTGGTGAGGGGGACGGGACGCACCCGCCCCCCTCGGTGAGCCGGAGGCTCAGGAGACGCCGAGCTCCTTGGCGTTGGCCTTCAGGTCCTCGATGCCACCGCACATGAAGAACGCCTGCTCGGGGAAGTGGTCGTACTCACCGTCGCAGATGGCGTTGAACGCGGCGATCGACTCGTCGAGCGGAACGTCCGAACCGTCCACGCCGGTGAACTGCTTGGCGACGTGGGTGTTCTGCGACAGGAAGCGCTCGACGCGACGGGCACGGTGGACAACGAGCTTGTCCTCCTCGCCCAGCTCGTCGATACCGAGGATCGCGATGATGTCCTGGAGGTCCTTGTACTTCTGCAGGATCCCCTTGACACGCATGGCCGCCGCGTAGTGGTCCTCGGCGATGTACCGCGGGTCGAGGATGCGGGACGTCGAGTCCAGCGGGTCCACGGCCGGGTAGATGCCCTTCTCGGAGATCGGACGGGAGAGAACCGTCGTCGCGTCGAGGTGGGCGAAGGTGGTCGCCGGCGCCGGGTCGGTCAGGTCGTCCGCGGGAACGTAGATCGCCTGCATCGAGGTGATCGAGTGACCGCGGGTCGACGTGATGCGCTCCTGGAGCAGACCCATCTCGTCGGCCAGGTTCGGCTGGTAACCCACTGCGGACGGCATGCGGCCGAGCAGGGTGGACACCTCGGAACCGGCCTGGGTGTACCGGAAGATGTTGTCGATGAAGAAGAGCACGTCCTGCTTCTGCACATCGCGGAAGTACTCCGCCATGGTCAGACCGGCCAGGGCGACGCGGAGACGGGTCCCCGGCGGCTCGTCCATCTGGCCGAAGACGAGCGCCGTCTTGTCGATGACGCCGGAGTCGGCCATCTCCTCGATGAGGTCATTGCCCTCACGGGTGCGCTCACCGACGCCCGCGAACACCGACACACCGTCGTGGTTGTTGGCGACGCGGTAGATCATCTCCTGGATCAGAACGGTCTTGCCGACACCGGCACCACCGAACAGACCGATCTTTCCACCCTTGACGTACGGGGTGAGGAGGTCGATGACCTTGACGCCGGTCTCGAACATCTCGGTCTTGGACTCGAGCTGGTCGAAGTTGGGCGCCTTGCGGTGGATCGGCCAGCGCTCGGTGACCTCGGCCTCGGCCTCGGGCTTGTTGAGGATCTGGCCGAGGGTGTTGAAGACCTTGCCCTTGGTGATGTCACCGACGGGGACCGTGATGCCGGTGCCCGTGTCGGTGACCGGGGCCTGGCGGACCAGACCGTCGGTCGGCTGCATCGAGATCGCGCGGATCACGCCGTCGCCGAGGTGCTGGGCGACCTCGAGCGTCAGCGTCTTGAGCTTGCCGTCCTCGGCCGGGTCGGCCACCTCGACGGTCAGCGCGTTGTAGATGTCCGGCATCGCGTCGACGGGGAACTCCACGTCGACGACCGGGCCGATGACCCGGGCGACGCGGCCCGTGGCAACGGCCGTCTCAACTGTGGTCGTCATTACTTGTCACTCCCCGCGGTCGCGTCGGCCAGCGCACTGGCACCACCGACGATCTCGCTGATTTCCTGGGTGATTTCGGCCTGGCGGGCCGCGTTGGCAAGCCGGGAGAGCGTCTTGATGAGCTCACCGGCGTTGTCGGTGGCCGACTTCATCGCGCGGCGGCGGGCGGCGTGCTCGGAAGCAGCGGCCTGCAGCAGCGCGTTGTAGATACGGCTCTCGACGTACCGCGGAAGCAGGGCGTCGAGGACGTCCTCCGCCGACGGCTCGAAGTCGAAGAGCGGCAGGATCTCGCCCTTGCCGGTCTCCTGCTCCGTGGCACCGAGACTGAGCGGCAGCATCCGGTCGTCGACCGGGTTCTGCGTCATCATCGACACGAACTCCGTGAAGACGATGTGCAGCTCGTCGACGCCGCCCTCGGCGGTCTCCTTCGACACCGCCTCGATCAGCGGGGCGGCCGCCCGCTTGGCATCCGCGTACGTCGGGCTGTCGGTGAAGCCGGTCCACGAGTCCGCGATCTTGCGCTCGCGGAACCCGTAGTAGGCGACACCCTTGCGGCCGATCACGTACGTGTCGACCTCCTTGCCCTCACCGCGCAGCCGCTCGGTCAGCTTCTCCGCGGCCTTGATGGCGTTGGAGGAGTAACCGCCGGCCAGACCGCGGTCGCTCGTGATGAGCAGGATCGCGGCCCGGGCCGGGGACTCGGCCTCGGTGGTCAGCGGGTGCTTGGTGGTGGAGCCGGTCGCCACCGCGGTCACCGCGCGGGTCAGCTCGGTGGCGTACGGCGTCGACGCCGCCACCTGGCGCTGCGCCTTGACGATGCGCGAGGCGGCGATCATCTCCATCGCCTTGGTGATCTTCTTCGTGGCGGTGACGGAGCGGATGCGGCGCTTGTAAACGCGAAGCTGAGCGCCCATCGATCAGCCCTCGCCCAGGAGCTTGCCGTCCGAGGTCTCGAACTGCTGCTTGAAGGCGGCGACGGCGTCGGCGATCGCCTGCAGCGTGTCGTCGGACATCTTGGCGCCCTCGCGGATGCTGGTGAGGAGGTCCTTGCGCTCGCGGCGCAGGAACTCCAGCAGCTCCGTCTCGAAGCGGCGGATGTCCTCGACCGGGACGTCGTCCATCTTGCCGTTGGTGCCGGCCCAGACGGAGACGACCTGCTCCTCGACCGGGAACGGGGCGTACTGCGGCTGCTTCAGCAGCTCGACCATGCGCTTACCGCGCTCCAGCGAAGCCTTGGAGGCCGCGTCCAGGTCGGAACCGAAGGCGGCGAACGCCTCCAGCTCGCGGTACTGGGCGAGGTCGACACGGAGGCGGCCGGACACCTGGCGCATGGCCTTGTGCTGGGCGGAGCCACCGACGCGGGAGACCGAGATACCGACGTTCAGGGCCGGACGCTGACCGGCGTTGAACAGGTCGGACTCCAGGAAGCACTGGCCGTCGGTGATGGAGATGACGTTGGTCGGGATGAACGCCGACACGTCGTTCGCCTTGGTCTCGACGATCGGGAGACCCGTCATCGAACCGGCACCCATGTCGTCGGAGAGCTTGGCGCAGCGCTCCAGCAGACGCGAGTGGAGGTAGAAGACGTCGCCGGGGTACGCCTCACGGCCCGGCGGACGGCGCAGCAGCAGGGAGACGGCGCGGTAGGCGTCGGCCTGCTTCGAGAGGTCGTCGAAGATGATCAGGACGTGCTTGCCCTGGTACATCCAGTGCTGGCCGATGGCCGAACCGGTGTACGGCGCGAGGTACTTGAAGCCGGCCGGGTCGGACGCCGGGGCGGCGACGATGGTCGTGTACTCGAGCGCACCGGCCTCTTCGAGGGCACCGCGCACGGACGCGATCGTGGAGCCCTTCTGACCGATGGCGACGTAGATGCAGCGCACCTGCTTGTTCACGTCGCCCGAGCGCCAGTTGTCGCGCTGGTTGATGATCGTGTCGACGGCCAGCGCGGTCTTACCCGTCTGACGGTCGCCAATGATCAGCTGACGCTGGCCGCGGCCGATCGGCACCATGGCGTCGACGGCCTTGTAGCCGGTCTGCATCGGCTCGTGCACCGACTTACGGACCATGACGCCAGGGGCCTGCAGCTCGAGGGCGCGGCGGCCGTCGGTCGCGATCTCGCCGAGACCGTCGATCGGGTTGCCGAGCGGGTCTACGACGCGGCCGAGGTAGCCCTCGCCGACGCCGACGGAGAGCACCTCACCGGTGCGCTGCACCGGCTGGCCCTCTTCGATGCCGCTGAACTCGCCGAGGACGATCGCACCGATCTCGCGCTCCTCGAGGTTGAGGGCGAGACCGAGGGTGCCGTCCTCGAACTTCAGCAGCTCGTTCGCCATGGCGGAGGGCAGACCCTCCACCTTCGCGATGCCGTCGCCGGCAACGCTGACCGTACCGACCTCCTCGCGCGAGGCCGCGTCCGGCTTGTACGACTGGACAAAGTTCTCCAGCGCGTCCCGGATCTCCTCCGGCCGGATCGTGAGCTCCGCCATCTGGGTTCCCTGCTCTCCTTGTTGGGCCCGAAGTTTCTTAAGGGGGTCTGGGGGCCGACCCCCAGGAATCTTCTGCAGTTTCTGCACGGCCCAACCGGGCCGCTGGTCTTGCTCTGTTCTGTTGCGCTGCGCCTGCGTCAGCCGGCCATGCGGCGGGTCGCCTCGTCGAGGCGGTCCGCGATGGTGCCGTTGATGATCTCGTCGCCGACCCGCACCGCGATCCCGCCGAGGACCGAGGGGTCCACGTCCAGGTTCAGGTGCATCGGGCGGCCGTAGATCTTCGCCAGGGCGGCACCCAGGCGCTGCTTCTGCCGGTCGCTGAGCGGCACCGCGGAGGTGACGATCGCGACCATGCGCTCCCGGCGCTCCGCGGCGAGCTTGGAGAGGGAGTCGAGTCCCGCTTCCAGGCTACGTCCACGCGGCTGGGTGACAAGCCGCACGATGACGCGCTCGGTGGCGGGCCGCGCCTTGCCGCCGAGCAGGCTGCGGAGCAGCTCGCCCTTGGCGGAGGGGGACGCGGTCCGGCTGGTGAGCGCGGCACGCAGGCCGGTGTCCGAGGCGACGATGCGGCCGAACCGGAAGAGCTCGTCCTCGACGTCGTCCAGGTCGCCGGCGCGCTGGGCGGCGGTGAGGTCGGCGGTGTTCGCCAGCTCCTCGACCGCGTCGACCAGGTCACGCGACTGCGACCAGCGCGAGCGGACCATGCCGGAGACCAGGTCGACGGCTTCGCCGCCCACCTGGCCGCCGAGCAGGCGGCCTGCCAGCTCGGCCCTGGCCTCGCCCGGCTGCGCCGGGTCGGTCAGGACCCGGCGCAGCGACACCTCGCGGTGCAGCAGCGCCGTGACGCCGGCCAGGTCCTCGGCGAGCTTCGCCGCGTCGACCGACGTGGAGTCGGTCAGCGCGTCGAGACGCTCGCGTGCGGCAGCCAGTGCCTCGCGGCTCGCGCTGTTCATCGGACGGCCTCGGCCTTCGCCTCGAGCTCGTCGAGGAAGCGGTCGACGGTGCCACTCTGCCGGGCGTGGTCCTCCAGGGACTCACCGACGAGCTTGCCGGCCAGGTCGGTGGCGAGCTTGCCCACGTCCTGGCGCAGCGCGGCGGCGGCGGCCTTGCGGTCGGCCTCGATCTGGGCGTGGCCGGCGGCGACGATCTCGTCGCGCTGGCGCTGGCCCTCGGCGCGCATTTCCTGCAGGATCACGGCGCCCTGCTCCTGCGCCTCCTGGCGCATACGAGCGGCTTCGTGGCGGGCCTCGGCGAGCTGAGCCTTGTACTGCTCAAGAACGCTCTGGGCCTCGGTCTGGGCCGCATCGGCCTTCTCGATACCGCCTTCGATGGCCTCGCGGCGCTCTTCCAGAACCTTGTTGATGTTCGGGAGGAGCTTCTTGGCGAGGAAGCCGAAGACGATGACGAAAGCGATGAGGCCAATGACGAGCTCAGGGATCGGCGGAATGAGCGGGTTTTCCGCTTCCTCCGCCGCGAGCTGAACCAGGGGGTTCACGTCAGTGCCTTCCGTCGAATGGGCTGTTCGCGACCGGTCAGGAGGTCGGGTAGACGAACGGCATGACCAGACCGATCAGGGCGAGCGCCTCACAGAAGGCGAAGCCGAGAATCTGGTTGGCGCGGATGAGACCGGCAGCCTCGGGCTGACGGGCGAGCGCCTGGGTGCCGTTACCGAAGATGATGCCGATGCCGACGCCGGGGCCGATCGCGGCGAGGCCGTAACCGATCGAGCCGAGGTTGCCCTTGATTTCGACGCCGGCGGCGAGGGTCTGGAGAGCGGACATGCCGGTTCTTCCTTCTCTTTCAATGTCCGGTGGGGGTTGGCCACCGGGTGCTTCAGGAGTGGGGTGCTCAGTGGCCCTTGGCGAGAGCGCCCTGGATGTAGCTGCAGGCCAGCAGCACGAAGACGTAAGCCTGAACAGCCTGGATGAAGAGTTCGAAGGCGGTCATCACGATGACCATCACGAACGACACACCTGCGTAGGCGATCCCGATGCCGTTGAGCATGTACCAGCTGGCGATCGTGAAGAGCAGCAGGAGCGTGTGGCCCGCGAACATGTTGGCGAAGAGCCGGACCGCGTGCGTGAACGGCCGGACCAGCAGGTTCGAGAAGAACTCGATGGTCATCGAGAGCGGCAGGACCCCGCCGAGGCTCTTGTCGTAGCCCGAGAAGTTCTTGAGGGCTCCGACGAAGCCGTGCTTCTTGAAGGTCAGGCCGACCCAGAGCACGTAGACGATCAGGGCGAGGATCGCGGGGTACGAGATGATCGCCGTCACGGGGAACTGGGCAACCGGGATGATGGACCAGAGGTTCATCATCCAGATGACGAAGAACAGGGAGACCATCAGCGGGACGTACTTCTCGCCGTCGCGCTTGCCGATCGTCTCGTAGACGATGCCGCGGCGGATGAAGTCGTATCCGGCCTCGGCCGTCATCTGGAGCTTGCCGGGCACCAACTTCGGCTTGCGGAAGGCGGCCCAGAAGAAGCCAACGATGATCACCGAGCCGAGCAGGGCCAGCAGCATCGTCTTGTTGAAGTACAAGTTGCTGTCCGCGTCGCCCCAGAGGGGCTCGAACAGGAACGAGTGCAGGCCGGGTGCCGGAAAGCCACAACCGTCGAAGAGGTGGCAATCGGTCTCGAAGGCGAGCACCTGTGTCGGGTCAGCACTCACCGCGGGCTCCTTCAGCGTGGCGCATAGGTACGGCAACCTCGTTGTGTCGGCGCGGCGCGCAGCCGCGGTTCGGCACTGGACTGGTGTTTCGGATGTGTGAGCGGCAGTCAGGCATGTGAGCCTCGCGATCGAGCAGGCGTCAGCTCACATGCACGCGCCCGCAGTGCCGCAGTTGGAACCGGACGATAGCAGGGTCCTGACCCCGCACTTATTCCGCCCCTACCCTTCACGCGTCGGACCCCGGTTTCCCGGCCTTCTCGGCCTTGTCGGATTCGGGTTCCACGTAAAGGATCTTCGCCTTCATGTGCGCACGCGCCTGTGCGCCGATCCACACGAGGGTCGTCGCGACCAGGGTGATCGCGAACGCCTTCGGGTTGAACAGCGAGGTGTTCTTGAATACGGCGACGAAGATGAACAGCAGCAGGAGCTGCGCCGTGTAGAGCGCGAGCCCCATCGCCTGGAAGAGGTGGGGCATGGACCGGGCGGTCCGTTGCAGGACCACGAGTCCGATCCCCATGAAGAGGATGACCACGATCGTCCCCACGATCGCGCCCAGGGCTCCCTTGCCGCCGGCGACGCCAGCGCTGATCGCGGCGGCTACGGCGCCGGCGGCAGCGGTGGGTACGGCGGTCTGGAGGAGAGTCCGGACGTCGTTGGACGGCATGGCGGCAGCTCCGCTTGCTGGGGGTGGGCAGTGTGTCGTCATGGACGAGCGTAGGCCCGGTCCGAGTCGATGCCTCGGGCCGATGGACCGTGCTACATCAGGTCCTTCGGCTCCGTCACCGGGCTTCGTGAACGGTATCACAAACTATTTGATGAGGTCTTTACCAAGAAAGTGTGCTTGCTGTCACACGTGAGGGCTAATGAGCACGCGTGAGCGAAGTATCGCTTCGATTTGTCTGCTATTGGGTGCCGGTGACCGGTTCAGTGACGGGTGGAACCGGCCGCTCGGCGGTCCCCCGCCCGCGAACGGTGACCGATGGCGGTCGCTCCGTTGACGCCCGAGACGCCCGCGGCGACGGGCGCCCCGGAAGCCCCCTCACGCTCCTCGGCGGCGCCCCCGGCCCCGCCCGTCGCACCCGTCTCCATCTGGCCGTCCACGGCCCCCTGTTGGCCCTCCGCGGCCTCCTCCGACGCGGCGGCACCCGGCTCCTCCGGACGACGCCGTCTGCGGCGGTAGCGCGGCGGCACGAAGCGTTCCGCCCAGCGCGGGGCGCGCGGGGTGAAGGCGGGCAGCAGGAGCAGGATCAGCCCGAGCGCGCTCAGCCCCACGATCACGATCACGATCCACAGGGACGTCGAGTGCACCGAGTACCCCACCGCGCCGAAGGCGATCAGCGCCGACCAGAAGTACATGATCAGCACCGACCGGCTGTGCGAGTGGCCGATGTTGAGCAGCCGGTGGTGCAGGTGGCCCCGGTCCGCGGCGAACGGCGACTGGCCGTTCCAGGTGCGCCGCACGATGGCCAGCACCAGGTCCGCCGCCGGGATGGCGATGATGGTCAGCGGCAGCAGCAGCGGGATGAAGACCGGGAGCATCGCGTGGGTCGCCTGGCGCTCACTGCCCTCGAAGATCTTCATCGTGTCCGGGTCGACCTGCCCGGTCACCGAGATCGCGCCGGCCGCGAGCACGAGGCCGATGAGCATCGACCCCGAGTCGCCCATGAAGATCCGCGCGGGGTGCATGTTGTGCGGCAGGAAGCCGAGGCACATGCCCATCAGGATCGCCGAGAACAGCGTCGCCGGGGCGGCCGCCTCGATGGTGTGCCCGTACCAGAGCCGGTAGGTGTACAGGAAGAACGCGGCGGCGGCGATCAGGACCATGCCCGCCGCGAGCCCGTCCAGGCCGTCCACGAAGTTGACCGCGTTGATCGTGATGACGACCAGCGCCACGGTGAGCAGCGTGCCCTGCCACGGGGTGAGGGCGACGGTGCCGACGCCCGGGATCGGCAGCCAGAGGATCGTGAGGCCCTGGAGGACCATCACGGCGGCGGCGAGCATCTGCCCGCCCAGCTTGATCAGGGCGTCGATCTCGAACTTGTCGTCCAGGACCCCGATCAGCCAGATCAGCGCAGCCCCGGAGAGCAGCGCTCTCGGTTCGCTGGAGAGCTCGAAGACCCCGTCGAGGTTGGCCAGGTGGTTGGCGACGATGAGCCCCGCGCACAGCCCGCCGAACATGGCGATGCCGCCGAGCCTCGGGGTCGGTTCGCGGTGGACGTCGCGCGCGCGGATCGCGGGCATCGCCCCGACCGCGATGGCGAACTTGCGCACCGGGCCGGTGAGCAAGTAGGTCACAGCGGCCGTGACACAGAGTGTCAGCAGGTAATCACGCACGGGCTGCCCCACAGTTGTCGCCGGCCATCTCAGCCCACACCTTAACTACGTCGGTCCCATGGTTGAGGACACGGAGCCCGCCGTGATGGTTGCACGGAAGAAGTCAGTGGGGCGCGGAGACGCCGGTCAGCGCCGTGACGACCGGGTCCAGGGCCTGGCTGATCTCGTCGCCGATGGACCGGAAGAAGGTGATCGGGGCGCCGTACGGGTCGTGGACCTCGTCGGCGTCCGCGGTCGGGGCGAGCAGCCAGCCGCGCAGCGCGGCGGCGGCCCGGACCAGGGCGCGGGCACGCTCGACCACGCCCTCCTCGCGGGCGTCGGGCAGGGTGGCCGGGTCTATGGCCCGGACCAGCCTGGTGAACTCCTTGAGCGTGAAGGTGCGTAGCCCGGCCGAGTGGCCCATGGAGATGACCTGGGCGCGGTGGTCGCGGGTGGCCGTGAGCACGAGGTCGGCACGGATCACGTGCTCGTCCAGCAGCTCACGGCCGGTGAAGCCGGTGGCGTCCGCGCCGAAGTCGGCGAGGACCACCTCGGCGTTGGCCTCCATCGGGGCGCCCTCGTGGCCCCAGGTCCCGGCGCTCTCCACGATCAGCCCGCCCTGGAGCGGGTCCCCGAGCCGGTGCACCAGGGCGTGCCGGGTCAGCCGCTCGGTGATCGGCGAGCGGCAGACGTTGCCGGTGCTGACGTGGAGGATGCGGAAAGTGTCGGGCCGCCCCGCTATGCCACGCCCCTCGGGGGCGGTCAATTGGCCACCTCGAGGTCGGGTACCACCTTGCGCAGTTCCTCCGCCGAGAGCGCCCCGGCGCGCAGCAGGACGGGCACCTTGCCGGTGACGTCCACGATGGACGAGGGCACGATGCCGGGGGTCGGGCCGCCGTCGAGGTAGACGGACACGGAGTCGCCGAGCATCTCCTGGGCGGCGTCGCAGGTCTCCGGCGAGGGGTGGCCGGTCAGGTTGGCGCTGGACACGGCCATCGGGCCGACCTCGGTGAGGAGCTCGATGGCGACCGGGTGCAGCGGCATCCGGACGGCGACGGTGCCCCGGGTGTCGCCGAGGTCCCACTGGAGCGAGGGCTGGTGCTTGGCGACCAGCGTCAGGGCGCCCGGCCAGAACGCGTCGACCAGCTCCCACGCCTGTTCGGAGAAGTCGGTGACCAGGCCGTGCAGGGTGTTCGGGGAGCCGATGAGGACCGGCGAGGGCATGTTGCGGCCCCGGCCCTTGGCCTCCAGGAGGTCGCCGACCGCCTCGGAGGCGAAGGCGTCCGCGCCGATCCCGTACACGGTGTCGGTGGGCAGCACGACGAGCTCGCCGCGGCGGACGGCCGACGCGGCTTCGCGCAGCCCCGTCGTGCGGTCGGTCGCGTCGTTGCAGTCGTATCGCCGTGCCATCAGCCGGCCTCCTCAAGCATGTACGGGTAGGGCTGGTAGGGATGGCGGCCCCCGGTCACGGCATCGCCTTGCGGGCGGTGGCGAACCGGGGCCGCCGGTTGAGGTCGGGGTGGTCGGCCGCGTCGGCCCAGCCCCGTTCCTCGGTGAAGATCCAGGGCACCTGGCCGCCCTGCGTGTCGGCGTGCTCGATGACGACCAGGCCGCCGGGGCGGAGCAGGCGGTGCGCGGTGCGCTCGATGCCCCGGATGGTGTCGAGGCCGTCCTCGCCGGAGAACAGCGCCATCTCGGGGTCGTGGTCGCGTGCCTCGGGCGCCACGTACTCCCACTCGGTGAGCGGGATGTACGGCGGGTTGGAGATGACCAGGTCGACCTGGCCGTCCAGCTCGGGCAGGGCGGTGAGCGCGTCGCCGCGGTGGACGGTGACGCGGGAGTTCTCGGCGTTCTTCCGGGTCCACTTCAGGGCGTCCTCGGAGAGCTCCACGGCGTGCACGCGGGAGCGCGGGACCTCCTGGGCCATGGCGAGGGCGATGGCGCCGGAGCCGGTGCACAGGTCCACGATCAGCGGCTCCACGACGTCCATCGCGCGGACGGCGTCTATGGCCCAGCCGACGACCGACTCGGTCTCGGGGCGCGGCACGAAGACGCCGGGCCCGACCTGGAGCTCCAGGTAGCGGAAGAAGGCCCGTCCGGTGATGTGCTGGAGGGGTTCGCGGGCCTCGCGGCGGGCGATGGTCTCCCAGTAGCGGGCGTCGAAGTCGGCGTCCGGCACGTTGTGCAGCTCGCCCCGCTTGACGCCGTGGACGAAGGCGGCGAGTTCCTCGGCATCGAATCTCGGTGAGGGAACACCGGCGTCGGCCAGCCGCTGGGTGGCCTGGGCCACCTCGGCGAGCAGCAGGTTCATCGCGGTTCTCCGTACGGGTTCACGAGCGGGGCGGGGCGGGCGGTGGGCTCAGGCGGCGGCCAGCTTGGCGGCGGAGTCGGCGTCGACGCACGCCTGGATGACCGCGTCCAGGTCGCCGTCGAGCACCTGGTCCAAGTTGTACGCCTTGAAGCCGACGCGGTGGTCCGAGATCCGGTTTTCCGGGAAGTTGTACGTCCGGATCTTCTCGGAGCGGTCGACCGTACGCACCTGGCTGCGACGTACGTCCGAAGCCTCCTGCTCGGCGGCCTCCTGGGCGGCGGCGAGGAGCCGGGAGCGCAGGATGCGCATCGCCTGCTCCTTGTTCTGGAGCTGGCTCTTCTCGTTCTGGCAGGAGGCGACGACGCCGGTCGGCAAGTGCGTGATGCGGACGGCGGAGTCGGTCGTGTTGACGGACTGGCCGCCGGGGCCGGACGAGCGGTAGACGTCGATGCGGAGGTCGTTGGCGTGGATCTCGACGTCGACCTCCTCGGCCTCGGGCGTCACGAGGACACCGGCGGCGGAGGTGTGGATGCGGCCCTGGGACTCGGTGGAGGGCACGCGCTGCACGCGGTGCACCCCGCCCTCGTACTTCAGCCGGGCCCAGACGCCCTGGCCCGGTTCGGTGGCCCCGTTGCCGCCCTTGGTCTTCACGGCGACCTGGACGTCCTTGTAGCCGCCGAGCTCGGACTCGGTGGAGTCGATGATCTCGGTCTTCCAGCCGACGCGCTCGGCGTAGCGCAGGTACATGCGCAGCAGATCGCCGGCGAACAGCGCGGACTCGTCGCCGCCCGCCCCGGCCTTGATCTCCAGGAGCACGTCCTTGTCGTCGCTGGGGTCCCGGGGGACGAGCAGGAGGCGGAGCTTCTCGGTGAGCTCCTCGCGCTGCTGCTCCAGCTCCTTGACCTCGGCGGCGAAGTCGGGGTCGTCGGCGGCGAGCTCGCGGGCGGTCTCGATGTCGTCGCCGGACTGCTTCCAGGAGCGGTACGTCGCGACGATCGGGCTCAGCTCCGCGTAGCGCTTGTTGAGCTTGCGCGCGTTGCCCTGGTCGGCGTGGACCGCGGGGTCGGCGAGCTGCTTCTCGAGATCGGCGTGCTCGCCGATCAGTTCCTCGACCGCCTCGAACATCTCGGGCTCCTGGTTCCTTCGCTCGTCGTGCCTGCCGGCCGGTGGGTGCCTGCCGGGGCCGGGGTACGGAGACCCCGTGCCCGGACCGGAAAAAAACGCCGGCCACGGCGCCCTCGGAAAAGGGCACCGCGGACCGGCGCGGACGGCTCGCTACTTGCCGGCGGCCTTGGCGCCCTTGCCGAAGCGGGCCTCGAAGCGGGCCACACGGCCACCGGTGTCGAGGATCTTCTGCTTGCCCGTGTAGAACGGGTGGCACTCGGAGCAGACCTCGGCACGGATGGTGCCGCTGTCCAGCGTGGAGCGGGTGGTGAACGACGCGCCACAGGTGCAGCTGACCTGCGTCTCGACGTACTGGGGGTGGATGTCGCGCTTCAAGGGTGTCTCCTAGGTTCGGGAGGGCTCCGGGTCGCACGCGCGGATTGCGCGTCCGTGAACCGGGGCCGACGTACCAGTCTGCCAGGACCGGCCGCATCTCCCAAAACCAGGGTGGACGGCCGGGTATTCCCCCGGACACGACCGGGGGCCGGGGTCACCGCACGATCGTGCTCGCGTCGCCCTTGTCGCCCGCCGACTGCTTCGTCGCGGACGCGGGGACCGGCTTGTCGGCGTTCAGCGCGTCCCAGACCTGCCGGTCGGCCTTCTCCAGCGGGATGACGCGGTTCGGGTCGGCGGGGTCGTACTGGACGGGCAGGGTCACCATGTTCACGTGGTCGGAGCCGAGGCCCTTGAGGCCCTTGGCGAAGCCCGCGAGTTCGGTGACCGAGCCGAGGTCGGAGTCGGTGGTGACCGCCTTGGTGGCGGTGTCCGCGATGCCGTACAGCTTGGTGCCGTCGAACACGCCCACGCTCTTGACCTGCTGCATCAGCGCCTTGATGAACGCCTGCTGGAGCTGGATGCGGCCGAGGTCGCTGCCGTCGCCGACGCTGTGCCGGGTGCGGACGAGGCCGAGGGACTGCTCGCCGTTCAGGGTGTGGGTGCCGGGTTCGAGGTCCAGGTGGCTGTCCGGGTCGTCGATCGCCTTGGTGGTGGTGATCTCGACGCCGCCGAGCTTGTCGATCAGCTTCTTGAAGCCGGTGAAGTCGACCTCGAGGTAGTGGTCCATGCGGATGCCGGACATGGATTCGACGGTCTTGACCGCGCAGGCCGGTCCGCCGACCTCGTACGCCGTGTTGAACATGGCGCGCTGCTGCCCGGGCACGGGGTCGCCGCTGACGTCGCCGGTGCAGTCGGGCCGGGTGACGAGGGTGTCGCGCGGGATGGAGACCACACTCGCGGTCTTGTGTCCCTTGTTGACGTGGACGACCATCGCGGTGTCCGAGCGGGCCGCGCCCTCGTCCGCGCCGTACTCGCCGTTCGCGCCGGAACGGGAGTCGGAGCCCAGGACGAGGATGTCCTCGGAGCCGTTGTCGACGTTCTCCGGGCGGTCCTTGCCGAGCGCGGTGTTGATGTCGACGGCCTGGAGATTGCCGTTGAGGTGGACGTACGCGTAGCCGAGACCCGCACCGCCCACCACGACCGCACCGGCCAGGCTCCAGAGGGCCACGCGCTTCGCCCTGCGGCCGCGGGACGGCTTCTTCCGGCGTTTGCCGGTGGCCCGTATTCGGCCGTTGCTCCCGCTTCGCTCGCTCATGCGTCTCCCTCGTTCGGTCGGCTACCCCCTTGCGTCGGCGGCGACAAGAAGCGTGGCACAGGCGGCTGTGTCCCCCGTGTGGGTCCGGAACGGCTCGCGCGGGAGCGGCGCCGGCCGGAATTCGGGCGCTCACCTGCGGTTTCTTGGACCGTGCCACGGTCGTACGAAGGCGCCGCGCGACGCCGTCCGTGTGGCGAAGGTCTCGGAACGGCAACGGACCACGGCACAGGGCCGCCCCCGCACCGGAAGTGCGGGGGCGGCCCTGTGTGCTGCCGGCGGGCGACGACTAGTCGTTGTTGCCCGGGGCCGGTGTCGTCTTCTGGATCTGGAGCAGGAACTCCGCGTTCGACTGGGTCTTCTTCATCCGGTCGAGCAGGAGCTCGATGGCCTGCTGCTGGTCCAGCGCGTGGAGCACCCGGCGCAGCTTCCAGACGATCGCCAACTCCTCGCCGCCCAGCAGGATTTCCTCCTTGCGGGTGGAGGACGCGTCGACGTCCACCGCCGGGAAGATCCGCTTGTCGGAGAGCTTGCGGTCGAGCTTGAGCTCCATGTTGCCGGTGCCCTTGAACTCCTCGAAGATCACCTCGTCCATGCGCGAGCCGGTCTCGACGAGCGCGGTGGCCAGGATGGTCAGCGAGCCGCCGTCCTCGATGTTGCGCGCGGCACCGAAGAAGCGCTTCGGCGGGTAGAGCGCGGTCGAGTCGACACCACCGGACAGGATGCGGCCGGAGGCGGGGGCCGCGAGGTTGTACGCGCGTCCCAGGCGGGTGATCGAGTCCAGCAGGACGACCACGTCGTGGCCCAGCTCGACCAGGCGCTTGGCGCGCTCGATGGCCAGCTCGGCGACCGTGGTGTGGTCCTCTGCGGGGCGGTCGAAGGTCGAGGAGATGACCTCGCCCTTCACCGACCGCTGCATGTCGGTGACCTCTTCCGGACGCTCGTCCACGAGGACGACCATCAGGTGGCACTCGGGGCTGTTGACCGTGATCGCGTTGGCGATGGCCTGGAGGATCATGGTCTTGCCGGTCTTCGGCGGCGCCACGATCAGACCGCGCTGGCCCTTGCCGATGGGGGCGACCAGGTCAATGATCCGCGTCGTCAGGACGTTGGAGTCGGTCTCCAGGCGGAGCCGGTCCTGCGGGTAGAGCGGCGTCAGCTTCTGGAACTCGGGGCGGCCGCGGCCCGATTCGGGCGCCATGCCGTTGACCGAGTCGAGGCGGACCAGCGCGTTGAACTTCTCGCGGCGCTCGCCGTCCTTGGGCTGGCGCACCGCGCCGGTGACGTGGTCGCCCTTGCGCAGGCCGTTCTTGCGGACCTGGGCGAGCGAGACGTACACGTCGTTCGGGCCGGGCAGGTAGCCGGAGGTACGGATGAACGCGTAGTTGTCGAGGATGTCCAGGATGCCCGCGACGGGGATCAGGACGTCGTCGTCGGTGACGGGCGGGGCGTCGGCGAAGTCGTCGCGCCCACGACGGCCCCGGCGGTCGCGGTAGCGCCCGCGCCGGCCGCGCCGGCCGCCCTCGTCGTCGTAGCCGTCGTCCTGCGGGCCGTTGTTGCCGCCCTGGTTCTGGCCGCCGCCGCCCTGGCGCCGGTTGCCGCCCTGGTCGTCGCCCTTGCCGCGCCGGCCGTCGCGCTGGCGGTCGCGGCGCTGCTCGCCCCGGTCCCCGCGCTGGCGGTCGCCCCGGCGGCCCTCGGCGTTGTCCGCGCCGGCCTCGGCCTTGGACTCGGCGGAGCGGTCCTCGGCGGGCGCCTCGTGCTTCTGCTCCTGCTTCGGCTCGTCCTGGGCGCGGTCCTTGGTCTGCGCCTTGGCGTCCGGCTTGCTCTCCGGGCTGCCCGCCTGCGCGGTGGCGCGGCGGCGACGGCGCTCGCCCGCGGGCTGGTCGTCGCTGGCCGGCTGGCCCGGGATGTCGATCTGCTGCTGGGCCGTGGCCTTGTCGGCGGGCGCGGCGGCCGGGGCCTCGTCGGAGCCGGTGCGGGCCTTGGAGGTGGCGCGGCGCTTCGGCTTGGTCTCGGCGCCCTCGGCGGGGGCCGCGGCGGCCTTGGCCTTGGGGGCGGAGGAGCCGCCGCCGGCCTGGGCCTCCTTGATGACCTCGATCAGCTGGCTCTTGCGCATCCGCGCGGTGCCCTTGATGCCGAGGCCGGACGCGACCTGCTGCAGCTCGGCCAGGACCATGCCCTCAAGGCCGGTGCCGGAGCGGCGGCGCCGTGCGGTGGTGCCAGTGGCAGCACCTTCGGCGGGCGCGGCGCTGTCGACGTTCTTGTCGGCAGTCACGCCCATCAGATCGGTGGTGTCGCTCACGAAGGGTCCTTCCCTGGAGCGGACGTCGGCCTTCTGGCTCGGCGACCGGTTGTGCTGTCCGGCTGCGGTCCTCGGTTGGTGCGGCCCGTGCCGGGGCGGTGGTCCGCCGGATGGAACGGCGGAGAGATGAGGTGTGCATGTGCCCGGCGCGAGCATCCCCCTGCTCGGTCCCACTCCTGGACGAGCGAGGGGTGTCGTGCCGGTTCCGGAGCGTGCTCGCAACTGCTCAGGCAGGCTGCTCAGGCAGTTGGGGAGGCTCCCGGAAGAAATGGTGGTCCCGAAGGGGACACGAAGCAACGCGCCTCATGGACGTCGATTGCAGACTTGAGGTTAACACTACCGGCTCCAACAAACATTCCCCCTCTCACTCACCGGCAATCACTTCTCGGCCAGTGGCCTCGCGGCTACGGCGTCAGTGGCAGGACGCTCGCGCCCTGCGCGTCGAGAGCGAGCCGGTTGGCCGCCCATCCCTCGCCCGCCAGCGCCGCGACCTTGTCGGCCTCGCCGTCCCCGGCCAGGGCCAGCACCGTCGGTCCCGCGCCGGAGATGACCGCGGGGACGCCCTCGGCGCGCAGCCGGGCCACGAGTTCGACGCTCTCGGCCATGGCGGGCGCGCGGTAGTCCTGGTGCAGCCGGTCCTCGGTGGCCGTGAGCAGCAGCTCGGGGCGCCTGGTCAGGGCCTCTACGAGGAGGGCGGCACGGCCGGCGTTGAACGCGGCGTCGACGTGCGGGACGGTGCGCGGCAGGAGGCCGCGGGCGGTTTCGGTGAGTACCGGCTTGCCGGGGACGAAAACCACCGGAACGATGGATTCAGCGGGATCCATCCTGATCGCGCGGGCTGATGCGCCGTCCATCCAGGCGAGCGTGAATCCGCCGAGCAGGCAGGCCGCGACGTTGTCGGGGTGGCCCTCGATCTCGGTGGCGAGCTCCAGCAGGGCGGCGTCGTCCAGCCGGGCGTCGCCGCCGGTCGTCACGGCGCGGGCGGCGACGATTCCGGCGCAGATGGCGGCGGAGGAGGAGCCGAGGCCGCGTCCGTGCGGGATGCGGTTGGCGCAGACGATCTCCAGGCCGCGGGGCTGCCCGCCGAGCAGGTCGAAGGCGGTGCGGAGGGACCGTACGAGCAGGTGCTTCTCGTCGCGGGGCAGGGTGTCCGCGCCCTCACCGGCGATGTCGATGTGCAGTCCGGAGTCGGCGACGCGGACGACGACGTCGTCGTACAGGCCGAGCGACAGGCCGAGGGCGTCGAAACCGGGGCCCAGGTTGGCGCTGGTCGCGGGGACGCGCACCCGGACGGCGGCGGCTCGGAAGGCGGGACCGGCCATCGCTGTGACGACTCTCCTTGTGAGGCGGCGGGGATTCCGGGGGCTGCGGGCGGGGGTTCTTCGGGGGAGCCGCAACGGCCCGGGGCACCCCGGCAGACGCGGCGGGGCGGGTTGGGTACAGCTTATCGAAGGAAGGTTCTGTGGCGACATAGGGCGCACAGGAGGCGCACGATGCGTGTCGCACGCCCGCGGTGCGCTCTCGTTGCCGGAAAGGGCCGGTAGGACGCCTTTTCTGACGAGTCGTCGCCCGCCCCGGGCCGTCGTGCGGACCGGCCCGGGGTGAGGCGTTACGTGCTTACGCCAGGCCCAGCTTCTCGGCGGCGGCGGCCGCGTCGACCGGGACGGTGACGGGCTGCGGGGCGCCCGCGACGGCCCAGTCGGGGTCCTTGAGGCCGTTTCCGGTCACCGTGCAGACGATGCGCTGGCCGGGGTCGACCTTGCCCTCCTCGGCGGCCTTGAGCAGACCGGCGACGGACGCGGCCGACGCGGGCTCCACGAAGACGCCCTCCTGGGAGGCCAACAGCCGGTAAGCGGACAGGATCTGACGGTCCGTTACCTCGTCGATGAAGCCGCCCGACTCGTCGCGCGCGGCCAGCGCGTAGTTCCAGGAGGCCGGGTTGCCGATCCGGATCGCGGTGGCGATGGTCGACGGGTCCTTGACGACCTCGCCGCGCACGATGGGCGCGGAGCCGGACGCCTGGAAGCCCCACATGCGCGGCTTGTGCGTCGACATGCCGTCGCCCGCGTACTCGGTGTAGCCCTTCCAGTACGCGGTGATGTTGCCGGCGTTGCCGACCGGGAGGACGTGGATGTCCGGGGCGTCGCCGAGGGCGTCGACGATCTCGAACGCGGCGGTCTTCTGGCCCTCGATACGGACCGGATTGACCGAATTGACCAGCGCGACCGGGTAGTTGTCCGAGAGCGAGCGGGCCAGCGTCAGGCAGTCGTCGAAGTTGCCGTCGACCTGAAGGATCTTGGCGCCGTGCACGAGCGCCTGGCCCATCTTGCCCAGCGCGATCTTGCCCTGCGGCACGAGGACCGCGCAGACCATGCCGGCCCGGACCGCGTAGGCGGCGGCCGAGGCGGAGGTGTTGCCGGTGGAGGCGCAGATGACGGCCTGCGCACCCTCCTCCTTGGCCCGGGTGATGGCCATGGTCATGCCGCGGTCCTTGAAGGACCCGGTGGGGTTGGCGCCCTCGACCTTGAGGTGCACCTCGCAGCCCGTGCGCTCGGAGAGGACCTGAGCGGGGACGAGCGGCGTACCGCCCTCACGGAGCGTGACGACCGGCGTCGTGCTCGTGACCGGGAGACGGTCCCGGTACTCCTCGATGATGCCGCGCCACTGGTGGGTGCCCTTGGTGGTCATGGGTCCTTACTCCCCTTCAACACGCATGATGCTGGCGACACCGCGCACGGTGTCGAGCTTGCGCAGCGCCTCGACGGTCCCGGAGAGGGCGGCGTCGGGCGCGCGGTGGGTGACGACGACGAGCGATGCCTCGCCGTCGGTTTCCTGACTGTCCGGCCGGCTCTGCTGGCGGACCGTATCGATGGATACGCCCTGGTCGGCGAAGACCGTCGCGACCTGGGCGAGCACGCCCGGCTTGTCGGCCACGTCGAGGCTGATGTGGTACCGCGTGACGACGTCGCCCATGGGGCTGACCGGCAGGCGCGTGTACGCGGACTCGCCGGGCCCGGGGGCCTCGTTGAGCTTGTTGCGGCAGACGGCCACGAGGTCGCCGAGGACCGCGGACGCGGTGGGAGCGCCGCCCGCGCCGGGGCCGTAGAACATCAGCTGCCCGGCCGCCTCGGCCTCCACGAAGACCGCGTTGTACGCCTCGCGCACGGAGGCGAGCGGGTGGCTGAGCGGGATCATCGCGGGGTGCACGCGGGCCGTCACGGAGGCGCCGTCGGCGGCGCGCTCGCAGATGGCGAGGAGCTTGACGGTGCAGCCCATGCGGCGGGCGGACGCGATGTCGGCGGCGGTGACCTCGGTGATGCCCTCGCGGTGCACGTCGCCGATGCGGACCCGGGTGTGGAAGGCGATCCCGGCGAGGATGGCGGCCTTGGCGGCGGCGTCGAAGCCCTCCACGTCGGCGGTGGGGTCGGCCTCCGCGTAACCGAGGGCGGTGGCCTCGTCCAGCGCCTCGGAGTAGCCGGCGCCGCTGGTGTCCATCTTGTCGAGGATGAAGTTGGTGGTGCCGTTGACGATGCCGAGCACCCGGTTGACCTTGTCGCCGGCCAGGGACTCGCGCAGCGGCCGTACGAGCGGGATGGCACCGGCCACGGCGGCCTCGTAGTAGAGGTCCCGGCCGTGCTGCTCGGCGGCGGCGTGCAGGGCCGCGCCGTCCTCGGCGAGCAGGGCCTTGTTGGCGGAGACGACGCTCGCGCCGTGCTCGAAGGCGGTCCTGATCAGGGTGCGGGCGGGCTCGATGCCGCCGATGACCTCGATGACGACGTCGAGGTCGCCGCGTTTGACGAGGGCGGTCGCGTCCGTGGTGATCAGCGCGGGGTCGATGCCCTCGCGCACCTTGGAGGGCCGGCGGACGGCGACACCGGCGAGTTCCACCGGTGCGCCGATGCGCGCGGCGAGGTCGTCGGCGTGCGTCGTCATGATGCGCGCCACCTCTGAGCCGACCACACCACAGCCCAGCAGCGCCACCTTCAGCGGACGCGTACGCATCATCCGACCTCGTTTCCTTTACACCTGTAGTACGGACCAGTCTCACTCACCGGACGGGTGTTCCCGCCACCCGTCCGGATCCTGAGATGTTTACGGGGGCAGCGTGGTACGCCCCCGGAAATACGGCATCAGCCGACATCGAGACGCAGGAGATCTTCCTCCGTCTCGCGCCGGACGATCACCCGCGCCTCCCCGTCCCGCACGGCGACGACCGGCGGGCGCAGGGCGTGGTTGTAGTTGCTCGCCATGGAACGGCAGTACGCGCCGGTGGCGGGCACGGCGATGAGGTCGCCGGGGGCCAGGTCGGCCGGCAGGAAGGCGTCCTTGACCACGATGTCGCCGCTCTCGCAGT
This sequence comes from Streptomyces sp. NPDC052299, assembly GCF_040679335.1. Lineage (NCBI taxonomy): Bacteria > Bacillati > Actinomycetota > Actinomycetes > Kitasatosporales > Streptomycetaceae > Streptomyces > Streptomyces sp. NPDC052299. Next base: position 261,066 of record NZ_JBFAUP010000006.1, on the reverse strand, counting down.
GCTTGCCGACGACCCGGACGAGCATCGGTTCGGCGTCCGAGGTCCGCGAGGCGAGCGCGACGCTGTACTCGGCGTCGTACAGCGCGGTCCGGATGTTGTCCGACATGCCGCCGTCGACGCTCACGTAGGTGCGCAGGCCCTCCAGCGGCTTGACCGTGCCGACCTCGTACAGCGTGAAGGCGGTCGGGCCGACGATGGCGCGGCCGGGCTCGACGGAGATGCGGGGGGTGGCGAGCCCGGCGGCCTCGCACTCGCGGGTCACGATGTCGCCGAGCGACTTGGCGATCTCGTGCGGTTCGCGCGGGTCGTCCTCGGAGGTGTACGCGATGCCGAGGCCGCCGCCGAGGTCGATCTCGGGCAGCTCGACGCCGTGCTCGTCGCGCACCTCGGCGAGCAGCTGCACGACGCGGCGGGCCGAGACCTCGAAGCCGGCCATGTCGAAGATCTGCGATCCGATGTGGGAGTGGATGCCGACGAGTTCGAGCCCGTCCAGGGTGAGCGCCCGGCGCACGGCCTCGGCGGCCTGTCCCCCGGCGAGCGCGATGCCGAACTTCTGGTCCTCGTGGGCGGTGGCGATGAACTCGTGGGTGTGCGCCTCGACGCCGACGGTGACCCGGATCTGGACGCGCTGGCGCTTGCCGAGGCCCTGGGCGACGTGGGCGACGCGGACGATCTCCTGGAAGGAGTCGAGGACGATGCGCCCGACGCCCGCGGCGACGGCGCGCTCGATCTCCTCGACCGTCTTGTTGTTGCCGTGGAAGGCGATGCGCTCGGCGGGCATCCCCGCGTCGAGCGCGGTGGCCAGCTCGCCGCCCGAGCAGACGTCGAGGTTGAGCCCCTCCTCCTTGAGCCAGCGCACGACGGCCCGGGAGAGGAACGCCTTCCCGGCGTAGAAGACGTCGGCCCCGGGCCCGAAGGCGTCGGCCCAGGCGCGGCAGCGGGACCGGAAGTCGGTCTCGTCCAGGAAGTAGGCGGGGGTGCCGAACTCCTCGGCGAGGTGGGAGACCGTGAGCCCGCCGACGGTCAGGGCGCCGTGCTCGTCGCGGGCGACGGTGCGGGACCAGACCTTCTCGTCCAGGACGTTGAGGTCGTCGGCGGGGGCGAGGTAGTGGCCGTCGGACATGACGTCGGCGTGACGGGGTCCGGCGGGGTGTGCGGATCGGCTCATCGTGTGGCTCTGCTCTTTCGGGTGCTCAGAGGTGTTCGGGCGCGCTGACGCCGAGCAGGGACAGGCCGCCGGCCAGCACCGTCCCGGCGGCTTCGGCGAGGGCCGTCCGGGAGCGGTGGGCGGCCGAGGGTTTCTCGTCCCCGACGGGAAGCGGGGGGGCGGCGTCGTGGAAGTCGAAGAAGGCGGCGGCGACCGCTTCGAGGTGCCGGGCGAGCCGGTCGGGGGCGCGGTGGCGGGCGGCGGCGGCGAGGACGGCGGGGTGCGCGTCGAGGAGGGTGAGCAGGGTGGTGGCCCCGGTGGTGTCGATGTCCTCACCGGGCCCCGCGGCGGCGACCCCGAGCCGGGCCGCGCCCCGGAGCACGGCGCGGGCGCGGGCGTGGGCGTAGCGGACGCGGAAGAGCGCGTTGGCCTCGGTCTGCGCGAGGAGCCCGGGCCCGAGCGGGGCTCGGTCGTGCCCGGCGGGCCGGAGGAGACCCCAGCGGGCGGCGTCGGGGCCGAGCCGGGCCAGCAGGTCGGCGGCGGTGTCCCCGGCGGGGACGGGGCGTATCGGGGCCTCCGCCCGCGCACCGGCGGCCCCCGCGGGCATGTCGTACGCCTCGGCGCTCACCCTGAGCCGCGTCCAGTCCGGGTCCGGCCCGCCCTCGCAGGCGAGGCGTGCGCCGGCGCCCTGGGCGGCCAGGAGGCGGCGGACGGCGTCGGCGGTGACGGCGGCCCGGACCTCGCGGGCGTGGACGAGGTGCGGCCGCTGTCCGGCGAGGGTGTCCCCGTGCCCGTACCGCTCCCCCTGCTCCCGCACCCGGTGGACGAGGTCGCGGTGGGCGGCGGCGCCGGTGGCGGCGTCGAGCGTGAAGTTGAGGAAGCCGGGTCCGGTGATCTCGACCCCGGCGACTCCGGGGGCCCCGGCGAGCCGGTCGCGCAGGATCTCGGCGACCTCGCGGGCGTGGAGGCCGGCGGGTCCGGCGAGCTGCAGCGCGACGGCGCTCGCGTAGTCGCCGCGTCCGCCGGGCCGGGTCCTCTCCACCCGTACGCGCGCGGGCACGGGCGCGTGCAGGGCGTCCTCGCGGACCGCGCGGCGCACGGCGTGCAGCACGGTCGTGGAGAGATCGACGGGGGTCACGGGACAAGCGTATGGGAGGGAGGGGGGCCCTTCGCGAACCGGTTTCGCCATGCGGTCAGCCGGCGGCGCTCTCCGCCCGCCCGGCCCCCGGCCCGGTGACCGGCGCGGTCGCCCGGCCCCGCTCCGCGAGCCGGCGCACGAGCATCACCAGCTCGCCCGGCTCGAACGGCTTGGCCAGGAACGCGTCCACCCCGGCGGCGACCCCGTGGTCCACCTCGTACGGCGTGCAGGCGCTGACGATCGCGAGCGGCACATGCCCGGTGCGCGGGTCGGACCGCAGCCGGGTGGCGGTCTGGAGGCCGTCGAGCCGGGGCATGACCACATCGAGCGTGATGACGTCGGGGCGGACCCGGTGCACGAGATCCAGACACTCGACACCGTCGCCCGCGGTCACGACCTCGAAGCCCTCCAGCTCAAGGTTGACCCTGATCAACTGCCGGATGACCTTGTTGTCGTCGACAACAAGCACGCGGCCGCATGCCCCAGACACCCTTCGAGAGTAGGCGCACCGGAGTGGCTGCGTCCGGGTTTTGCCCACTTCCGCCCCCGGAGGAGGCCCCACGAGGATGGCCAAATGTGTGTACGAGGGGGCACGCGCCCTCACGCGATGACGCGCAATACCTGTTCACGGGCACCCCGTCGGAGCTGGTAGTGTTTCACCCGTCGCAGAGCAGCACCGCGATACGCCCCCGTAGCTCAGGGGATAGAGCATCGGCCTCCGGAGCCGGGTGCGCAGGTTCGAATCCTGCCGGGGGCACTTCGCAGGAAGTGCCACAGAAGCGCTGACCCACAGAAATGTCGGTCAGCGCTTTTTTGTGTCATCGTCCGGCGCTGGTGGGGATGTTGGCGCAGATGGTGCGCGCCGCGAGCACCGCGCAGGCCCTGACGTCCCGGGGGTGGGCGGCCGGCAGCATCGCGGAGTGGGTTCCGTGCCCGCTGATCTGCGCTCGCTTCTGGGTCCGCCCGTCGCGGTCGGTGATCCGGGCGATGTCTCCGGGACGGGTTTGGCCGATTCTGGCCCAGGCCGCTTTGCATGCCCGGCTGTAGCGCAGCTCGACGCCGACCACCTCGTCGGCGTCGACGAAGGTGGTGACCGCGTCGTTGCGGCACACCGTGTAGTTGGGCTCCAGTCCGGTGCACGCCTCTCCCTCGCAGACGGCCAGGGCCCCTGGCGACGGGGTGGCGGCGGCCGGCGCGGCGTCGTCGGATGGACGCGCGCTCTCCCAGGGGGCGGCCAGCCACAGGGCCCCGGCGCCGAGGAGGACGAGGACGGCGGCGGCGAGTCCGTAGGGCCGGCGGCGCGAGGGGCGCTGCGGGCCTGGTGCCGGGTCGGCCGGGGGCGTCGCCCGCGTCCGGTTCCGGGCCGTGCGTTCCGTGGTGGCGCGTTCCCACAGGCCGAGGGCGAGCGGCAGGTCCTCCGGCGGGCGCCGGAAGATCGTGTGGAGCGCCCTGATCACCTCTTCCCGGGCGATCGACGGCTTGCCCGGGTCCAGGTACCGGGACAGCGTCGCCTGGGTGATCTCGATTCCGTGTGCCTTGAGCTTGCCGACGACGGAGTCCTGCTTGAGCACGACCTCTTCGCCCTGCCACCACTGCCGGAGCAGCGTGGACAACTCGGCCCCCGCATTCACCTGATCGGGTTGCCCCATCTGCCCATCCCTTGATCGCCATATGCATGCACAGCTACGAAACAGCAGGTCAGGGCCGTGCATGACCGCTGAATCAGCGGTGCATGAGACGGCCCCCAGCGCAGAGTAGAGGCCCGTCGGGCCGGCGGGGCAATCTGTGTCCGGCGGTCGCCGACGCGGCGCCGCACATCCCTCTCCCTCCGCCCCGAACGGGCTTCCTCGCCGTGCCACGGCGTGGCTCGTCGTGCCCTGCGCGGCGGAGGCCACCTCGAAGGAGAACCCTGTGATCCGGCCCCGCGCTCTCTCCCGTGCCTTGCTGACCGTCACGCTGTCCGGTGCGCTGCTCGCACCCGTGGCCCCCTCCCTCGCGGCCGCCGCCCCGGCCTCGCACGCCTCCGTCGTGAGGACCGCGGCAACGTGGCCCGTGCTGCGGGCCGGGGCACGCGGTACGGACGTCGGCACCGTCCAGGACCTGCTCGCCGGGGCCGGGCGCCCGGTGGCCGCGGACGGGGTGTTCGGAGCGGCGACCACCCGCGCGGTGAAGGGCTTCCAGTCGTCCCGCCGCCTGACCCCGGACGGCGTCGTCGGCAAGCGGACCTGGGTGGCCCTGGCCGTCACCCTGCGGCCCGGGGCGGAGGGCAGGGCCGTACGGGCGCTCCAGCGCCAGCTCGTCCAGGAGGGCCACCGCATCGACCGGGACGGAACCTTCGGTCCGAAGACGGGCGACGCGGTGCGGGCGGCCCAGCGGGCCCACCGGCTGCCCGTCGACGGGGTGGCCGGAGCGCGCACCTGGGCGGCGCTGCTCGCCGCCACCGCCGCCCCCGGCCACCCCTCCGGCGACGTCTCCGCACTGCGCGCCCGGATCGTGGCCACCGCCCGCGGCCAGATCGGCGTCTCCGAACCGTCCGGCTGCCGCACCTATCTCAAGGACTGCGCGCACACGGCGTGGTGCGCCGCGTTCGCCTCGTGGACGTGGCGGAAGGCGGGCGTCCAGGACTCGTCGGTGCCGAGGACGCTCGTCGCCCGCGCGGTCGGGCTGTGGGGTCAGCGCAACGGCCTCTTCCACCGCACGGGTCCCCAGCCCGGCGACATCGTCGTGTGGGGGAAGCCCGCCAACCGGACCGGCGGCCACGTCGGCATCGTCGTCGCCGTCCACGGCGACGGGCGCATCGACACGGTCGACGGCAACTACGGCGACAAGGTCACCCTCCGCAAGAACATCGACCCGCGCACGGCCCGGACCCGTTCGCACCCCGTCTCCGGCTACGTCTCCCCGCGCGGCGCCTGACGCCGCCCGTTTCCCCACCCCACACCCACGCAAGGAGTGCACACCGTGTCCCGTACGCAGCTTCTCCCCGCCCGCCTGCTCACGCTCGCGATCGGCACCGCGACGGCCGCCACCCTGCTGCTCGGCACCGCGGCGGAGGCCACGTCCCCCACCCCGGGCAAGCACGGCACCGCCGCCGCCCGTCCGGCCGCGTCCCCCTACTACACCCCGTCCCAGGCGAAGGCCAAGCTCCGCCGGGCCGGGATCGCCTGGCGAGCCAGCAAGGGTTGCGAGGACAAGAACCGGAACGGCTGCACCAGCTTCCAGGGCATCCGGAGGACGACCGTCGACGGAGTGATCGCCCTGCGGCGCGCGAGCCGCTGCCGGATCGTCATCACCGGTGCGGCCGAGATCCCGCCGCACACGACCAAGGGCGCCTACACCCACGGCAAGGGGTACAAGGTCGACATCGCCCTCGGCGACTGCATCAACAGGTACATCGTCAACCACTCCCGCCCCACCAGCGGCTCCAAGCGCGTGGCCGGGACCGTCGAGTACCTCCGCGAGGGCAACCACTGGGACATCACCTACCGTCCCGGCGGTTCGACCACGCCCGTGAGCCGGGCCTGGCCCACCCTCCGCTCCGGCTCACGGGGGCACGCGGTGACCACGGCCCAGCAGCTGCTGGGCATCAAGGCCGACGGGCGTTACGGCCCCGCCACGGCCCGGGCGGTGAAGGCGTTCCAGCGCGGCCACCGCCTCCGCGCCGACGGCATCCTGGGCCCGGTCACCTGGCAGCGCCTCGCCCCGACCCTGCGTTCCGGCGCGCACGGCACCCCGGTCAAGGCCGTCCAGACCCAGCTGCGCCGCCACGGCGCCCGCATCGCCGTCGACGGCGCCTACGGCAACGCCACGGCCGACGCGGTCCGCGTGTTCCAGCGCGGCCACCGGCTGACCGCCGACGGCATCACCGGCCCCGCGACCTGGCAGCGCCTGCTCACCACCGGCTGAGGCCCCCACGTCGGGCAGCCCCGGCATCGCGCGAGGGCCGCACACACCGTGTGCGGCCCTCTGTCCCTCAAGCGGGGCCGGGATCGAAGATCTCGTGTCCGCCGACCCGGCGCCAGACGATGTGCGGCTCACCCGCGCGGACCTCGTCCGCGTACTGCCAGGTGGCACGCCCGTCGGGCGCCCAGGCCATCTCCATGACGGGACGTGCACCGGCCGGGAGCGGGACTCCCTGGACCGGCTTGACCCGGAGGCCGGGCCGAAACCGCCCGTCGACCGCGTCCGGCACGAACTTCTTCCGGATGCAGTCCTGGAACCGCGCCCGCTCCTCAGGGAGGAGCTTCTTGAAATCACGGTCGAAGCGAGCGGTCGTCTCGAAAGTCGGCAATGGGCCTCCCAGGGGTCGGGGTCAGTTCTCCTCGGCGAGGTGCGCGAACATCGCGTCCGCGTCCTCATGCCGGGTGGTGCGCCCAGCGGCGATGTCCTCACTCGCCTCGCGCTCACCCGCCTGCCACCGCTCCGTCCAGAACCACGCCTGGTCCGTGCGGATCTTCCGTAGTCCGTGCACCTCGACAACCCCGTCGTCGTTGATGGCGAACTCAAGCTCGTCACCCGGGGAGACCCCCAGCGCCTCGCGGACCCCTACGGGCAGCGTCAGCTGCCCCTTGTCGCGTACGCCGGCATGGAACGTGGTCGCAGCCATGAGTGACCTCCCTCTCCGCATCCCTGTCTGCCTCGTTGCATCAGAGTACCCGGGGCCGGAGGAAAGTGCGAGCCTCGCACTTTCCTACTTTCGGATTCTCCCCCCCCTTCTGCGTCGCTCAGCAGACTCCGCAGCCCGCCATCAGCCCGGCAGCTCCAGCTCGGCCGCGACCGTCTTGCCGACGGGGGCACGGTCCAGCACCTCCCAGCGGTGAGCGAGCGCCGCGACCAGGAGCAGCCCTCTGCCCTCCTCGGCGAGCGGCGCGGGCTCGGCCACGCCTCCGGCGGGCGGGCGGCGTTCGCCTCGGGCGTCGGAGACCTCGATGCGGAGGGTCCGGCCGGTGAGGCGCAGGGACAGCTCGAAGTCGCGGCCGGGGACGCGGCCGTGCGTGACGGCGTTGGCGGCGAGTTCGGCGACGAGCACGGCGGCGGTGTCGGACGCGGTGCTGCCGTGCGGCACGCCCCAGGCGTCGAGCTGGTGCAGGGCGAGGCGACGGGCGAGCCGGGCGCCGCGCGGGGTGGAGCTGAAGCGCTGGGTGAACGCGTATGCGGTGGCCGGAGCGTGGGGGGCGTCCGCGGTGGGCAGTGGTGTCATGCCCCCAAAATGGCGGTACGCCGGTGGCGCGCACCAGTGATCACCTGCGTACTCCGGGTGAGCGTACGCGCTCAGGGTGTCCGCATCAGCTCCCGGAGCCCGGCGACGCGGGCCGGGACCCCGTCGGCGGCTTCCGGGGGCGCGGTCCGTGCCTGCGGGCCCCGGCACGGGCGGCAGAGGCCGTCCCGGAGGGCGGGCGCCGGGCCGGGGCGGCCGCATTCGACGCACTCGACCCGGAGGCCGTTCGCGGGGCCGGGCGCGTCCGGGACGTGCGGCGGCATCTTGTCCGTGAGGCGGCGGCGCACCAGGCCGAGCGGGTGCGTCACAGCCTCCGGCAGTCCGGCGGTGAGGGCCGACGTCAGGTGCTCGGCGCCCGCGCCGCGCGCGAACCAGGCGGCGGCCAGCGGTTCCAGGGCGGCGCAGTCGGCGGCGGAGAGCGCCAGCCGGGGGTCGCGGCGGCCGAGTGCGGCGAGGGTGAGGTAGGCGGCGGAGGGCGCGCCGGGAGCCTTCGGCAGCGCGGGCGGCTCGGGGGCGGTGCGCTGCGGGGGTACGTCGGTCGGCCCGGAGAGCGCGGCGGTCCACCACTCGTTGTCGCGGGCGGTCCGGGACCAGTAGGTGTACGTCACCCACCGGCTCGCGCCCTCCCCCTCGACCCGGCGCCGTACGCGGCGCAGGTGTCCGGCCACGGCGAGCGCGCGCAGGGCGGAGCCGATGGCCATCTGGCCGTAGAGGGGGAGGTCCTTGGCCAGCGACTTGATGTCCATGGCGGCACCCTCGGGGAGGCGGTCGATGTAGCCCGCGATGTACCGCTCACGCTCGGGCAGGGAGGCGAAGTCGGCCGGGCGGGAGGGGGCTTGGCCGGGGGCGGCCTGCTTGCCGTAGCCGGACTTGGCCGCGCGGTGCGGGCGCGGCGCTTCGGGCGCGGGGAGGGCGGGACTAAAGTGCTGAGCAGCCATGAGATCGGTACTTTCCAGTGGATTCGATCTTTGGTCAGACCCCGGCCGGTGCTGAGAACACCGCGTCGGGGTCGTTTCGTTGGGGGCACCGTAAGCAGTCGCGACTTTCCGCTGCAACTCGCTCACAATTAGTCATACTTGCTGGCCGTGACGGGGTGGGGAGGGTGGGAGGGTTTCCCCTTCCCGCCTTTCCCCGCCGGATGAAGAACACCGCTCGGGTCTCGGATCCCGAAGCTCAAGCGCACCCCGAACACACCGCCCGGGACCCGAGATCCGAGACCCGGGATCCGGGCGGGCGATCACTCCTCGACTTCCTTGCGGCGCCGCACGAGCCGCCAATCGCGGCCCTGCTTCGGGATGTTCACCTCGTCCGTGGGCGGTACGGTCTCGCCCACGATGACCTGGCCGGTCGGCTCGGCGAGTTCCAGGCCGGAGAGATGCTTCTTGAGCCTCTTCGCCATGGGGAGGAAGGTCGCCAGGGTGAACCCGCCGGACACCACGGCCCCGACGACGGGAACGGCCTTCGAGACGGACTTGGCGAAGGTCTGCTTCGTCATCTTGACCCCGAGGTGTGCGGCGACCTTCTTCACGACCGGATAGACGACGCCCTTGGTCAGCGCCTTCTGCGGCAGCTTCTTGGCGACCTCCTTGGAGATCGCCTCGGCCACCTTCCCCACGGCCACGTTCGCGGACTGCGTCCCGAACATCACCCCGAAGAACAGCGTGAGCACGCTCCTGGTCGCGTCATCGACGTCGTCCTCGCCGGAGAAGAGATCGGGCCAGCTGTAGAGGTAGGCGAGCTTCTGCGCGATCCGCAGCATGTGTCCGACGTACTGAGCGAGATCGGCGGGCACGGTGGCGGGCATGGCGAGGGCGCCCGGAAGCCCGGTGGCCGCCGAGAGCGCGCTCACCTTGGCGGTCTCGTAGCGGATCGACTCGTTCGCCACCCGGTCCAGGACATCGAGGGGTATCCCCGCCGCCGCCGGGGTCTCCTCCGTCGCCCGGCGGATGTCCTCCTCCGAGCAGTGACGACGCAGGGCCGTCCGGAGGTACGCGTCCCGGTCGATCCGCACGCCCGGAAGCTTCGCCGCAGCGGCGAGGAGAGCGGAGAACCGCGACTCCGCGTTCTCGCTCGTTTTGTCCATGTCCATGGCGGGAACGTACAGGTGGTCGACGCCCCGGCGCGGTCCTTCGCACACAACGCCGAGAACCCCGCTCACACCAGGCCCGGAGCGCGTACGCTGCGTCAGCGTACGCACACGCCTGGTGGACAGTACGTAGCCCCCGCCTCGACCATGACACCGAGTCAGAAGCGGTACGACGGGGTGCGGCGGCGCGAAAGGTGGCCACGATGGCCTACGGGAACACGGACGGCGGTACGGGATCTGCGGGCGGTACGGAGCCGGAGGCTTCGGACAGTCTGCGCACCTTCGGCGCGGTCGTCCATGCCCTGCGCGAACACGCGGGCCTGAGCCGCGAGCAGTTCGGCAAACTCGTCGGCTACTCGAAGCACACGATCGCCTCCATTGAGCAGGGCCGACGGTGGCCGGAACGCGGCTTCGTGGAGAGCGCGGAACCGGCCCTCGGCAACACGGGGGCCCTCCGCAAGGCCGCGCCCTACCTGACCCGGCAGCCCGGGCTGGCGAGTTGGTTCGTGCAGTGGGCACGCCTGGAAGCGACCGCGATCAGCCTTTACACGTACGACTGCCGGGTGATTCCGGGCCTGTTGCAGACCGAGGCGTACGCACGGGCCATCTCGCTCGACGTGCCGCCCTTGCCGAACCCTGAGGAGTTGGAGCAGCGAATCGCGGCACGGTTGGCCCGTCAGGAGCTGCTGTCCATCGACCGGAGGCCACCCACTGCGTTCAGCTTCATCGTGGAGCAGTCGGTGCTGGAGCGGCACACAGGCGGGGACGACGTCACGCGTGAACTCCTGGATCACTTGATTGAGTTGATCGAGGGGAACTGGAACGTGGAGTTTCAGATCATGCCCACGCGTCAGCCACACCACGCAGGCACGGATGGCCCGATCCTGTTGGCGGAGACGCCCGAACACCGATGGTTCGCCTACTCGGAGGGTCAGCAGAACGGGCGGCTGATCTCCGATCCGAAAGAGATCAGCATCCTTCAGCAGCGGTATGCGAAACTGCGCTCACAGGCTCTGAGCCCCGAGGACTCGCTGAGCCTGCTGAAGCGAATGCGAGGAGCGCTATGAGCACGTCCAGCCTGACCTGGTTCAAGAGCAGTTACAGCGGCTCGCAGGGTGACGCCTGTGTCGAGGTGGCGATGGACTGGCACAAGTCGAGCTACAGCGGTTCCGAGGGGGACAGCTGCGTCGAGGTCGCCACCTGCCCCGCCGCCGTCCACGTCCGCGACTCCAAGGACCAGCGCAGCCCCGAGCTCGCCCTCTCGCCCACGGCCTGGGGCGAGTTCGTCGCGTACGCCGTCCAGGGCTGAGCCCCGCGCAGTGCCCCGCACCGGTGGTGCGGGGCACTGTCATGTGCTCAGCCGACCGGCAGCCCCGGGGCCGGGTACGCGTCCATCAGCTCCTTCACCTCGGCCCGCACCTTCCCGACCGTGTCCTCGTCGCCCGCCCGGGCGGCCGTGACCACGCGGTCGATCCACTCCGCGATCCGGGCCATCTCCGAGACCGGGACGCCCCGCGACGTCAGTGCGGGCGTCCCCAGGCGGATGCCCGACGGGTCGAACGGCTTGCGCGGGTCGTACGGGACGGCGTTGTAGTTGGCGACGATGCCCGCCCGGTCCAGGGCCTTCGCCGCCGGCTTGCCCGGGACGTCCTTGGCCGTGAGGTCCACCAGCAGCAGGTGGTTGTCCGTGCCGCCGGAGACCAGGTCGAAGCCCCGGGCCGCCAGCTCCTCGCCCAGTGCGCGGGCGTTGGCCACCACCGCGTGGGCGTAGGCGCGGAAGTCCGGGGTGGCCGCCTCCTTCAGGGCCACGCCGATCGCGGCCGTGGTCTGGTTGTGCGGGCCACCCTGGAGGCCGGGGAAGACGGCGCGGTCCAGGGCGCGGGCGTACTCGGCGCGGCTGAGGAGCATCGCGCCGCGCGGGCCGCGCAGGGTCTTGTGGGTGGTCGTGGAGACGACGTCCACGTGCGGCGCGGGCGAGGGGTGGGCGCCGCCCGCGACCAGGCCCGCGATGTGCGCGATGTCCGCCACCAGGACCGCGCCCACTTCGCGGGCGATCTCCGCGAAGCCCGCGAAGTCGATCGTGCGGGGCACGGCGGTGCCGCCGCAGAAGATCAGCTTGGGCCGCTCGGCGAGGGCCAGGTCGCGTACCTCGTCCAGATCGACGCGGCCGGTGTCGCGGCGCACGCCGTACTGCACGCCGTTGAACCAGGTGCCGGTGGCGGAGACGCCCCAGCCGTGCGTGAGGTGGCCGCCCATGGGCAGGGCCATGCCGAGCACGGTATCGCCGGGCTTGAGGAAGGCCAGGTAGACGGCGAGGTTGGCCGGTGAGCCGGAGTACGGCTGGACGTTGGCGTGGTCCATGCCGAAGAGGGCCTTGGCGCGCTCGGCGGTCAGCGTCTCGACCTGGTCGATGACCTGCTGGCCCTCGTAGTAGCGCTTCCCGGGGTAGCCCTCGGAGTACTTGTTCTGAAGCACGGTGCCGGAGGCTTCGAGCACGGCGGCGGAGACGTAGTTCTCGCTGGGGATCAGGCGCAGGGTGTCCGCCTGGAGCTGCTCCTCGGCGGCCACGAGGGCGGCGAGTTCGGGGTCGGCGCCCGCCAGGGCGGGGTGGCGGGGATGTGCGGGTACGGACGCGGTCACGGGTTCCTCCCGGGTCGGTCGCATGGCTGCGGCGTGGACCCGGATGCCCAGGCGGACGGCTCTCCGGCATGACGCCCCCGGGGTGTGCCGCTCCCTCGTGGTCGATTCCACTGAGCACCTTGCGAGAAGGTGCGCGCCAGTCGCGGCCCTCCGTACCTTACCGCGCACCCGGGCGAGGGGCACAATGATCATCTACCCGGCAATTTCGGGTGAACCGGCTCTCGGCCGGGCGTACTTGGCTGTTTCTTGGCCAATGCATGCCCCCTGCATGAATCGTTCCTCGCCACAGTGGCGCATTACATGTGCACTTCATTCGGCACATGCTCCGCACGCGAGACCCATATCGCAGGGGGTTGTTGTTTTGATATTCAGCCGCGCCGGACGACGTGCCGGGCTGAGCATGGCAGTGACACTGCCGCTGCTCGCCGGGGCGCTCGCCCTCGGGATGCCCGACGCCAGTGCCGACTCCGCGCACAGCGGCCGGGAGGCGCTGCAGGGCACCAAGCCGTCCTGGGCCACGGCCACGGCCGACCAGGGGGCCGCGTCCGACAGCGCCAAGGTGTCCGTCCGGGTGCACCTGGCGGGCCGGGACGCGAAGGGCCTCGCCGCCTACGCCGCCGCCGTGTCGGACCCGGACTCCTCCTCGTACGGGAAGTTCCTGACCCCCGCGCAGGCCAAGGCCCGGTTCGGGGCCACCCAGGAGCAGACCGACCAGGTCCGCCAGTGGCTGGAGGCCGGTGGGCTGACGGTCACCGGGGCGAACGAGCACTACGTCTCGGCCACCGGCGACGTCGCCGCGGCCGAGAAGGTGTTCTCCACCCAGCTGCGCAACTACCGCAAGGGCGGACGCACTTACCGGGCCCCCTCCGCCACCGCCTCGGTCCCCGCCGCGCTGGCCGACGCCGTGCTCGCCGTGTCCGGCCTGGACAACGCCCCGCACACCTCGCGCCACGACGACGTGCTGCCGCCGCCGGACGCGGTCTTCCGCAACTCCGGCCCGCTCTCCACGTACTTCGGGCAGAAGACGGCCACCACGCTGCCGGACGCGTACGGCTCCAAGGCGCCGTACGCGGTCAAGGGCTACACCGGCAAGCAGCTGCGTGCCGCGTACGGGGCCGGGAGCTACACCGGTAAGGGGGTGACCATCGCCATCACCGACGCGTACGCCTCGCCGACCATCGCGAAGGACGCCGCCGAATACGCCAAGCGCAACGGCGACGCGCCTTACAAGCGCGGCCAGTTGAGCCAGGTGCTGCCCGAGGACTACACGAAGACCGAGGAGTGCGGGGCGTCCGGCTGGTACGGCGAGGAGACCCTCGACGTCGAGGCCGTGCACGCGGTCGCGCCCGCCGCCGACATCGTGTACGTGGGCGGCGCCTCCTGCTACGACAACGACCTGCTGGACTCGCTGAACAAGGTGGTCGACCACCACCTCGCGGACATCGTCTCCAACTCCTGGGGCGACGTCGAGGCCAACCAGACCCCGGACCTGGCGCTCGCCTACGACCAGGTGTTCAAGATGGGCGCGGTCGAGGGCATCGGCTTCTACTTCTCCTCCGGTGACGCGGGCGACAACGTCGCCTCGACCGGCACCAAGCAGATCGACGTCCCGGCCAACTCCGCCTGGGTGACCTCGGTCGGCGGCACCGCGCTCGCGGTCGGCAAGCACGACAAGTACCTCTGGGAGACCGGCTGGGGCACGCTCAACGCCCCGCTGGCCGCGGACGGCCGCAGCTGGACCGGATTCCCCGGCGCCTACACCTCGGGCGCGGGCGGCGGCACCAGCTCCACCGTGAAGCAGCCGTCCTACCAGCGCGGGATCGTGCCCGACTCGCTGGCTCAGGCGAACGGGAAGACCCGGATGCGCACCGCCCCGGACATCGCGGCCGTCGCCGACCCGAACACCGGCTTCCTGGTCGGCCAGACCCAGACCCTGCCCGACGGCTCGCTGGGCTACGACGAGTACCGCATCGGCGGCACCTCGCTGGCGGCCCCGGTCATCGCGGGCATCCAGGCCCTCGCGCAGGAGGCCCGGCACGGGCGTCCGATCGGCTTCGCCAACCCGGCGATCTACGCCCGGTACGGCTCGAAGGCGTACCACGACGTGACCGACCACCCGCTGGGCGCGGACCGCGACCTGGCCGTGGTCCGGGTGGACTACATCAACGGGTACGACGCGGCGGACGGTCTGCGGACCACCGTGCGCAGCCTGGGCAAGGACGCCTCGCTGGCGGCCGTGCACGGCTACGACGACGTGACGGGCGTCGGCACCCCGGCCGCCGGTTATGTGAGCTCCTACCGCCGGCGCTGACCGCCCGGCGCTGGGACGAGCGGGGCCGGTCACCGATCACGGTGGCCGGCCCCGCGTCCATGACGGGGGCAGGCGTCAGGCGTCAGGCCGAGGCGCGCTTGCGGGACGCCGCGCTCTTCGACCCGCTCTGCTTCTTCGCCGTCGTCTTCTTGGCCGCCGTCTTCTTCGCGGTGCTCTTGGTGGCCGTCTTCTTGGCCGCCGGCTTGCCCTTGCCGCTCGACGTGGACTTCTTGCCGCCGGTGGACTTCGGCGAGGAGGCGGACTTCTTGGCGGCGCCGCCCGACGACTTGCGGTCCGCCAGGGAGGTGACGTCCGCCACGGACTCCTCCCCCTCCTCGCCCCGGGCCTCCTTCGCCGCCTTGACGCTGCTCTCCAGGGCCGCGAGCAGGTCGATGACCTTGCCGCCCCCCTTCGCGCCCTTGTCGGCCGGCTCCGGCGCCTCGCCCGACGCCTTCGCGGCGATCAGTTCCTCGACGGCCTCCCGGTAGTCGTCGTGCAGCGAGTCCATGTCGACCTCGCCGAGGGTGTCCATCAGGGCGTCCGCGAGGTCCAGCTCCGCGTCGCGCACCGTCACGTCGGACTCCGGGGCGACGCCCTCGGGGGCCCGGATCTCGTCCGGCCAGAGCAGCCCGTGCATGGCGATCACGTCGTCCACGACCCGGAGCATGCCGAGCCGCTCGCGCCCGCGCAGCGCGTACTTGGCGAGGGCCACCTTCCGGCTCCGCTTCAGGGCCTCGCGCAGCAGGGTGTAGGGCTTCGCCGCCGGGACGCCGTTGGCCGAGAGGTAGTACGCCGCGTCCATCTGGAGCGGGTCGATCGCGTCGGCCGGGACGAAGGCCACGATCTCGATCGTCTTCGCGGTGGGCAGCGGCAGATGGCTCAGGTCCTCGTCGGTGATCGGGATCATCGTGCCGTCGGCGTCCTCGTACGCCTTGCCGATCTCGGCGGAGGTCACCTCCTCCCCGTCCAGCTCGCACACCTTGCGGTAGCGGATGCGCCCGCCGTCCTCGACGTGGATCTGCCGGAACGAGATCGAGTGGTTCTCGGTGGCGTTGACCAGCTTGATCGGGATGCTGACGAGCCCGAAGGAGATGGCGCCGTTCCAGATGGACCTCACGATTCACCCCTTGAATCCGCATATGCGGAGAAAGATGCGTTATGCGTGTGATTCTTATCGTATGACGCCGATCACCGAGGTGGAGGGGCGACGGCTGTCCCTGAGCAATCTGGACAAGGTGCTGTATCCGGCCACCGGCACCACGAAGGGCGAGGTGCTGCACTACTACGCGGCCACGGCGGCCGGGGTGCTGCTCGCCCATCTGCGGGACCGGCCGGTGTCCTTCCTGCGCTATCCGGACGGGCCGGAGGGCCAGCTTTTCTTCACCAAGAACCCGCCGCCCGGTACTCCGTCCTGGGTACGCCGGGCCCCGGTGCCGCACCGCGAGAGCGAGCCGTCCGAACAGGTGGTCCTGCAGGACCTCGCCTCGCTGATGTGGGCCGCCAACCTGGTGGTGGAGTTCCACACCCCCCAGTGGCGGGCCGAGACCCCCGCGGTGGCCGACCGGCTGGTCCTCGACCTGGACCCGGGGCCGCCCGCGACGGTGGTCGAGTGCTGCCGGGTCGCCCTGTGGCTGCGGGAGCGGCTGGCCGAGGACGGCCTCACGGCGTACGGGAAGACCTCGGGCGCCAAGGGCCTGCATCTGCTGGTCCCGATCGTCCCCACCGACTCGGCGGCGGTGTCGGCGTACGCGAAGGGGCTGGCCGTCCGCGCGGAGAAGGAGCTCCCGGACCTCGTGGTGCACCGGATGCGGAAGGCGCTGCGGCCGGGGAAGGTCTTCGTCGACTTCAGCCAGAACGCCGCCGCGAAGACGACGGCCACGCCCTACACCCTGCGCGCCCGCGCCGAGCCGGCCGTCTCGGCGCCGGTGACCTGGGCGGAGATCGAGGGCTGCCGCTCCCCCGGCGATCTGGTGTTCCTGGCGGACGCCATGGCGGCACGCCTCGACCGGCACGGCGATCTGCTGGCCCCACTCTGCGAACCGGAAGAGGGGCGGCCGCTTCCGCACGCGTAGCCGCCCCCGCGCATACCGCACGGGCGCGACTCTGTCATGGCGCAGAGCAAATCCTCGCCGGACGGGACCGGATCGCCCGGGCCGTGGTGCACACTCTGCGCAGACACTGCGTGTGTGACGTCGGCGGGGAGGCGATGGCGTGTTCGCGGGGATCGAAGAGGTCGACTGGGCCTCGATGAGACATGCCTACGGACCGGCGGACGACGTGCCGGCGCTGCTGCGGGGGCTGGCCTCCCCCGATCCGGCGGAGCGGGAACGGGCGCTGGACGGGATGTACGGGGCGGTGCACCACCAGGGCGAGGTCTATCCGTGCACCCTGGCCTCCATCCCCTTCCTCTTCGAGCTGGTCGCCGATCCCTGGGTGCCGGACCGGGGCGACATAGTCGAGTTGCTGACCAGCATCGGCGGCATCGACCTCGGGGCGGACGACGAGGCGGAGATCGGCGAGGACGAGGCGGAGGGCGCCGCCAACTACGCGATGGCCGCGGCGGCCGTCACCGCCGGTGCCGGGGTCTTCTTCGCGCTGCTGGCCGACGAGGACCCCGGTGTACGGCTGAGCGCCCCGCTCGCGCTGGCCGCCCTGCACGACGACCCGGCCAGGGTGCTGGCCCTGCTGCGGGCGCGGCTGGCGGCGGAGCGGGACGAGGAGGTGCGGCTCGCCCTGGTCGAGGCGGCGGGACGGCTCGCCCTGCGCCACCGGCCGCTGGCGGGTCCGGTCGCCGACTGGCTCGGCCGGCTGGCGAGGGACCCCGGGCCGCCGGGGCTTCGGCTCGCGGCCCTGGCCCAGCTGGCGCGCTGCGCCCCGGGCGCGCTGCCGGGCGACGTGGTGCCCGTGGTGACGGGCCTGCTGGGGCAGCTGCGCACCTCGTCCTCCGGCCCCGGCGGTCCCCGGGCGCGCCCCGTGGAGCCGCCGGGGCCGGAAGCCGAGGCGGTCCCGCTCACCCTGCGGGGGCAGGTGCGGGCGCTGTCCGCCGAGGAGACGGCGGGGCGGGCCGCGCCCTGGACGGCCGATCTGCTGCGCGCGCTGCACACCGGGCTCGACGACCGGGTCGCCGAGCGGACCGCGCTCCTGGCCGACCAGCTGCGCAGCCCCGACCCCTGGCAGCGCGTCGACGCCGTCCGCATGAGCGACCGGCTGATCGGCGGCTGGCGGGGTTCGTACGCGGAGCTGGTGCGGCTGGTGGGCGAGCAGCTGGCCGCGCCCGAGCCGAGGCTCGCCGAGGCGGCGGCGCACCTGCTGGAGGGGCTGTCCGGGCTGGCCGCCCCGGCGGCGGACGCGCTGGCGGCGCGGGTCGCGGCGGACCCCGGGGACTGGGTGCGGACCTGTCCGGACGGGCGGACCCGGCTGGGCAGTGCGGCGACGGCCCTGGCCCGGCTGGGCGACCCGCGCGCCCTGCCCGCCCTGACGGCGGCCCTCGGACATCCCCTGGTGCCGCCCGAGCTGGAGACCGGGGTCGCCCGCCTGGGCGAGGCGGCCCGGCCGCTGACCGGTGCGCTGCAGCGGCGGCTGGGCGAGGCGGTGCTCGACGAGTGCGCGTTCGACCGGGTGGGGCCGCTGCTGGGCGCGCTCACCGCGCTCCGGGCGGGCGCGGCGGCCCCGGAGGTGCTGCGGGTGCTGCGCGGGGCGCCGGAGTCCGGCGGCGAACGGCTGCGCACGGCGGCGTTACGGGCGCTCGGCGCCTTCGGGCCCGCCTCGCTCTGCGCCGTACCGGAACTGCGGGCCCTGATGCGGCGGACCGGCACGGTGGAGGCTGCGGAGGCGGCCGGGGCGCTGTGGGCGGTGGAGGGGGACGCCGACGCGGTGCTGCCCGCGCTGACCGCCGGTCTTGCCGCCTGGGACGTGGACGCGCGACGGGCGGCGGCGGGCGCGGTGCGGCGGCTCGGCGCGCGGGCGGCGGCGACCGCGCCCCGGCTGCGGGAGCTGCTGTACGAAGGGAACGTGTGGCTGAGGGTGGACGCGGCGATCGCTCTGTGGGAGGTTTCCGGTCGTGCCGAGGAGTCCGTCCCGGTGCTGCTGGCCGCCTGGGAGCAGAACCGGCGGGTCCGGGTCCGGGTGGCGGAATGCCTGGCGCGGACGGGGCCCGCTGGTGCAGGGTCGGACGCGGCACGTGTGCTGCTCGCCGAGCTCACCTCCGTACGCCGTCACAACGCGCCGGAAGGCGCCTACGGCAGCCACGACACGTACACCGACGAAAAGCTGCTGGCGCTCTGCCGCCGGGCGCTCCCGGGGAACACGGGGAAGGAATCGACATGATCATTTTCGGCACGCGGGGCTATCTGTACCAGCTGGCGATCCTCACGCTGGTCTGCGGCTGGTGCGGGAACCCGGCGGCGCACACGCTGCGCAAGCGGGTCACGAAGTTCACGCTGTTCTTCGTGCCGCTGTTCCCGATCTCGACCTCGTACGCCACGCAGTGCACGTTCTGCGGCGGCGAGCAGCGGATACCCAAGGAGCAGGCCGACCAGCTGCTGTCCCAGCAGATGGCCTCGCAGGGCGGGAACCCGTTCGGACAGGCGCCGCAGCAGGGTTACGCGCCGGGCGCCCAGGGGCCTTCGGGGCAGGGGCAGAACCCGTACCAGCAGTAGGCGGCGCCGCCCTGACCGGGCGTCAGCACCGAATGCGCCATCAGCACTAAATACACATAAGAGACTTCCTTCCGCATAAGGTCGGCGGGGTCGGCCCGTCCGCCCGCCGGGAACGGAGGAAGTCATGCGTCTGCGGCTGCCCGCCCTGGTGACCCTGGGGGCCGTGCTGCTGGCCGGCTGCGGTACCGGCGGGGAGCTGCGGAGCGCCGGGCGGGCGGCGCCCGCGCACGGCCCGGTGCGGCTGTGGCCGACGCTCCCCCCGGCGTCCGCCGCCCCCTACGACTACGGCGAGGGCGAGACCGCGCGCATCCCCGGCATCCGGGTCACCGGTGGCGACGTGCGCCGGCTCGACCCGGTCGCGGTGGTGCGGGCGGGCCTGAAGGTGCCGCCCGAGCGGGCCGGGGAGGGCGGCGAGCTGCCGGCCCGGACGGTGGAGCTGGTCGAAGCCTGCCGGTCGGCGCCCCGGACCTGCCCGGTGCTGCCGCCGTACTTCCGGGACCTCACGGGCGACGGCCGGGACGAGATGGTCCTCGCGGTCCGCATGCCCGGCCGCCAGCTGTCCGTACGGGTCTACATGCCGGAGTCCGGCGGGCTGACCCGGATCATGTCCACCTCGGACGCCGTCATCAGCGTCCAGCTCGCCGGGCTCGACCTCATCATGCGGGCGCCGTCGGCGATCACGGGCTACGAGTACCGCACGGCCTGGTCCTGGGACGAGCGGCAGCGCGCGATGCTGCCGACGCAGGACGAGATCCTGCGCACCCGCGACGGCGGACGGCGCACGCCGGTGCCGCGCCCCTCCGCCCCGCGCACGCCCCGGCCCACGGCCTCCCTGTCGGCGGAGCGCAGGTGAGCCGCCGGGCGCGGGCCCCGCGGCGGCGTTCCCGGCCGCGCCTCCCGGCCTGGACCGCGACGCTGACCTGGAAGGCCGCGGTGTTCATCACCGTGATGTGCTGCGGGCTCGCCGCGCTCCTCGGCGTCCTGGTGCACACCGCGGTCACCCGCCAGACCGTCGGGCACGCCCGCGAGAAGTCCCTCACCCGGCTGACCGAGGTGTCGCGCGCCTACGAGGCCGGCGAGGCCCTGCCGCCGCGCTCCGGGGTCGATCCGCCGGAGCTGCCCGGGCCGCTGCGGGCGCTGGCCTCCGGCGGGCGGCGCGGGACGATGGTCGGCCGGCTCGCCGGGCGGCCCGTGATGTGGGCGGCGGCCCCGGCGGACGGCGGGCACGCGCTCGCCGCCTGGACGGACTACGCCCAGAGCGCCCGCACCATCAACGGCCTGGACGGGGCGATCTTCGGCTCCTCGGTGCTGGCGATCGGCGCCACGCTGCTGGTCGGCGCGTTCGCGGTCACCCGGGTCACCCGGCGGCTGCACCAGACCGCGCGGGTGGCCCGGCGGATCGGGGCGGGCGACCTGGACGCCCGTGTCGACGACCCGCGCACGGCGGACCCGTCGCGGCGGCAGGACGAGGTCGCCGTCGTCGCCGGGGCGCTCGACACCATGGCCTCGGCGCTCCAGCGCAAGCTCCAGGCGGAACAGCGGTTCACCGCGGACGTGGCGCACGAGCTGCGGACCCCGCTCACCGGTCTGTCGGCCGCCGCCGAGCTGCTGCCGCCGGGCCGCCCGTCCGAGCTGGTGCAGGACCGGGCCCGGGCCCTGCGCGCCCTGACCGAGGACCTGCTGGAGATCTCCCGCCTGGACGCCCGCACCGAACACGTCGATCTGGCCGTCCACGAGCTGGCCCCGCTCGCCGCCCGCGCCGCGCAGGGCACGGACACCCGGGTCGAGGTCACCGGGGAGCCGGTGCGCGTCGAGACGGACAGGCGGCGCCTGGAACGCGTCCTGGGCAACCTGATCGGCAACGCCCACCGGCACGGCAGGCCGCCCGTGGTGCTGACCGTCGACGGGCCCGTGGTGACCGTGCGGGACCACGGCGACGGCTTCCCGGCCTACCTGACGGAGGGCGGCCCGCAGCGCTTCCGCACCGAGGGCGGCGGCAAGGGGCACGGCCTCGGGCTGACCATCGCGGCCGGGCAGGCCGAGGTGATGGGCGCGGTGCTCACCTTCGGGAACGCGCCGGACGGCGGGGCGGTGGCCCGGCTGACGCTGCCCCGCTACGCGGGACCGGACGGCGAGGGGCCGCTCGTACGCGCCGCGACATAACCGACATAACACCCGCGTCTTGCTACGTTGCGGGGCATGACCGCATCGACGGCGGACGCACCCCCGCCCGAGCTGCGCCTGCCCAGGCGGCGCGGCGTGGAACTCTCGCTCCTCATCGGGGCCGTCCTCATCTCCGTCTACGGCTACGCCGCGGTCGGGCTCGCCCACGACGACGCGGTCCCGCCCGACGTCGCGGGTTACGGCGGCGGGCTCGGGCTGCTGGCGCTGCTCGCGCATCTCGCGGTGCGGCTCCGCGCCCCGTACGCCGATCCGCTGCTGTTGCCCATCGCCGTCCTGCTCAACGGGATCGGCCTGGTGCTGATCTACCGGCTGGACCTGGAGACCCCGGGCGACCGGGCGGCGCCGACCCAGCTGATCTGGTCCACGATCGGGGTCGCCTTCTTCATCGCGGTCGTGGTGTTCCTGCGCGACCACCGCGTCCTCCAGCGCTACGCGTACGTCTCGGTGGCCGCAGCGCTGGTCCTGATGATCGTGCCGATCTTCTTCCCGGCCGTGAACGGGGCGAAGATCTGGATCCGGGTCGGCGGATTCTCCTTCCAGCCCGGCGAGTTCGCCAAGATCCTGCTCGCGGTGTTCTTCGCCGCCTACCTCGCGGCGAACAGCAACGCCCTCGCGTACACCGGCCGCAAGGTCTGGAAGTTCCAGCTGCCCACCGGGCGGGTGCTCGGCCCGATCGTGGCGATCTGGCTGCTCAGCGTCGGCGTCCTGGTCCTGGAACGCGATCTGGGCACCTCGCTGCTCTTCTTCGGCCTGTTCGTGATCCTGCTGTACGTGGCGACCGGGCGCCGGGGCTGGATCGCGGTGGGGCTGCTGCTCGCGGCGGTCGGCGCGTTCGTCGTCGGCTCGTTCGAACCGCACGTGCACAGCAGGGTGCAGGACTGGCTCGACCCGTTCGCCTCGATCGACGCCGGACGCGGTCCCGGCCAGCTGGCGCAGTCCCTGTTCGCCTTCGCGGCCGGCGGGATGCTCGGTACGGGGCTGGGGCTCGGCCACTCCGTGCTCATCGGGTTCGCCGCCAAGTCCGACTTCATCCTGGCGACGGCGGGCGAGGAGCTGGGCTACGCCGGGCTGACCGCGCTCTTCCTGCTGTACGCGCTGCTGGTGGCGCGCGGATTCCGGGCGGGGCTCTCGCTGCGCGACGCGTTCGGGCGGCTGCTCTCGATCGGCCTCGCCTCGATCCTGGCGCTCCAGGTCTTCGTGATCGCGGGCGGGGTGACGGGGCTGATCCCGCTGACCGGGATGGCGATGCCCTTCCTGGCGCAGGGCGGTTCGTCCGTGGTCACCAACTGGATCATCGTGGCGCTGCTGATCCGGGTGAGCGACCTCGCCCGCAGACCGGCGCCGGACGAGGTGGAGACGGGTGTGGTGGCGTCGGTCCCGGCGGGCCCGTCGCAGTCACCGGCCGGGGAGGACGAGCGGTGATCCGCTACATCCGGCACGCCGCCGCGTTCTGCCTGCTGCTGCTCGTCGCGCTGCTGGCCAACGCCGCCCGGGTCCAGGTCTTCGAGGCCGACGCGCTGGACGACAACCCGGCCAACCGCCGCAACACCATCGCCCGTTACGACCAGCCGCGCGGCAACATCCTGGCCGACGGGCGGCCCGTGACCGGCTCGAAGGACACCGGCGAGCAGCTGGCGTACGAGCGGACCTACCGCTACGGGCCGCTGTACGCGCCGGTGACCGGCTACGCCTCGCAGACGTACGGCACCACCCTCATCGAGAACGCCGAGGACGGCATCCTCGCCGGCACCGACCCGCTGCTCGCCCCGCTCCCCCTGTGGGGCGAGGTCACCCGGACCCAGCAGCCGGGCGGGGACGTCGTGACCACGGTCCGGGACGCGATGCAGCGCGCCGCGTACGAGGGCCTGGGCAACCGGCGGGGCGCGGTCGCCGCCGTCGAACCGGCGACGGGGCGCATCCTGGCCCTGGTCTCGACCCCCTCGTACGACCCCGGGCGGCTCTCCGGCACCGGCTCGTCCGTCACGGACGCCTGGCGGGAGCTGAACGGCGCGGAGAGCCGCCCCATGCTCAACCGGGCGATCCGGCAGACCTATCCGCCGGGCTCCACGTTCAAGATCGTGACGGCGGCGGCCGCCCTGGACACGGAGGTCGTCACCGATCCGGACGCGGAGACCGACACCCCGTCCCCGTACGTCCTGCCGGGCACCTCGACCGTGCTGCCCAACGAGTCGCGCGGCTGCGAGAAGGCGTCCCTCGCCGACGCGATCCGGGTCTCCTGCAACACCGTCATGGCGCACCTCGGGGTGGAGGTCGGGCTCGACGGGATGGTGGCGGCGGCCGAACGGTTCGGCTTCAACGACCCCGGTCTGAAGATCCCGTCCGGGGTGGCGAAGAGCAACTTCGACACGGAGATGAGCGACGACCAGCTGGCGCAGTCCTCGATCGGCCAGTTCGACACCACCGCGACCCCGCTCCAGATGGCCATGGTCGCGGCGGCCGTCGCCAACGGCGGCGAGCTGATGTACCCGCACCTCGTGGAGCGGACGACGAAGCACGACGGGGCGACGGTACGCACCACGGGGTCGCGCTCCTACCACCGGGCGATGAACCCGATGACGGCGACACAGCTGCGGCAGATGATGATCGACGTCGTCCAGGACGGTACGGGGACGAACGCGGCGATCGACGGGGCGACGGTCGGCGGCAAGACGGGCACCGCCCAGCACGGCGTCGACAACTCGGACCTGCCGTACGCCTGGTTCATCTCCTGGGCGCAGGCCGACGGCGCGCCCCGCCCGGCGGTCGCGGTCGCCGTGGTCGTGGAGGACGCCGAGGCCGACCGCGCGGACATCAGCGGCGGCGGCAGCGCGGCGCCGATCGCCCGTGCGGTGATGGAGGCGGCCCTGGAAGACTGAGCGCATGACGGCTTACCGGGACATGAGCGCGGTGCTGGCCTCGATCGCCCGCGCGGACCCCGGGCTCCGCGCCTTCCTCGACGTCTGGCCCGAGGACGCGCTCGCCCGGCTCCCCGCCGCGTCCCGGCTCCCGCTGGCCGGGCTCCCCTTCGCGGTGAAGGGCCCCGCCGGTCTCCGCTCGTACGCGGCGCAGCGGCTGATCGCGGCGGGTGGCGTCCCGGTCGGCTCGACCTCCGTGCCCGGTCCGGGGACGGACTGGCAGACGTGGGGTCTCGGGCGGCACGGCCGCACGCTCAACCCCTGGCGCCCGGACCGGACTCCGGGCGGTTCGTCGGCGGGCTCGGCGGCGGCGGTCGCGGCGGGCCTGGTGCCGCTGGCGACGGGCAGCGACGGGGCGGGGTCGGTGCGCATCCCGGCCGCCTGGTGCGGGGTGTTCGGCCTGAAGACGACGAACGGCCTGCTGCCCTCGCCGGACCGGTCCGGGCTCGCGTCGGCCGGGGTGCTGGCGGCCTCGACGGCGGAGGCGGAGACGTATCTGCGCTGGGTGCTGGACGGGTATTCGCGTGTTTCGCCGGTGCTGCCGCTGTCCGCCGCCTTCAGCCCTGACCTGGGCTTCGCGGAGACCGAGCCGGAGGTGGCGGCGGTGGCGCGGGGCGCGGTACGGCGGCTGGAGGCGGCCGGGGTCGTGCGGCTCACCGGGGGCGGCTGCGACCTGCTGGACCCGGGGGCGGCCTGGTCCGCGGTGCGGAGCGGGGACGTGCGCCCGCCGGAGGCGGAGGTGCGCGCGGAGAACGACCGCCGTCTGGACGCCTTCTTCGCCCGGACACCGCTGCTCCTGACCCCGGTCACGCCCAACCGCCCGCACGGCCACGAGGGCCCGGGCGACACCTTCTCGACGGCGCTGACCTGGGCGTTCAACCTGAGCGGACATCCGGCGGCGAGCGTTCCGGCCGGATTCACCGGGGACGGCTGCCCGGCGGGGCTCCAGCTGGTCGCCGCCCGGGGGCGGGACGCGGAGCTGCTGGGCGCCGCGGGCGCGGTGGAGCGGGCGCTGCCGGGGCCGGGGGCGCCGTTCGCACAGGTACGCGGACCTCGTGAATGAGTACGTGTACTCAGGGCGGCCCGGCGGCCGGGGCGGCAGCCTGGACACCGACAGCCACCCCCCGAAGGAGTGCCCCGATGCGTACGACCAGTCGCCCCCGCCCGCTGCGGACCACCGCCGCCCTCGCCGCCTGCGGGGCGGTGTTCGCCCTGCTCACGTCCGCCTGCTCGACGGCGGACGCGGTCTGCTCCGACGGCGAGTACCCGGTGCTGTACATCGGCAGCACGGGCAGCGCCTGCGTGAAGGACGGCGAGGAGCCGCCCGAGGGATACACCCGCTACCCGGAGGGCAAGGTCCCCGAGCACGTGGACGACAAGTGGTGGACGTACTGGAACGAGCACAGCCTCGACAAGGACGGGAACATCATCGAGGTCTCGCAGTGACGTCCGGTCAGCCCGCCGCCCCCGCGCCGCCGATCGGCTTGCGCATCTCCTTGCGGACCTGGGCCGCCTGACGTGCCGCCTCGGCGAGGTCGACCTTGTCGGGGTCCTGGAGCGCGGTCTCCTCGGTGACGACGGCGACGAAGGAGGCGGTGTTGTCGTCGCCCCAGGCGCACATGGGCAGCGTGCTGGTGACGCCCCCGTCCTCGGACCGGACGACCTCGCAGGCGACGGTGATCCCGTAACCGGCGGGCGTGAACTCCCGCGGGGGCACGGCCACGGTCATCCCCTCGGTCTCCGCGGCGCCCTTGAGGATCGTGTCGCGGGAGAACTCGGGCTTCTTGATGCGGCCCCACATCCCGGAGACGATCAGCGTCCCGCCGTCCTTCGACGCGTACTGCGTGACCACGGCCCTGGGGTCGCGGATGGTCGGGTCGTAGGTGTCCTCGATGTCCTTGCCGTCCGTCGCCGAGGTGTCCTCCTGGAGGGTGTAGTCGCCCTCCAGCAGCGTCTTCGGCACGGTCAGCTTGTACTCGGCGGCCGGGAACCCGTCGGACCCGCCGGACCCGCCGGACCCGTCCGACCCACTGGACACCGGCAGCTTGTCCTCGGCCTCGTCCCCCAGCTGGACGACGCCGAAGACGATGCCGCCCGCCACCAGGAGCGCGCCGGCGACGACCGCCGCGATCACCCCGGGCCGGGTCCGCCGGGCGGGCGGGAACCCGGCCCCGCCGGGCGGAGCCCCCCACGGCTGCGGCGCAGGCCCCTGCGGGGCGCCCCAGGGCTGCTGCTGGGCGTACGGATTCGGCTGGGACGGCGGCGGCCCGTAAGGGCCCTGGGGCGCGCCGTACGGGTCCTGAGGCGGCGGGGGCATGCTCATGCCGCCCAAGCTACGGCATGCGCCCAGGCGGCTTCGGGGGGCCGCCCGGCCGAGGGCGGCCCGGCCGTGCGATTCTCGGGCCATGGACGACCGACGCCCCGTGTCCGTGGACTCCCCGCCACCCGGCTCGCTACGCGCGGTGCCCGGCCTGGCCGGGCTGCTCACCGACTACCACCTGTGCACGGAGGCGGAGAAGGGCGCACCCGTCCCCGACCCGTCCCGGCTGCCCGATCGCTACCGGCGGGAGACGGAGGACCCGGACCACGCGTTCGCGGACGCCACCGTGCTCGTCGCGCGGGACGGCGGTGCCGCGGTGGGCTGTGTCGTGGTCACCGGCCCGGTCGACGGAGCGGTGGAGGTCAAGCGGCTCTGGACGGACCCCGCCGCGCGCGGCCGGGGCGTGGCCACCATGCTGCTCGGTGCCGCGCTGGAGCGGGCCGGCGACTCGGGCGCCCGCGCCGTGCGGCTCTCGGTCTGGCGCTGGCGCACCGGGGCCGTCGCCCTCTACGAACGTCTCGGCTTCACCGTCGTGCCGTCGTGGGACGACCGTGCGGACCTCGTCTGCATGGAGCGGCCCGCTTAGGGTCACCGCCCCGCGGCCCCGTCCGTCCCGCCCTGTTCGATCGCCTCGGCCACCTCTGCCACCCTCGCCCGCTCCTCCGCCTCGAAGCGCTCCTTGTCGAGTTGTTCGGCGATCTCCTCGTCCTGGGCCATGAGCAGGTCGAGGCTGGAGTCGCCGAGTTCCAGGACGCCCATGTCGACGTACGCCTTCTGGAGGCGTTCGCCCCACAGGCCGATGTCCTTGACGCACGGGACGATGCGGCTGAACAGCAGCTTGCGGAAGAGCTGGAGGAATTCGGAGTGCTCGGAGAGCTCCTTCGCCTCCTGTTTGCCGATGCCGAAGTTCTCCAGGACCTCGACGCCGCTGAGCCGGTCGCGCATCAGGTAGCAGCCCTCGATGACGAACTCCTCGCGCTCGCGCCGTTCCGCGTCGCTGAGCTGCTTGTAGTAGTCGCGCAGCGCCATCCGGCCGAAGGCGACGTGCCGGGCCTCGTCCTGCATCACGTACGCCAGGATCTGCTTGGGCAGCGGCTTGGTGGTGGTGTCGCGGATCATGCCGAACGCGGCCAGCGCCAGGCCCTCGATGAGGACCTGCATGCCGAGGTAGGGCATGTCCCAGCGGGAGTCGCGCAGGGTGTCGCCGAGCAGGCTCTGCAGGTTGTCGTTGACCGGGTAGAGCATCCCGATCTTCTCGTGCAGGAACCGGCCGTATATCTCCGCGTGCCGGGCCTCGTCCATCGCCTGGGTCGCCGAGTAGAACTTGGCGTCCAGGTCGGGGACGGCCTCCACGATGCGGGCGGCGCAGATCATCGCGCCCTGCTCGCCGTGCAGGAACTGGCTGAACTGCCAGGAGGTGTAGTGCTTGCGCAGCTCTCCCCGGTCCTTCTCCGTCATCCGCGCCCAGTGCGGGGTGCCGTACAGGGTCAGGGCCTCGTCGGGGGTGCCGAGCGGGTCGGCGGGGTCGACCTCCAGGCTCCAGTCGATGCGCTTGTTGCCGTCCCACTGCTTGTCCTTGCCCTTCTGGTACAGGGCGAGTAGGCGCTCGCGGCCGTCGTCGTAGTCCCAGCTGAAGCGGGCGGCGCCCGTTGCGGGCACGGTCCACAGCGGTTCCTCGGGGGCGGTGGTGTAGAGGTCGTGGGTCGACACGGACGGCTCCTTCGCCTCGCGACTGCCGGGAAGTCGGCGGGCTCCCCGCTCAGTTGGCAGGTTCACACGTTGGTAGACGCGCGGTCAACAAGTCGCACACAAGGGATTGACGGCCTTGCTGACAAGCAGTCTCATAATGGGTGACCGTCGGTAACCCATGGGTGAGGTGCCTCCGCGATGACGACCGTGACGACAAGCGACCTGCAGACGCTCCACGACGCACTCGGCCCGCTGCGCGGCCGCGAGCAGATCGCCGAACGACTCCTGGAGGCGTCCGCCAAGCACTCCTTCGACCCCGACAAGGAGCTCGACTGGGACACGCCGCCGGAGGACGGCAAGTGGTTCTGGCCGCCCGAGCTGGTCTCGCTCTACGACACACCGCTCTGGAAGCGGATGTCCCACGACCAGCGGCAGGAACTGGCCCGCCACGAGGCCGCGTCCCTCGCCTCGCTCGGCATCTGGTTCGAGATCATCCTCATGCAGCTGCTCGTACGGCACGTCTACGACAAGGCCCCGACCAGCAACCACGTCCGCTACGCGCTCACCGAGATCGCCGACGAGTGCCGGCACTCGATGATGTTCGGCCGCATGATCACCTGGGGCGGCGGCCCCACCTACACCGTGCCGCGCCGCTACCACAACATGGCGCGCGTCCTCAAAAGCGTGTCCACGACGCCCGGTTCGTTCGCCGGGACGCTCCTCGGCGAGGAGATCCTCGACTGGATGCAGCGGCTGACCTTCCCCGACGAGCGCGTCCAGCCCCTGGTGCGCGGCGTGACCCGCATCCACGTCATCGAGGAGGCGCGCCACGTCCGCTACGCCCGCGAGGAGCTGCGCCGCCAGATGGTGACCGCCCCCCGCTGGGAACGCGAACTGGCCCGCGTCAGCTGCGGACAGGCGGCCCGCGTCTTCTCCGTCTGCTTCATCAACCCGCGGGTGTACGAGAACGTCGGGCTCGACCGCCACGAGGCCGTCGCCCAGGTCAGGGCCAGCGGACACCGCACGGAGGTCATGCAGACGGGCGCCAAGCGGCTGACCGACTTCTTCGAGGACATCGGTGTCCTGAACGGGGTGGGGCGCAGGCTCTGGAAGAGCTCGGGCCTGCTGGCATGAGGGCGGTCACGCTTAGGCTGGGGGCCATGACCCCAGCTGCCGCCGCGCCGCCCGGCCGCGCGTACCGAAGACTCAGCGTCGAGGAACGCCGCACCCAGCTGCTCGGCGCGGCCCTCACGCTCTTCGCCCACCGGCCCCCCGACGAGGTCTCGCTGGACGAGGTCGCGACGGTGGCCGGGGTGTCGCGCCCGCTGGTGTACCGCTACTTCCCGGGCGGGCGCCAGCAGTTGTACGAGGCGGCGCTCCGTTCCGCCGCCGAGCAGCTGAAGCTGTGCTTCTCCGAGCCCGCCGAGGGCCCGCCGACCGAGCGGGTGGCCCGCGTCCTCGACCGCTATCTGGCCTTCGTGGACGAGCACGACGCCGGTTTCAGCGCCCTGCTCCGGGGCGGCAGCGTCGCCGAGACCTCCCGGACGACCACCATCGTGGACGAGGTACGGCGCGCGGCGGCCGAGCAGATCCTGTGCCACCTGGGCCAGGACGAGCACAGCGAACCCGCGCCCCGGATGAGCATGATGGTGCGCACCTGGATCGCGGCGGTCGAGGCGGCCTCGCTGATCTGGCTGGACGAGGGCAAGCGGCCGGACGCCGCCGGGCTGCGGGACTGGCTGGTCGACCAGTTCATCGGCCTGCTGGCCGTCACCTCGTCCTCGGACCCGCAGACCGCGGCGGCCGTGGCCGCGCTGCTCCCGCTGGAGACCGCCGAGGGCCCGGCCGGGCGGCTGGTGGACCGGCTGGCCCCGCTGACCGGCGCGGCCGCGCATCTGCTGCCGCCCGGCTGACCGGGACCGGCGGCCCGTCCGGCTCCGGTCCGTCCGATCGGTCAGACTGGCCCGGTGAGAAGTGAGAACACCGCCTTCGTCGGCGGCCCGCTGGACGGCCGGGTCCTGCCCGTCCTGACCGGCGCGACCGGCCACCCGCCCAAGTGGTACGAGGTCCCGGTCCCGGACGCGGCCGGCGGACCTCCCACGGTGCACGCGTACCGCAGGACCCCGGCCGGTCACACGAAGCGGCTCGGCATCCAGCGGGGGTGGATCTACGAGTACGCCCCCGAGGGTCGCGAGCGGCCCCGGTGGCCGTGGTCGAAGCCGGGCGGCAAGCCCGAGGAACCGCCCCACTAGGATCGAACGTCTGGTCCCTGGGGACGGGACGGGGACGGTCACAAGGGGGGATGCGCCATGGAGGCGCCGCGTCAGGACGAGCCACGTCGCTTCGGTCCGTACACCGTGCTGGCCCGCGTGCGTGAGACGGCCGCCGCCGTGCAGTACCTCGCGCGCGGCGAGGACCCCGCCGGGCTCGTCGTGGTCACCGCCGCCCGGCCGGAGCTCGCCGCCTCGCCCGCCTTCCGCCACCGCTTCGACGCCGAGGCGCGCCTCGCGGGCCGGCTCGCCGGGGGCTGGGTCGACGGGCCGCTGGAAACCCGCGGGGACGAGCCCGACGCGCCCTGGACCGCCGCCGCGTACGTCCCCGCGCTGACCCTGGCCGAGGCCATAGAGGCAGCGGGGCCGCTGCCCGGGCGTGCCGTACGGATACTGGGCGCCGGACTCGCCGAGACCCTGTCCCGGGTCCACGCCACCGGCGCCGTGCTGCACGGACTCGCGCCCGGGACCGTGCTCCTCGCCGAGGACGGCCCCCGGCTCACCGCCTTCGGCCCGCTGGGCGCGGCGGCCGAGGCGTCGGCGGGCCCGGGCGGCCGGCTCTCCGTACGGCTCGGCTACCTGACCCCGGAACAGCTCGCGGGCGAGGAGGCGGGCCCGGCCTCCGACCTCTTCGTGCTCGGCCTGCTGCTCGCCTACGCGGCGACCGGGACGACCCCGCTGGCGGACGGTCCCCCGGCCGAGGCCGCCGACCGCATCGCCGAGGCCGCCCCGGAGCTCGGCGGGGTCCCCGGCGAGTTGCGCGAGCTGATCGCCCGCTGCCTGGCGAAGGACCCGGCCGACCGCCCCACGGCGGGCACGGTGGCCGCCGAACTCGCCCTGGAGGGCGCGTCCGCCCTGGCGGCGGGCGACTGGCTCCCGGGGCAGCTCGCGGCGTCGGTGGCCCAACAGGGCGCCACGGCCCGGAGGCTGGCGGGAGGGGCGGACTCGCCGGCCGGGGCGGGCCCGGCGCCCGGCGCCGACACCCCGCCGCCCGCGTCCGGCGCCACGCCCGGGGCCGACGCCCCGCCGACACCCGATTCCGCGCCGTCGTCCGCCGCCGCACCCGTGGGCGCCGTCCCGCCCGTGAACCTGCCCGTGCCCGAAAAGAACGTGTCCGTGGAGAACCCCGTGTCCGATCAGTATCCGGTGTCCGACGAGAACCCCTCGGGCGGCCGGAGTGCCCATCCCCCGAAGTCGTACGGGGACGTCTGGGACGCGGTCGCGCCCGCGCCCCGGCCGGAGCCCGAGCCCGACATACAGGACGCCGTGCCGCCGGAGCACCAGCCGACCCCGGTGCCCGAGTGGCAGCAGCCGACGGTCGCCGCGGGCGGCACGGTCCCGGACGTGTCCGGCGCCGTTCCGGACACCCGCACCACGCAGCTCGGGGCGATCGGGCAGCCCGCCCAGCAGGGACAGCCCGGGCAGCCCGCTCCGTGGCCGGACCAGTCCGCCTACGGGTATCCGCAGCCGCAGCCCCAGCCGCCGTACCAGCAGCAGGCGCCCCAGCCCGCCCCCGTGCCCCTGCCGCCCGCGCCCATCCCGAACATCGCACCGCCCGCCGAGCCCCGGCGCTCCGGGCCCAGCCGGCGCGGGCTGCTGTTCGGCGCGGTGGGCGGCGTGGCCGGGCTGCTGGTCGGCGGCGGGACGCTGTACGCGCTGACCTCCGGCGACGACGAGGACAAGCCCGGCCCGGACCCGAAGCCGGCGCCGACATCGGGCGGGCCCAGCGTCGCGGGGGTCGCGCCGACACCGCGCTGGATCTACAACCACCCCGCGTCCGAGCCGGTTCCCCTCACCGCCGCGCTCGTGAAGGACCGTCTGCTGGTCCTCACCGACGACAGCCATGTGAGCGCCGTCGACCTGCGCACCGGCCGACGGCTCTGGGAGAACGCCGACGGGGCCAAGGGACAGGCCGCCCTGGCGGCGGGCGACGAGCTGTGCTTCGTCGCGGGTCCGTCGGAGTTCCTGTGGCTGTCAGCGAAGGACGGCAAGGTCGCCCACCGCGTGGCGTACGCCGACGGCTTCCAGGACGCACCGGACCTCTCGGTCCGTACGCTCGTCGGTTCGGCCGGGTCGGTCATCTGGTTCACCGGGTCGCACAAGGCCACGGTGAAGGCCCCCAAGCCGAAGAAGGGCAAGAAGCCCGGCAAGGACCGGCAGGTCGTCAAGTCCTACCTGTTCGGGTACGACATCGTGCAGCGCAAGGAGCTGTGGCGGACCCCGGTGCCCAGCGGCCGGGGCCCGATCGCACCCGTCTTCCGGCTGATCGCGATCCGGCCGGACGCCATCGTCGTGCGGCAGGACTCCCGGACCCTCACCCCGGCCGCCCTGAAGGCCGCGAAGAAGAAGGGCATCTTCCGCAGCTTCGACCGTGAGACCGGCAAGGCGCAGTGGAGCCGCAGGTTCGGGAACGTCGCACTCGACGGCGCGGCCGTCGGCGACGAGGAGGGCACCATCTACGCGGCGGACGGCCCCCATCTGCGCGCCTTCGAAACGCCCGCAGGAAAGGCGAAGTGGACGCTGAAGGGCACCCGGGGCTCCGTCTTCGGGGCGTCCCTCCCCTCGGGCGACCTGCTGTACACGACGAACCGCAACCAGGAGGTGGGGGCGCTCGACCCCAAGACCGGGAAGCCGAAGTGGCGCCGGTCCACGGAAGCGGCGGGCGACAAGGCTCCCGTGGTCTCCGTCAGCGGCTCGGGCAGCACGGTGCTCGCCGCGGACCCCGGCCAGGTCACCGCCTTCTCCGCCGCCGACGGCAAGCGCCTCTGGAAGTTCCAGGACATCGGCAACCAGGCCCCGGACGGCGAGACCGTCAAGGCCGGCTACCAGGTGCTGGCGTACGACAAGACGGCGATCGTCCGGCGCGGCCGCACGGTGTACGCGTTCCCGGTCGCCTGACGCCGCGCACCGCCTTACGGGCGAATCCGGAAGGCGGTGGACGGCCGCCACGGCCGTGGCTTCTTGCATCACCCCGTCGCACGGGTGAGCGTATGAACGAATTGCGCTCACTCATGGGGTAGTCGCACGATTCACCCCGGTTCCGGAGGTGATGTCGTGTCGTCGGGCACCCTGGTGCGTTCCCTCGGTACGGCGGCGCTGGCCGCCGTCGTCGTCATCTCGCCGGCCACGGCCGTAGCCGCCCCCGCCCCCGCCCCCGAAGCCGGCGGTGTCGCCGGGCTGCTGACCGAACTGCAGCGCCTCTACCAGCAGGCCGAAGAGGCCACCGAGACCTACAACGGCACGACGGCCGAGCTGAAGAAGCGTGCCGCGGAGGCGAAGAAGCTCGACGCGGCCCTCGTCACCGCGCGCCGCTCGCTGGCCAGG
The DNA here is from genome assembly GCF_040679335.1 of Streptomyces sp. NPDC052299. Lineage (NCBI taxonomy): Bacteria > Bacillati > Actinomycetota > Actinomycetes > Kitasatosporales > Streptomycetaceae > Streptomyces > Streptomyces sp. NPDC052299. The sequence continues at coordinate 227,166 of NZ_JBFAUP010000006.1, read as the reverse complement.
GGCCGGGACGCCGCCGGGCAGCTGGCCCGGGAGCAGTACCAGGGCCGGTCCGAGCTCTCCGCGTATCTGCGGCTGCTCCTGATGCGCGACCCGGAGGCCGCCCTGACCCAGGGCCAGGTCATCCAGCGCCTCGCCGCCGGGCGGGTGGCGGCCGTGCAGCGGCTCGGCGCGGCCGAGAAGCGGGCCGCTGAGCTGGCGAAGGAGTCCCGCAAGGTGCTCGCCGAGCAGCGGACCCTGGCCGCGCGGAAGAAGAAGGACCGCGACACCGTACGGACCCGGCTGAAACAGGTGGAGGCGAAGCTCGCCTCGCTCACCGCGGACCAGCTCGCCGAGGTCTCGGGGCTGGAGCGGAAGAACACGGACCGGGCCCAGGACGCCCTGGTGGCCTCGGGCGCGCTCTCCTCGTCCCGGCCGCCGACCGCCCAGGGCGGCGAGGCCGTCGGGTACGCGGTCCGGCAGATCGGCAAGCCGTACGTGTGGGGCGCGGAGGGTCCGGGCTCCTTCGACTGCTCCGGGCTCACCTCGCAGGCGTGGGCAAGCGCGGGGCGCGTCATTCCGCGCACCTCGCAGGAGCAGTGGCGGCAGCTGCCCCGGGTCCCCATGAACGCGCTGCGCCCCGGCGACCTGGTGGTCTACTTCCCGAAGGCGACCCATGTGGCGCTGTACATCGGAAACGGCCTGGTGGTGCAGGCGCCCCGGCCCGGTACCAGCGTGAAGGTCTCGCCCGTGGCGTCCAACCCGGTGCTCGGCGCGGTCCGGCCCGACCCGGACGGCACGCCGCTCGCCTCGTACGAGGGCCCGGAGCTGCCCGCCGGCGCGACGGACGGCTCGGACGAGGGGTACGGCGCGTCCTCGGCCCCGGCGTCGTAGGAGCCGGGGCCGGAGGGCACGATCAGGCGGCCGGGCCCGCCACCGAGGCGAGGTAGGCGTCCGCCTTCTCCGGCTCGAAGAAGAAGTTCTCGAAGTCCGCCGGGTCGTTGAAGCCGTTGGCGAAGCGGTCCGCGACCGGCTGGAGCTGTCCGGCGGCGCCGATCAGGTTCAGCACGTGCTCCGGCGGGACGCCGAGCATGGCGTTGGTCCACTTGGTGACGTGCTGGGCGGTGTCCCAGTAGCGGTCGAACGTGGCCTGCATCCACGCCTCGTCGAACTCGCGGTCGCCGTGCTCCACGATCGAGTCGAGGTAGGCGGCGGCGCACTTGGACGCCGAGTTGGAGCCCTGGCCGGTGATCGGGTCGTTGGCGACGACCACGTCCGCGACGCCGAGCACCAGGCCGCCGCCGGGCAGCCGGCCGACCGGCTTGCGGACGGTTGGGGCGTAGCGGCCGGCGAGGGTGCCGTTGGCGTCGGTCAGCTCGACCTTGGTGGCGCGGGCGTACTCCCAGGGCGTGAACTTCTCCATCAGCTCCAGGGTCTTCGCCAGGTGCTCGGAGGGGTCCTTGATGCCCTGGAACGCGTCGAGCGGCCCGCCCGGGACGCCCTCCCAGAACAGGATGTCGGCGCGGCCGGACGTGGTCAGGGTCGGCATCACGAAGAGCTCGCCGACGCCCGGGACGAGGTTGCAGCGGACCGCGTCGAACTCCGGGTGCTCCGGGCGCGGGCCCATGCCGTGCACGTACGCGACGGCCAGCGCGCGCTGCGGGGCGTCGTACGGCGAACGGGAGGCGTCCCGGCCGAACATCGAGACCAGCTCGCCCTTGCCGGCCGCGACCAGCACCAGGTCGTAGGCGCGGGAGAAGTAGTCCAGGTCGGAGACGGCCGCGCCGTGGATGACGAGCTGTCCGCCGCGCTGGGCGAAGGTGTCCATCCAGCCGGCCATCTTGACGCGCTGGTCCACGGACTGGGCGTACCCGTCGAGCCTGCCGACCCAGTCGACGGCCCGCGAGGAGTCGGGGGCGGCGACCGAGACGCCGAGGCCCTCGATGCGGGGGGCCTGCGACTCCCAGAAGTTGAGCTGGAGGTCCCGCTCGTGCTGGAGCGCGGTGTGGAACATGCACTGCGTGGACATGACCCGCCCGGAGCGGATCTCGTCGGCGGTGCGGTTGGACATCAGGGTGACCTCGTACCCCTTGGACTGCAGTCCCAGGGCGAGCTGGAGCCCGGACTGACCGGCTCCGACTATCAGTATCTTCCGCATCGCGGTTCTCCGTTGTGTGGTGCTGAGGGGGGAGGCTGGGGGCTATGCCGGGGTGGCGTCGAGGGCGTGGCCGACGAGGGCCAGCAGGGACTCGACCACCGTGATCCGGTTGCGCGCGTCCATGATCACTACGGGCACGTGCGCCGGTACGGTCAGGGCCTCCCGGACGTCTTCGGCCTCGAAGTCCGGCGTTCCCTCGAAGTGGTTGACGGCCACGATGTACGGCAGGCCGCAGCTCTCGAAGTAGTCGAGGGCGGGGAAGCAGTCGGCGAGGCGGCGGGTGTCGGCCATGACGACGGCCCCGATCGCACCGCGCACCAGGTCGTCCCACATGAACCAGAAGCGCTGCTGGCCCGGGGTGCCGAACACGTACAGCACGAGGTCGTCGTCCAGCGTGAGCCGGCCGAAGTCCATGGCGACGGTCGTGGTGGCCTTGTCCGGGGTGGCGCTGAGGTCGTCGGTGTCCTCGCTGGCCCGGGTCATCATGGCCTCGGTCTGCAGCGGGGTGATCTCGGAGACCGCGGTCACGAACGTGGTCTTGCCGACGCCGAAGCCGCCCGCGACCACGATCTTCGTGGCGATCGGGGCCCTGGTGCGGTCCAGCTGCCAGGGCTGGAGCTTCTCCTCGGGCTGCGACTCCGGGCCCGGCTGCCGCGGTGCGAACAGCGACTCAGAGACGGCGGAGTCCATCGAGCACCCTTTCGAGCAGTGCGCGGTCGGGCTGGCCGGTGCCGTGCCCGGTCCCGTACACGCGGATCTTTCCCTGGTCGGCCAAGTCGCTGAGCAGCACCCGGACCACGCCGAGCGGCATCTTCAGCAGCGCCGAGATCTCGGCGACGGTGCGCATCCGGCGGCAGAGCTCGACGATCGCCCTGAGCTCCGGCATCAGACGGGTCGTCAGGCTGCCGTTGGTGAGTTCGCGGCGCTCCTCGGGGGCCTCCAGCGCGGCGACGAACGTCTCGACCAGCAGGACGTGCCCGAAGCGGGTGCGACCGCCGGTGAGCGAGTACGGGCGGACCCGCGCGGGCCGTTTGCCGGCCCCCCGGACGGGCAGTTTGCGGGCGGGTCCGGCTGCGGCGTGGCTCACTGGGCGCTCTCCATCGATTTGCGCAGCTCACTGCGGAGTTCGGGGGTGAGTACGTGTCCGGCGCGGCCGACGAAGAGCGCCATGTGGTACGCGATGACGCCCATGTCGCAGTCGGGGGAGGCGTGCACCCCGAGCAGCGATCCGTCGCTGATCGACATGACGAAGACGCTGCCCTCGTCCATGGCGACCATGGTCTGTTTCACGCCGCCGCCGTCCATCAGCTTCGCGGCGCCGACGGTGAGGCTGCCGATGCCGGAGACGATGGTCGCCAGGTCGGCGCTGGAGCCGCGCGGGCCGCTCTGCGGGGCCGCGGGCCCGGCGGCGTCGTGGTGGCCGGGGTCGGAGGACAGCAGCATCAGCCCGTCGGACGAGACGACGGTGACCGAGTGGACCCCTGGCACCTCCTCGACGAGATTGCTCAGCAACCAGTGCAGGTTCCGGGCCTCGGTACTCAGCCCGAATGTGCTGGGCGCAGTCAACTACGTGCCTCCTCGACTGTGTCCCCCGTCTCTCCGGTCCGGCCGTCGCTACGGCCTGCCGGCTCGGCGTGCTCGGTACGTGTGGGGCCGGCGCCCCCGGCGAGTTCGGCCTCGACGTCGCGGCGGCCGTCCCTGGCCCCCTGCTGGAAGCCGCCGAGCCTGCGCCGCAGGGCCTCCTTGTCGACGCTCCCCCGCCGCTCGGCCACGGGCGCCCCGGCGGGCCGCACGACCTTGGGCGTCCGCTTGGGCAGCCCCTTGTCGGTGACGGCCTCACCCTCGGGCCTGCGGGGCGCGGGGACGGTCTCCGCCGGTTCCGCGCGTTCCGCTGCCGCGGGTGTGACGGGGGCCGGGGCCTCGTCCGCGGCGCGCTCGTGGCGGTCGGGGCCGATGGCGTACGGGCCGGCGGCGATCGCGTCCGCCGCGTCCGCCGTCTGCGGCGGCCGGGGCAGGCGGACCTGAAGCGTGCGCTCGGGGTCGGCCTCGGGGGCCTCCGGGGTCTCGGAGGGCGCGTCGGCCTCGGGGGTCGCGGGGGCCTCCGGCGTCTCGGAGGGCGCGTCGGCCTCGGGGGCCTCCGGAGTCCCGTCTACCTCCGGGGCCGCGTCCGCCTCCGCGGTCTCATCCGCGTCAGGGGCCTCGGACTCCGCGTCCGCCTCCGGGGCCACCGGCGCCTCCGGGGTCACCGGCGCCTCCGGGGTCACCGGCGTCTCCGGGGTCACCGGCGTCTCCGGCGCCCCCGCCTCCGCGAGGGCGCGTTCCGCCGCCGCGATCATCGGGTCGTCCGAGGTGGACGCGGCGCGGCCCGGCAGCGTGTTGGAGTTGGCCTCGGCCACCGAGCCCGGCAGGTTCAGCGCGGGCGCGTCGCCCGGGGCGGTGACGGGCGGGGGCGTGGCCGCCGGGAGGTCCTTGGGCAGCAGGGCCTCCGGGAGGACGACGACCGCGGCCACCCCGCTCCCCTTCTGCTCGCGCAGCTCCACGCGTACGCCGTGCCGGGCGGCGAGCAGCGCGGCCACCCGGAGACCGAGCCCGGCCCCGTCGGCGTTCTGCTCGCCGGCCTCGAAGAGCGCGGGGTCGGCCAGGCGGGTGTTGAGCTCGCCCATCCGTACGGACGACATGCCGATGCCCTCGTCCTGGACGGAGAGCATCACCTCGCCGCTCTCCAGGAGCCAGCCGGAGAGCTGGACGTGGGAGTCGGGCGGCGAGAACGAGGTGGCGTTCTCCAGGAGTTCCGCGACCAGGTGGCTGAGGTCGTCCGCGGCGAATCCGGCGACCTGGGCGTTCGGCGGCAGGGACTGGATGGTGACGCGCTCGTACCGCTCGATCTCGCTGACGGCCGCGCGCAGGACGTCGACCAGCGGGATCGGGCCCGGGTGGCCGTGGCCGTGGTCCGCTCCCGCGAGGACCAGCATGTTCTCGCTGTGGCGGCGCATGACCGTGGCCATGTGGTCGAGCTTGAAGAGCGTGCCGAGCCGTTCCGGGTCCTGCTCGCGCTCCTCCAGGGACTCGATGACACCGAGCTGCCGCTCGACCAGGCCGAGGGTGCGCAGCGAGAGGTTGACGAAGGTGTGGTGGACGGTGTTCCGCAGCTTCTCCAGCTCGGCCGTCAGGTCCTTCGCGCGCACCTGGAGCTCGGCGCGCTGCACGGTCAGGGCCTCGCGCCCGGCGAGCAGTTCGGTGCGCTCGGTCTCCAGCTGCGCGAAGCGCCCGTTGAAGTCCTGGAGCAGGCTCTGCAGGCGGCCGTGCAGGGCGTTGATGGAGCGGACGGTCTGGGCGAACTCGTCGTTGCGGCCGGTGTAGCGGACCGGTTCGGCGGTCTCGGGTTCGGCGGCGAGGCGGGCGGCGCCGATCCGGAGCACGGCGAGCGGCTGGGTGAGGGTGCGGGCGACGGCGGTGGAGACGGCGACCGCGACGAGCAGGCAGCCGCCGAGGAGCGCGATCCGCAGTTCGAGGGCGGTGACGTCGTCGTCGCGGAGCTGTTCGAGGCGCTGGACCTGGGTGGTGCCGAGCGCGGACTCCACCGAGCGCATCCGGTCGACGCGGGCGGCGAGGGCCGCGGCGACCTTCTTCTCGCTGACCTTCAGGTCGGATTCGGACAGTTCGGGGCGGTCGGTCAGCTCGGCGAGGTACTTCTCGGCGCTGTTGACCTCCGGTCCGGTGACGGTGGAGGCCAGCTTGTCGCGGGCGGTGGCACCGGCGGACTGGTCGAAGCCGGCGAGCGCGGAGAGTTCGCCGACCCGGGCCTGCTGGGCGGCGGCGCTCAGCGCGTTCCGGGTGCGGTCCTCCTTGGTCTCGCCCTCGTCCTCGCTCTGCACGGGCAGACCGGTGAACGGGTCGATGCGCGGGGGCGCGGGCTCCGGGCGGGGCACGGCGAGCGCGGCGAGCAGCAGCCCCCGGGTGGCGGACGCCTCCTCGGTGGCCCGGCCGAGCGCCTGCGGGGTGCGGGTGGCGTCGGCGGCGCGCGGCGGGGTGGAGCGGGCGAGCTCGTCGGCGAGGCCGTGGAGTTTGGCGATGACCTCGGAGTACGCCCGGTGGGCCTCCAGGGCCGTGCCCTTGCCGCTGATCGCGTCGCGGCGCAGGGACGGGATGGTGGAGAGGTCGCGCAGGAGGTCGGCCGGGGCGGTCCCGCGGATCTCGTCCACCTGCTGGTCGACCCGGGCGCTCCGGTTGCCCGGCTCGCCCTCCCGGCCGCCCGCGATGAAGACGGTGACCTCGTCGCGCTCGTCGGCGAGGGAGTGGGCCAGGGAGATCGCCTGCTGGTTCAGCTCGGCGAGGGTGACCAGTTGCTGCGAGTCGGTGAGGTCGGACGAGGCGGCGAGCACGGCCGGTGTCCCCGCCGCTATGACGGTGATCCCGACGACGGCGACGCCCGCGACCAGCCGGCTGCGGACGCGCACGCGGCGACCGCCCTCCGCCGGGGTCGTCGGCGCCGCCTCGGAACCGCTGTTGCTGCCGCCCTTGCTCCGAGGCCGCTTCTTCTGCACCGGTGCTCGCAATCTCGACTCGTCCGCCCTTGAAGCAGAGGTGACGCACGGTCACATGAACGAGCGTCCCGCCCCCTGGTACGGCTCCCGACCATTCCAGTGCTTTTCAGGAGGGGGCGCGCATCAACCGCTCCGCCACACGAACGAGTGAACAACACTCCCGAGTTGGCGAACAAGTCTCCCCAGCGGGCCCCGGGGCCATGCGTGGACACCGGCTGGAACTTCCGCCCGGGCTTTGGCAGGATGCCCGCCCGCACCTCGGGGCGGAGTGATCGCTTCCGCCTCTCTCAACCTTCTGACCTGCTGGTACACACCAATCGCGGCACGGTGCAGGCACGGTGAAGGCATCGTGCAGACTGGCGGCATGCGCATCGAACTCGCGACCGCCGCCGGCACTCCGGACCGCCCGAACGAGGACTGGACGGCCTCGGTCCTCCCCGCTTCCGGTCGGGGCGGCGGGCTGGTGCTGCTCGACGGCGTGACCCCGCCGCGGGGCGATGCCGGTTGTGTGCACTCGGTCCCGTGGTTCACGGCCCGGCTGGGCGGGTCCCTGGTCGAACTGTCCGGTTCGCGGCGGGATCTGACCTTGCGGGAGATCCTCGCGGAGTCCATCCGGCGCACCGCGGACGCCCACCGTTCGACCTGTGACCTTTCTCACGTGCGTACGCCACAGGCAACCGTCGTCGTGGTCCGTTGGGACGAGGCCGAGGTGGAGCACCTGGTGCTGTCCGATTCGGTGCTGCTGCTCGCCTCGCCCGCCGGGGACGTCCGCGCGGTGCTGGACGACCGGCTCGACCGGCTGCCCCGGGAGCTCCTGGTCTCGGACGCGGTGGCCGACGCCCGGGCGCGCAACAAGGAGGGCGGCTTCTTCACGGCCGCCGCCGACCCGGCCGTGGTGGAGCGCGCGGTCACCGGACGGACGCCGCGCGCCGGGGTGCGGGCCCTGGCCGCGATGACGGACGGGGCGAGCCGCTGGACGGAGATGTTCGGTGAGGGCGACTGGGCCGCGTGCCTCGGAGTCCTGGAGAAGGAGGGCCCGCAGGCGCTGATCGACCGGGTCCGCGCCCTGGAGGACGCGGACACGGAGCGCAGGCTTCTGCGGGGCAAGACCCACGACGACGCGACGGCGGCGTACGTACTGCTGTAGGGCCGTCCGGCCGCGGGCCCCGGGCGCTCAGTCCTCGGCGCGGGCGTTCAGCTGGTGCAGCAGGCGGGCGAGTTCCGCGACCTCGGCGCGGTCCCAGTCGGCCAGCTTGCGGACGTAGCGGTCGCGGCGGGCGTCGCGGACGCTGCGGAAACGGGCGAGCCCTTCCTCGGTGAGGTGCACGAGAAACGCGCGCCCGTCGGCCGGATCGGGCTCGCGCGCCACCAGGCCGAGCGCCTCCAGGGCGCGGAGCTGCCGGCTCATGGTGGCCTTGCCGACGCCGAAGTAGGCGGCGAGATCGGTGGCCCGCTGCCGGCCGGCGGATTCCAGGCGTACGAAGAGGCCGTAGGCGGCCGCCTCCAGTTCGGGGTGCACCTCGCGCGCCATCTCGCCGGAGTTGGCCCGCGCCCGGCGCAGAAAGACGGCCAACTCCAGCTCCAGGGCGAGGAATTCGTGGTCCACACCACTTCCTCCGGTAGCGCCGGGTTCACGTCCGCTTTCGCTCCCGTGCACGTCAACTCCCCTCAAGAGCTTTCCCGCAGATGAAAGTTTCTTCCGCCGCCGGTCATCACCGCAGCTCCGCCAGTATTTCGCAGGAGTAGACCAACGGCGCCGCCCAGGCCCTCTTCCGCCGCACGGGTCTACGTGCGTAGCGTCATGCATGGCATGTCCACACCATGGCATGCATCCGGGGGTGCCGTGCGGCGCCTCCCGGGTCAGCAGATCCCCCCCACCGAGGTCTCGGAGGCACGCAATGCCCGTGCACAGATCCGGCTCCACGAAGTCCCGCCGCTCGCGCTTCGCCGCGGCCGGCACTCTGCTCGCAGCCCTCTCCCTCCTCATCGCGCTCCCCGGCGCCTCGAACGCCGCGGGCGGCGACCCCACCGCACCCGCGCGCGGCACCGCCACCATGGGCATGGGCGTCATCGCCCACGACGGCAAGGGCGGCCTGCCCGTCGGCTCCACCGTCACCCAGACCGAAGGCGTGGACGTCAGCAGCCACCAGGGCAACGTCGCCTGGTCGACGCTCTGGAACAGCGGCGTGAAGTGGGCCTACACCAAGGCCACCGAGGGGACGTACTACACGAACCCCTACTTCGCGCAGCAGTACAACGGCTCGTACAACGTCGGGATGATCCGCGGCGCCTACCACTTCGCCACCCCCGACACCACCAGCGGCGCCACCCAGGCCAACTACTTCGTGGACCACGGGGGCGGCTGGTCCAAGGACGGCAAGACCCTGCCGGGCGTGCTCGACATCGAGTGGAACCCGTACGGCGCGCAGTGCTACGGCAAGACCGCGGCCGGAATGGTGTCCTGGATTCGCGACTTCGTGAACACCTACAAGGCCCGCACCGGACGCGACGCGGTCATCTACACCGCGACGAGCTGGTGGCAGACCTGCACCGGGAACAACTCCAGCTTCGGCACCACCAACCCGCTGTGGGTGGCCCGCTACAACACCACGGTCGGCACGCTCCCGGCCGGCTGGGGCTTCTACACGATCTGGCAGTACACGTCCTCCGGCCCGACGGTGGGCGACCACAACCACTTCAACGGCGCCCTCGACCGCGTACAGGCGCTCGCCAACGGATAGCGGCGGCAGCCTCCCCGCACCACGCGAAGCCCGGTGACGTACCCCGTCGCCGGGCTTCGCCGCGTCCCGGTCACCCCACTATGAACCCGGTGTATACATCACATGTATAGTCATCGTTCCAGGTCGCACACCAGTGCGTTCGTTCATCAGAGGGAGTGGCACGCCGTGCCCAGTAAGAGGAAGTCGACCGGTGCGGGGTTGGCCGTCGGTCTTGTGACAGCGCTCACGCTCGCACTGAGCGGCTGCACGATGGAGACCACCGCGCCCGGCTCGGCCCGCGACGACGCCGCTTCGGACGCCAAGGCGCCGATGGGCCCGGTGGACTGCCGCAAGGCCAAGTGCATCGCCCTGACCTTCGACGCGGGCCCGGCGGAGGACACGCCCCGGCTGCTGGACATCCTCAAGGAGAAGAAGGTCCACGCGACGTTCTTCCTGCTGGGCAAGAACCACGTCAAGAAGCACCCGGACACCGTGCGGCGGCTCGCGGCCGAAGGCCATGAGATCGCCAACCACACCTGGTCGCACCAGATCCTGACCGACCGGAAGCCGGCCGAGATACGCGCCGAGCTGGAGAAGACGCAGGACGCCATCGCGGCGATCACCGGCAAGAAGCCCCGGCTGATGCGCCCGCCGCAGGGCCGCACCGACGACACGATCTCCGGAATCTGCAAGGACCTCGGGCTCTCCCAGATCCTGTGGAGCGCCACCGCCAAGGACTACTCGACGACCGACTCCGCCCTGATCAGGAAGCGGATAGTCGACCAGGCGAGCAAGGACGGGATCATCCTGCTGCACGACATCTACAAGGGCACCGTGCCCGCCGTGCCGGGAATCATCGACACCCTGAAGAAGCAGGGCTACACCTTCGTGACGGTCCCCCAGCTGATGGCCCCGGCCGAGCCGGTCCCGGGCACGATCTACCGTCCGTAGGCGCGGCGGTACGCGGAACGGCCCGCCTCCCCCGGTCAGGGGAGGCGGGCCGCCGCGTCCGGGCCGGTCACGCCGCCTGCGCCGCCGGAATCCTGCGCTCCGCCGTGGCCGGGGAAAGGGCGATCTCCAGGACCTGACGGACGTCGGTGACCGGGTGGACCTCCAGGGTCTCCAGCACCTCGGCCGGCACGTCGTCCAGGTCGGCCTCGTTCCGCTTGGGGATCACCACGGTGGTGATGCCCGCCCGGTGCGCGGCCAGGAGCTTCTGCTTCAGGCCGCCGATCGGGAGCACCCGCCCGGTCAGCGAGACCTCACCGGTCATCGCCACATCCGTGCGGACCAGCCGTCCGGAGAGCAGCGAGGCCAGCGCGGTCGTCATCGTGATGCCCGCGCTCGGGCCGTCCTTGGGGACCGCGCCCGCCGGGAAGTGGATGTGCACGCCCCGGTCCTTGAGGTCCGCGACCGGCAGCTCCAGCTCCGCGCCGTGCGACCGGAGGAAGCTCAGCGCGATCTGCGCCGACTCCTTCATGACGTCGCCCAGCTGGCCGGTCAGGGTCAGGCCGGACGCCCCGGTCTCCGGGTCGGCGAGCGACGCCTCGACGAAGAGGACGTCCCCGCCCGCCCCGGTCACCGCGAGCCCGGTGGCCACACCCGGCACCGACGTACGGCGCTCGGCCGGGTCCTGGGCGGACTCGGGCACGTGGTGCGGGCGGCCGATGAGACCGCGCAGGTCGTCCGCGCCCACCGTGAAGGGCAGCTCGCGGTCGCCCAGTTCGCTCTGGGCCGCGACCTTGCGCAGCAGCCGGGCGACGGCGCGCTCCAGGTTCCGCACCCCGGCCTCACGGGTGTACTCGCCGGCCAGCTTGCGCAGCGCCGGTTCGTCCAGGGTGACCTCGTCCTTCTCCAGGCCCGCCCGTTCCAGCTGGCGCGGGAGCAGGTGGTCGCGGGCGATGACGACCTTCTCGTCCTCGGTGTAGCCGTCGAGCCTGACCAGCTCCATGCGGTCGAGCAGCGCCTCCGGGATGGCCTCCAGGACATTGGCGGTGGCCAGGAAGACGACGTCGCTGAGGTCGAGCTCGACCTCCAGGTAGTGGTCGCGGAAGGTGTGGTTCTGCGCGGGGTCGAGGACTTCGAGGAGGGCGGCGGCCGGGTCGCCCCGGAAGTCGGAGCCGACCTTGTCGATCTCGTCCAGGAGGACGACCGGGTTCATGGAGCCGGCCTCCTTGATGGCGCGCACGATGCGTCCGGGCAGCGCCCCGACGTATGTACGCCGGTGGCCGCGGATCTCCGCCTCGTCCCGGACACCGCCGAGCGCGACGCGGACGAACTTGCGGCCCATGGCGTGGGCGACGGACTCCCCGAGCGAGGTCTTGCCGACGCCGGGCGGACCCACCAGGGCCAGCACCGCGCCGCCGCGCCGCCCGCCGACGACGCCGAGACCGCGGTCGGCCCGGCGCTTGCGCACCGCGAGGTATTCGGTGATGCGCTCCTTCACGTCCTGGAGGCCGGCGTGCTCGGCGTCCAGGATCTCCTGGGCGCCCTTGATGTCGTACGCGTCCTCGGTGCGCTCGGTCCAGGGCAGTTCGAGGACGGTGTCGAGCCAGGTCCTGATCCAGGAGCCCTCGGGGCTCTGGTCGGAGGCGCGCTCCAGCTTGTCGACCTCCTTGAGCGCCGCCTCGCGGACGTGCTCGGGCAGGTCGGCGGCCTCGACGCGGGCCCGGTAGTCGTCGGACTCGTCCTCCGGATCGCCGTTCAGCTCGGAGAGCTCCTTGCGTACGGCGTCGAGCTGGCGCCGCAGCAGGAACTCGCGCTGCTGCTTGTCGACGCCCTCCTGGACGTCCTTGGCGATGGACTCGGCGACGTCCTGCTCGGCAAGGTGTTCGCCCAGCCACTGGATGGCGAGCTTGAGCCGGGCGACCGGGTCGGTGGTCTCCAGGAGGCGGACCTTCTGGGCGGTCGTGAGGAAGGGCGAGTACCCCGAGTTGTCGGCGAGCGCCGAGACTCCCTCGATCTGCTGGACCCGGTCCACGACCTGCCAGGCCCCGCGCTTCTTCAGCCAGCTGGTGGCGAGCGCCTTGTACTCCTTGACCAGCTCGGCGACGGCCCCGGGCAGAGGGTCGGGGACGGATTCGTCCACCCGGACCCCCTCGACCCAGAGGGCGGCGCCGGGGCCGCTGGTGCCCGCTCCGATGCGGACCCGGTCGCGGCCCCGGATGAGGGCGCCCGGGTCGCCGTCGGAGAGCCGCCCCACCTGCTCGACGGTGCCGCGGACACCGATGCCGGTGTACGTCCCGTCGATGCGCGGGACGAGCAGCACCTCGGGCTTGCCCCCGCCCTCCCGGGCGGCGGCCTGCGCGGCCTCCACGGCGGCGCGCACCTCGGTGTCCGACAGGTCCAGCGGCACCACCATTCCCGGCAGCACGACCTCGTCGTCAAGCGGCAGCACGGGCAGGGTGAGCGGTGTGACGGCGTTGGACTCAGTAGCCATGATCTCCCCTTCGGCAGTCAAGTTGAGCTATACCGGCTCAATGCTTGTGAGCCCCGCAATGTTCCCCAAGCCCTGTTCGCTCTGAGCGATCAGCTCGTGGCCCTCGGGGACAGGCACCCGGGGACGGGCACTCGGGGCCGTTGTCAGTGGCGCCTGTCACGATGCGTGGAGATCGATTCGCCAGGGAGACATGCATGGGTACGTGGGACGTGGGCCCCTTCGACAACGACACCGCCGCCGACTGGTGCGGCGGCCTGGACGAGGCCGCGCCGGAGGCGCGCGAGGGCATGGTCCGGGCCGCGCTGACCGAGACGGTGGAGACCGCGGACTATCTGGACTCGGACGTGGCGAACGAGGCGATAGCGGCGGCCGCCCTGGTCGCGGCGCAGTGCCCCGGGGGCGCCTCCGTCGACTCCGCCTACGGCCCGGACGAGCCCCTTCCGGACCTGACCGGTCTGCGCGAGCTCGCGCTCCGGGCGCTGGACCGGGTCCTGACGGAACCGTCCGAGGCGCTGGAGCTCTGGGAGGAAGCGGAGGACGGGCCCTGGCACACGGGGATCAACCAGCTGCGCGGGACGCTTATGCCCCGGCCCTGAGCGCCCCCGATATTCCGTGGAGCGCGGGAGTTCCGCCGGACAGGATGGCCGCATGACCGAGCCCCCGCCCCCCGTACAGGCCCTGATCGTCGTGGACGTGCAGAAGGACGGGGTGGCCGGCGCGGGGGCGGTCCCCGCCGCCGAAGTGCTGCTGGACCGCACGGCGGGGCTGCTTGCCCGGGCCCGCCGGGCGGGCGCGGTCGTCGTCCACCTCCAGAACGACGGCGACCCCGGGTCGGGCGACGAGCCGTTCACGCCCGGCTGGGCGCTGCATCTGCCCGTCGAGGAGGGCCCCGCGGAGTCCGTGATCCGCAAGACCTGGGACGACGGCTTCAGGGACACGGCCCTGGGCACCGTCCTGGCGGCGGCGGGCGTGGAGTCCCTGGCCGTCTGCGGGGTCATGTCGGAGATGTGCGTCCAGGCGACGGCCCGCACCGCCCTTGAGCGCGGCTACCGGGTCGTCCTCCCCCACGACGCCCACGCCACCCACGACGTCCCGGCCGCCCCCGGCATCAGCGAGGCGGTGCCCGCCGCCGTCGTCTCCCGGGTCGCCGCCTGGGCGATCAGCGCGGACGCGAACGTCACCACGCCCGCCTCGGCCGTACGGTTCACGGCGCCGCCGGGGGCGCACCCGCACCGCGCCCCCGCGTGACGTGTGCGGCCCGGCCGGCCGGGCCGCGCCCCGTACGAACCCGCTGGCCCCCGCCCGCCCCCGCGCGACAGGATGGCAGGGACAGTCACCCCGGCCACCGGAGATCAGCGCCATGCCCCACACGTTCGGCCCCGACGCCGACGCCCCCGTCACCCTGGACCGCCGCGAGGGACCGTACGGGGAGGTCGTCCTGCGCCGGCGCGGCGAGGACTTCGAGATCATCGCCAACGGGTGCTTCCTGATGGACACCTCCGACGGGCGCTCGGAGCGGCTGCTGATCGACGCCGCGCTCGACGCGCTCCCGCCCGGCCGCACCGGGCCCGCCGTGCTCATCGGCGGGCTCGGCGTCGGGTTCTCGCTCGCCCGGGCCGCCGCCGAGCCCCGGTGGGGCCGGATCGCGGTCGCCGAGCGGGAGGAGGCGATCGTGGACTGGCACCGGCGGGGCCCGCTGGACCGGATCTCGGGGCCCGCGCTCGCCGACCCGCGTACGGAGATCCTGACGACCGACCTCGTCGCGTACCTGCGTACGACTACGGACCGTTACGACGCCCTGTGTCTGGACATCGACAACGGGCCGGACTGGACGGTCACCGAGGACAACAACGAGCTGTACTCCCCCGCCGGTCTCGCCGACTGCCGGGCGCGGCTCAACCCGGGCGGGGTGCTCGCCGTCTGGTCCGCACAACCGTCCGCCGCATTCGACCAGGCCCTGCGGAATGCCGGGTTCCAGGGGGTTCGGGCGGAAGAAGTGGGCGTTGCCCGAGGTGTGCCCGACGTGGTCCATCTCGCAATCCGGGACGAGTGAGATTCCCCCGGCGGGTATCGAAAGCCCCCGAACACCCGGGGGCCAAGGCCCACAAGCCCGGCACCCGCCCCGCGCGGGAGCCTCGCACGGCGGGCCGGCCTTGCACCCTGCGTAGCCGGAAAGCCTCCGCTGCCTCTACGCTGCTGACCGGTAGCGGGATCACCCAACTAAATTCACGAGCGAAAACCGTACGTCCGGGGGAATGGCCTCCGTGAGAACGGGCAGGGGCGGGGCGATGGAACAGACACACACCACCCACAGCGGCGTCGCGGCCACCCCGGGCGCGCAGCGCCGGGTGCTGGTGGTCGAGGACGACGCCACGATCGTCGATGCCATTTCCGCCCGGCTGCGGGCGGAGGGCTTTCTCGTGCAGACCGCGCTCGACGGCCCCGCCGCCGTGGACGCGGCCGAGGCATGGCAGCCGGACCTGATGGTGCTCGACATCATGCTGCCCGGCTTCGACGGCCTGGAGGTCTGCCGCCGGGTCCAGGCCCAGCGGCCCGTGCCGGTGCTGATGCTGACCGCGCGGGACGACGAGACCGACATGCTCGTCGGGCTCGGGGTCGGCGCCGACGACTACATGACCAAGCCGTTCTCGATGCGTGAGCTGGCCGCCCGGGTGCACGTGCTGCTGCGCCGGGTGGAGCGGGCCGCGCTGGCCGCGGTGACGCCGCGCAGCGGCATACTCCGGCTCGGCGAGCTGGAGATCGACCACGCGCAGCGCCGGGTGCGGGTCCGCGCCGACGACGTGCACCTGACCCCGACCGAGTTCGACCTGCTGGTCTGCCTGGCCAACACCCCGCGCGCGGTGCTCTCCCGGGAGCAGCTGCTCGCCGAGGTGTGGGACTGGGCGGACGCCTCGGGCACCCGGACGGTCGACAGCCACATCAAGGCGCTGCGCCGGAAGATCGGCGCGGAGCGCATCCGTACCGTGCACGGGGTGGGTTACGCGCTGGAGACCCCCGCGCCATGACCTCGCCCGGACCGGGGCTGCGGCCGTTCTCGATCAAGGCCAAGCTGGGCACCCTGGTGGTGGTCTCGGTGTTCATCACCACCGGGCTGATCATGGTGGCCTTCCGTACGCGGACCGAGCTGCGGTTCATCACCGTGTTCTCGGTCATCGCGACCCTGCTGATCACGCAGTTCGTGGCGCACGGCCTGACCGCGCCGCTGGACGAGATGCGCGCGGTGGCCCGGTCGATCTCGCACGGCGACTACACCCGGCGGGTCAACGGGGCGGGCCGGCGCGACGAGCTCGGCGACCTGGCGCAGACCATCAATCTGATGGCCGACGACCTGGCGGCCGTGGACCGGCACCGCAAGGAGCTGGTGGCGAACGTCTCGCACGAGCTGCGCACGCCCATCGCGGCGCTGAGAGCCGTCCTGGAGAACGTCGTGGACGGGGTGTCCTCGGCCGATCCGGAGACGATGCGCACCGCGCTGAAACAGACGGAGCGCCTGGGCCGCCTCGTGGAGACGCTGCTCGACCTGTCTCGCCTCGACAACGGCGTCGTCACACTGAAGGCCAACCGCTTCGAGGTGTGGCCCTATCTTTCCGGGGTGCTGAAGGAGGCGAACCTCGCCGCCGCGCACCGCCGGCTCTCCTCCGGGTCGGGCAACCACTCGCGTACGGACGTCCATCTGCACCTGGACGTGTCGCCGCCGGAGCTGACCGCGCACGCGGACGCGGAGCGGCTGCACCAGGTGGTGGCCAATCTCATCGACAACGCCGTCAAGCACAGCCCGCCGCACGGCCGGGTCACGGTGCTGGCCCGGCGCGGTCCGCAGCCGGAGTCCCTGCATCTGGAGGTGGTGGACGAGGGCCCCGGCATCCCGGAGTCCGAGCGCCACCGCGTCTTCGAGCGGTTCAACCGGGGCGACGTGGCCTCGCCGCACGGCCCGGGCAGCGACGGCGGTACGGGGCTCGGCCTGGCGATCGCCCGCTGGGCGGTGGATCTCCACGGCGGCCGGATCGGAGTGGCCGAATCTGCTCGCGGCTGCCGTATCCGCGTCACCCTTCCGGGGATTCCGCAACCACGGGGTTGACATAGGGTTCGAACCGGAAGGCCGCGTTCTCCGTGTTCCGGTGACGGGATACGGTCGAGGAGGCCGCTGCGGCGGCCTCGCGTACCCGGAGCGAAGCGGAACCATGCTTGTTTCCCGCCATTTCCAGCGCCGAAACCCGGCTTCCGATGTGACTTGCACGACGAAGACCTCCCCGGCCTGCAAGGAACGGCTGCGGAGGCGTAGCCTTGATTCCCGCTGTCCATCACCTTGCGAAGCGGAAGAGGGCGGTCACCGCCGTGTCGTCTCAGTCCCCCAGTAACTCGAGCATCTCGACCGACCAGGCCGGCCCGGGCACCAACCCGGCCGCGGCATTCGGCGCCAATGAGTGGCTCGTCGACGAGATCTACCAGCAGTACCTCCAGGACCCCAATTCGGTCGATCGTGCCTGGTGGGACTTCTTCGCCGACTACAAGCCGGGCAAGACCGGCACGGCGGACAAGACCGGTGCCGCAGCCGCGGGGGCTGCAGCGCCCGCGGCCCCGGCCGCCCCCACCACCGCACCGGCGGCCCCGGCCGCTCCGGCCCAGCCCGCCGCCCAGGCCCCGGCCGCCCCCGCCGCCCCGGCCCAGGCCGCGCCCGCCGCGCCCGCCGCGCCGAAGGCTCCGGCGAAGGCAGCCCCGGCCCCGGCCGCCAAGGCCCCCGCCGCGAAGGCCAAGGCCGCCGCGGACACCGAGGCGCCGGCCGGACCGGAGTACGTGACGCTGCGCGGCCCGTCCGCCGCGGTCGCGAAGAACATGAACGCCTCGCTGGAACTGCCCACGGCCACGTCCGTGCGCGCCGTCCCGGTGAAGCTGCTCTTCGACAACCGCATCGTCATCAACAACCACCTCAAGCGCGCCCGCGGCGGGAAGATCTCCTTCACGCACCTCATCGGGTACGCGATGGTGCAGGCGCTCAAGGCCATGCCGGCCATGAACTACTCCTACGCGGAGAAGGACGGCAAGCCGACCCTCGTCAAGCCGGAGCACGTCAACCTCGGCCTCGCCATCGACCTGGTGAAGCCGAACGGCGACCGCCAGCTGGTCGTCGCGGCCATCAAGAAGGCCGAGACGCTCAACTTCTTCGAGTTCTGGCAGGCGTACGAGGACATCGTCCGGCGCGCCCGCAACGGCAAGCTCGGCATGGACGACTTCACCGGCGTCACCGCCTCGCTGACCAACCCCGGCGGCATCGGCACCGTCCACTCGGTGCCCCGCCTGATGCCCGGTCAGGGCCTCATCATGGGCGTCGGCGCGATGGACTACCCGGCCGAGTTCCAGGGCACCTCGCAGGACACCCTGAACAAGCTGGGCATCTCCAAGGTCATGACCCTGACCTCCACGTACGACCACCGGGTCATCCAGGGTGCCGCCTCGGGCGAGTTCCTGCGCATCCTCTCCCAGCTGCTGCTCGGCGAGAACGAGTTCTACGACGAGATCTTCAAGGCGCTGCGCATCCCCTACGAGCCGGTCCGCTGGCTCAAGGACATCGACGCCTCGCACGACGACGACGTCACCAAGGCCGCGCGGGTCTTCGAGCTGATCCACTCCTACCGGGTCCGCGGCCACGTCATGGCCGACACCGACCCGCTGGAGTACCACCAGCGCAAGCACCCCGACCTCGACATCACCGAGCACGGCCTCACCCTGTGGGACCTGGAGCGGGACTTCGCGGTCGGCGGGTTCGCCGGCAAGTCGATGATGAAGCTCCGCGACATCCTCGGCGTCCTGCGCGAGTCGTACTGCCGCACCACCGGCATCGAGTTCATGCACATCCAGGACCCGAAGCAGCGCAAGTGGCTCCAGGACCGGGTGGAGCGTCCGCGCCCCAAGCCGGAGCGCGAGGAGCAGCTGCGCATCCTGCGCCGCCTGAACGCCGCCGAGGCGTTCGAGACGTTCCTGCAGACCAAGTACGTCGGCCAGAAGCGGTTCTCGCTGGAGGGCGGCGAGTCCGTCATCCCGCTGCTCGACGCGGTCATCGACTCCGCCGCCGAGGCCCGCCTGGACGAGGTCGTCATCGGCATGGCCCACCGCGGCCGCCTGAACGTCCTGGCGAACATCGTGGGCAAGTCGTACGCCCAGATCTTCCGCGAGTTCGAGGGCAACCTCGACCCGCGCTCGATGCACGGCTCCGGCGACGTCAAGTACCACCTGGGCGCCGAGGGCACCTTCACCGGCCTGGACGGCGAGCAGATCAAGGTCTCGCTGGCCGCCAACCCCTCGCACCTGGAGGCGGTCGACCCGGTCCTGGAGGGCATCGCCCGCGCCAAGCAGGACATCATCAACAAGGGCGGCACGGACTTCACCGTCCTGCCCGTCGCGCTCCACGGCGACGCGGCCTTCGCCGGCCAGGGCGTCGTCGCCGAGACGCTCAACATGTCGCAGCTGCGCGGCTACCGCACCGGCGGCACCGTGCACGTGGTGATCAACAACCAGGTCGGCTTCACCGCCGCCCCGGAGTCCTCGCGCTCCTCGATGTACGCCACCGACGTGGCGCGCATGATCGAGGCGCCGATCATCCACGTCAACGGCGACGACCCCGAGGCCGTCGTCCGGGTCGCCCGGCTCGCCTTCGAGTTCCGCCAGGCGTTCAACAAGGACGTCGTGATCGACCTCATCTGCTACCGCCGCCGCGGTCACAACGAGGGCGACAACCCGGAGTTCACCAACCCGCAGATGTACACCCTGATCGACAAGAAGCGCTCGGTGCGCAAGCTCTACACCGAGTCCCTGATCGGTCGCGGCGACATCACTCTGGAAGAGGCGGAGCAGGCGCTCCAGGACTTCCAGGGCCAGCTGGAGAAGGTCTTCGCCGAGGTCCGCGAGGCCACCTCGCAGCCCGCGCAGCCGCACGTCTCCGACCCGCAGGCGCACTTCCCGGTCGCCGTGAACACCGCGGTCTCCGCCGAGGTCGTCAAGCGGATCGCCGAGTCGCAGGTCAACATCCCCGAGTCGATCACCGTGCACCCGCGTCTGATGCCGCAGATGCAGCGCCGTGCCGCCTCGGTGGAGAACGGCACGATCGACTGGGGCATGGGCGAGACCCTGGCCATCGGTTCGCTGCTGATGGAGGGCACCCCGGTCCGGCTCGCCGGCCAGGACAGCCGCCGCGGCACCTTCGGCCAGCGCCACGCGGTGCTGGTCGACCAGGTCACGGGCGAGGACTACACCCCGCTCCTCTACCTGACGGACGACCAGGCCCGTTACAACGTCTACGACTCGCTCCTCAGCGAGTACGCGGCGATGGGCTTCGAGTACGGCTACTCGCTGGCCCGTCCGGAGTCGCTGGTCATCTGGGAGGCCCAGTTCGGTGACTTCGTCAACGGCGCGCAGACCGTCGTGGACGAGTTCATCTCCTCGGCCGAGCAGAAGTGGGGCCAGACCTCCGGCGTCACGCTGCTCCTGCCGCACGGCTACGAGGGCCAGGGCCCGGACCACTCGTCCGCCCGCCCGGAGCGCTTCCTCCAGATGTGCGCGCAGGACAACATGACGGTCGCGATGCCGACCCTGCCGTCGAACTACTTCCACCTCCTGCGGTGGCAGGTGCACAACCCGCACCACAAGCCGCTGATCGTCTTCACCCCGAAGTCGATGCTCCGCCTCAAGGCGGCGGCGTCCAAGGTGGAGGAGTTCACCTCCGGCGGCTTCCGCCCGGTCATCGGCGACGACACGGTCGACCCGAGCGCCGTCCGCAAGGTCGTCTTCTGCGCCGGCAAGGTCTACTACGACCTGGAGGCCGAGCGCGAGAAGCGCGGCGTCACGGACACCGCGATCATCCGTCTGGAGCGCCTGTACCCGCTGCCGGGTGCCGAGATCCAGGCCGAGATCGCCAAGTACCCGAACGCCGCGAAGTACCTGTGGGCCCAGGAGGAGCCGGCCAACCAGGGCGCCTGGCCGTTCATCGCCCTGAACCTGATCGACCACCTGGACCTGGCCGTCGGCGCGGACGTTCCGCACGGCGAGCGCCTGCGCCGCATCTCGCGCCCGCACGGCTCGTCCCCGGCGGTCGGCTCGGCCAAGCGCCACCAGGCGGAGCAGACCCAGCTGGTCAACGAGGTCTTCGAGGCCTGACCGGCAGCAGTACGCCCCGAGGGGCCCGTTCCGCGTTCGTTCGCGGGGCGGGCCCCTCGGCCGTGAGCGGCTCAGGTGACGAGCGGCTCGAAGGGCCAGAACCGGGGAAGCGGGTCCGCCGGACCGGCCGTGAGCACCTGGCGGCAGGCCACGGCCAGCGGGTGACGGGGCCCCAGCGCCTCGTCGGCCCGGGCGCTGTTCGTACGCCCCGGCAGACGCCGGTCCGCGGGCCGCACCAGCGCGGCGTTCAACGCCCAGCCGATCGCCCAGGGGTGGTCCTCGCCGACGGCCCGCCCCATCCGGACGACGGCCCGCTCGATGCCCTCGGCGCCGCGGTCCCGGTCGCCGGCCGTCCACCGCATCAGCCCCAGGTTCCCGCGCGTGCCGATGGTGTACGGGTGCTCGTCGCCCAGCATGCTCCGGTAGCCGGCCACCACCTGCTCGTGGAGGTCCAGGGCATCGCGGGGGTCGCCCGCCTCCCGTTGCACGGAGGCGGTTCCGGTGCTGATCATGAGGGTGAGCGGGGCGAACTCGCCCAAGGTCCGCAGGGCGTCCCGCCGGATGCGCTCCAGGTCAGCGAGCGGCGAGGTCGAGACCGTCCCCGTAGAGATCCTGCGCCGCCCCGAGCGCCCGGCGCCCGGCGCCGTCCCGGGTCTCCTCGCTGCCGTACAGGGAGTCCGCGTCGGTGACGGGCACCCCGGTGGCGGCGAACGCGTCGGCGTCCACGACCACCGGGATGGGGGCGTCCTCGCCCGGTGCGGGTGGTCCCACAACTACCGCCATCGTTGCCCCCAGTCGCCCAATTACCTTGTCGGACAAGGCTACTGACAGGGCATCACCGGTGCCATGCCCTCAGATCATCTGGGGTTCGAAGTCCCAGTACGGCCGGTTCCTGGAGCGGGCCGACACGGTGTGCACGTGCTGCGCGCCGAGTGTCGCCTCCAGGTCACCGAGCGCCTCCTCCTCGACCTTCTCCGCCCGCCGCCTGTCCCGGATTCCGCGCAGGTCGGCGGCGTGGGCGATCCGGGCCGAGAGCGTCAGGGGATGGGTGCGTCCCAGGACCTCGGTGGCACGCGTGACCACGGAGTCCGTCAGGGCCACGGCCGACTCCACGTCACCGATCAGGTTGCGGATGGCCGAGGCGTTGATGGAGCAGCCCAGCGTCCAGGGGTGGTGCTCGCCCACGGCCCGCTCCATGCCCGCGAGCGCTTCCTCCATCAGGTGGTACGCCTGCTGGCGCTCTCCGACGCTACGGAGGATCAGCGCGTGGTTGCCGCGGGTGCCCGCCACATACGGATGTTCCTCACCGAGCATGTCCACGTAGCCCTGGACGACCTTCTCGCTTATGGCCCGTGCCTGGTCGATGTCGCCGTGTTCGCGCGCGAAGAAGCTCTGGCTGGCGGCGAACATCATGGTGAGCGGGTCGCTCTCGCCCAGAGCGCGCTCGCCCCGTTCGAGGACCCGGGTGAACAGATCTGCCGCCCTGGCACGTTCGCCGTTGCGGTAGTGGCACAGGGCGAGGTTGTGCTCGGCGCGAAGGGTCTGCGGGTTGTCCACCCCGAGGACCCGCCGGTGGGTCTGAGCGCTCTGGTTCTGAAGGGAGAGCGCTTCGTTGTAGCGGCCGAGGAGCCGCAGGTCGGTGGCGTAGTTGATCTCGGAGTAGAGGGTCCATGCGTGGCGCTGGCGCAGGAGCTGACGACGGGCGTCCAAGGTCCGCCCGTTCAGTTCGAGGGCCTCGCTGTACCTGCCCAGCAACCGCAGTGTGGTGGCCAGGTTGTTCTGCGCGCTGAGGGTGCGCGAATCCTGGTCGCCCAGCAGTCCCTGATATCCGACCAGCACCGAGCTGGAGATCTCCAGCGCCTCGTCGAATCGCCCGAGGCCACGCAGGTCGGCGGCGAGTCCGGTGGCGGCGCGCAGGTATTCGAGGTCCTGGGCGCCATGCTCGACCCGCAGGTGCTCGACCGCCGCGCGTTCGATGGCCTCGGTGGCCGCGTAGTCGCCGACGGACCTGAGCAGATTGGCGTAGTGGTAGCTGAGGTCCCAGATCCTCGGGTGGTCCTCGCCGAACAGCTCCCGCCAGGCGGCCAGGGCGCGTTCGCCCAGCTTGATGCCGGCCCGGTACTCCCCCGACAGGAACATGTAGCGCAGGCAGTTGAGGACCAGCGTCTGCACCGCGGGGTCGGTGCTCTTCAGCACGTCGGCCCACTTGAGGTGCGGGGTGATCTCGGCGTACGCCGGCCACAGCCGGGTGTCGGTGGGGCGGCCCGGGTCGGCCGCCGCGAGGGCGCGCCGGACGACGTCGATGAACTCCTGGCGGTTCTCCTCCGACATGTCGTGACCGACGATCTGGTGGACCATGCGGTGCATGTAGATGGATTCACCGGCGGAGGCCGCGTCGACCACCGACTCGTGGGACTCCAGCCGGACCACGGAGTACTGGCGGAGCTGGTTGATCGCCTTGTTCCACAGCAGGGGGTCGCTCATCAGCCCGGAGACCTGTTCCGGCAGATCCCCCGGCGGCATCTCCTTCAGCAGCCGTACGGGGATGGAGCCGGGCGCGAAGAAGCTGCACAGGCGCAGCAGGTCGACGGACTCGGGAACGGTGTCCCGGAGCTTGTTCAGCAGTATCGACCAGGCGGTCTGGAAGGCGAGCGGGAAGTCGGCGGAGACCTTGACGACGTCCTGGTCGATGCCGCCTTCGAGGAGTTCGATGTACTCCTCCACGGACAGGTCCGAGTCGTTGAGCCAGCCCGCGGTCTGGTCGAGCAGCAGCGGCAGGTCTTCCAGGGCCTCGGCCAGCTGGTCGGCCTCGGCCGGGGTGAGGCGCGGGGCGCGGCGGCGGATGAAGGCCACGGACTCGTCGCGCCGGTAGACGGGGACCTCGACGAGGTTGCTGTTGTGCTCGCTCCACTCCGGGTTGCGGGAGGTGATGAGCACGTGCCCGGGCCCGGTGGGCACGAGGTCCCAGATCTGGTCGGGTTCGTCGGCGCCGTCCAGGATCAGCAGCCAGTGGGAGTGGGGGTCGCCCCGGCGCAGCGAGTCGCGGACGGCCCTGAGCCGTTCACCGTACTCGGGGCCGGTGGACAGGCCGAGTTCCGGTGCGAGTTCGGCGAGCTTCTGGCGGTAGAGGGCGCGCCGGTCGGCCTGCACCCACCACACCACGTCGTACTCGGAGCCGAAGCGGTAGACGTACTCCGCCGCCAGTTGGGTCTTGCCGACGCCGGACATGCCGTGCAGGGTCACGACCCCGGCGCCCGGTCCGGATTCCTGGAGCGCCCGGTAGGCGTCGGTGAGCAGTTGCTCGCGTCCGGTGAAGCGGATGTTGCGGCGCGGCACTCCGCCCCACACCTGCGGGGTGTCGGACGGGAATCGCGGGCCCGCGGGGGCGCCGGCGGGCAACGGGTCGGTGGGCAGCCCCAGCCGGACGAGGAGCCGCCGCTCCGCCTCCTCGGCGCCGACGTTGGTGAGGTCGGCGGCACCCAGTGCGGAGGTGGCTCCGGGAAGCGCCGACGTGGTGACGCACACGGCGGCGAACCGGTCCGGATTCGGGGCGACTTCGGAGCGCAGGGCGCGGTTCCACTCGTCGTGGCTCCGGGGGCCGAGCTGGAAGTACCAGTCGCTGAGGATCACCAGGACGCGGCCGCGTGCGAGCGTCAGGTCCCGCAGCGACTCCTCCAGCGGGATCGAGACCGGCGGGTCCCACCGCTGCTGGACGACCTCCACACCACGCCGCTCCAGACGGTCCGCGATCCACGCCGCCCAGGCGCGGTTGAAACCGGCGAAACTGATCGTGACGGTATTCGCCCCGGTTACTCCAACTGGCTTACGCGTTCCGGGCATTCAACCGTCTCCCTGCCTCGATACGAGCCTTCTCAACATACCCCGGAGCATGGCCGCTCCGACTGGAATCCGGGCGATGTTCACTGCCTTCGCGAGCCGTTCCTCTGCTGCCATATCACTCTGGCGGTCGCCACGTAGGCCTCCGCGCGCGCAAGGTGACCCGTGGGAGGCGGTGAATCCTCCAGACGGTGGTAGACCGTGATCATCTCGTTGACGACCGTCCGGCCCTCGGGCGTGAGCGCCGCCGACCCGGCCAGCACCGGCAGTACGGCCCCCACCTGCTGCCGGCAGCGCGCGTGCTCGGCCCAGGCCAGGTCCCGGTGGGTGGACCGGTGCGCGTGCAGGGCGAACCGCTGCCAGAAGTCCGCCAGCGCGAGGTGCGAGTAAGCGCCCTGGAGCAGTCCGTCGAAGGGCCGGGGGTCGGGGCGCCAGGGTGCGAAGTGCCGGGGTGTGGCGTCCTCGTGGTGCAGGGGGACGAGGGCGCAGAGCGCGGAGAGCTTGGTGTGCTGGAGTTCGTGCACGAGGGTGGCCGCGAAGTACGCGGGGGTGGAGGGCTTGCTGCTGAGCACCGCGCCGAACGCCTCGCGCCGGGTGCCGCTGCAGTGCGCTGCGCTGCGGCCGGTGGGCCCGGAGCCGGGCGGCGGGCCGAGCGGGACCATGGAGCGCAGCAGGACGGACGCCTCGGTGAGCCGGTGCTCGCCGCCCACGCGCAGCAGCGGTTCGACCCCGGACCAGGACTCGGCCCACGCCTTGCGCTCCCAGTCGTCGATCTGGGCGGCGTCGCCCAGCCCGTGGTTCTCGGCCCCGCTGCCCTGCGTCCGGTACGGGTCGAGGTCGTCGAGCAGTACGGGGCCCGCCCCGGGCACCACGGCGGGCAGCATGACCAGGGGCACCCAGCGGGGGTCCGCCGAGCTCGTGGCCCCGTCCTGCTGGACCTGGACGGTGAAGGGCGCACCGTCGGCGGGCCGTACCGTCAGCTCGCCCTCGCGGAAACGGAGTTCGACCGGTCCGTGGTCCGCGCGTACGGCTCCCAGCGTGGGCAGTGACAGGAAGCCGCCACGCGGACCGAGCCGCACCCGGAAGCCCGTCCCCGCCCGCACCCCCGCCGCGGCCACCAGCGCCGTCAGGTGGGCCAGGTCGGCCAGGAGGTCGGGCCCGGCCGGCGCCTCCGACGTCAGCCCGCCCAGCAGCCGCTGCGCCCACGGCCCGGCCATGGGGTGGAAGAGCACGGTCCGCACCGCTTCCCGGTCCGCGAGTTCGGCGGCTTCGAGGAGGGCCCAGTCCTCGCGGAGGCGGTCCAGCAACGCGGGTGGGCACGCGGCGGCCGGGGCGGCCTCCGCCGCGTCGAGCACGGCGCGCAGGAGGACGAGGCGGCGGGTGTCCTGGTCGCGGACGAGCAGGCCCAGCGACACGGCGTCGCCCTCGGTGCGGCCGAGCTGACGCAGGACGTGGTCGGGGACGGCAGGACTCATGGGGGGTCTCCAGCGGTTGCTTCGGCCAGCCGGTCCGCGATGTGGCGGATCAGCCGTTCGAGGTCGGCGCAGTAGACGGAGCGATTGCGGAAGCCGTTGTCTGCGCGGTAGCGGTGTGCGTAGTGGCCGCCCCCGCACACGGCAAGCAGCGGACAGGCGCGGCAGGCGGCGGCGAGCGCGCCGGCCCCCGCCTGGCGGGCGGCCACGCCCGGGTGGCGCAGCGCCTCGTCGAAGGTGTGGTGGAAGACGTCGAGGCCGGTGGCGGCCGCGCCGTCGTACGCGGACTTGAGCGAGTCGACCTGCTCGATGGAGCCGTCCGTCTCGACCACGACCGCGTTGACCGGGTCCAGGCCGAGGGATTCGGTCGCGGCGGGCAGCCCGAGGAGCAGCGCGAAGCACTCCTCGAACAGCCGGATCCGGGTCTCCCGCCGGGGCGCCCCCCACCAGCGGTCGAAGACCGTGCACAGCCAGTCGCCGTACGGGGTGGCCCGGCCGGTGCCTCCGGGTAGCGCCGCGAGGCCGGGCGGCGGGCTGGACCAGTTGCCGTGCGGCAGCAGGAGGTCCAGGGCCGGAGGGCGCAGGGCGAGCAGTGATTCGTACATCTCCACGGGGTCGGTGCGCGGGTCCACGACGGTGAGGATGCCCGCGTAGGCCTCGGGGTGGCGGTCGGCCAGGAGCCGGGCGCCCCGGGAGGCGGCCGGCCAGGAGGGGCGGCCCGCGTGGTCGGTGCGCAGGGTGTTGTGGGCGGCGAGCCCGCCGTCGAGGCTGATGCCGACGCGGATGCCGTGCCGGGCGAGCGTGGCGACGGCGCCGTCCGTGAGCAGCGTGGCGTTGGTCTGCACGGTGGCGCGTACGGCGCAGCCGCCCGGCACCCGTTCGCGCACGGCGTCGGCGAGGGCCGCCAGCCGGCCCGGTCCGGCGAGCAGGGGTTCGCCGCCGTGCAGGACGAGGGCGACGCTGCCGAGATCGTGCGCGGCGGCGTGCTCGGCGATCCGGGCGGCGGTGCGGTCGAGGACGGCGGGCGGCGCGGCGGACGGGCGGTCGCGCCAGGTGCGGTCGGGGCCCTCGTACAGGTAGCAGTAGCGGCAGGCCAGGTTGCAGCGGCCGTGCACCTTCACGATGAACTGGCCGAAGGGCACCTGGCGCGCACGGGTGTCACCGCGCGGCGCGGCCCGCTCCCCCCGCGGCGTCGTCCGTCCAGCCATTCGAGCACCCCCGTGCTGTACGCCGGCCGGGATGGCCCCGCTGCCGGCCCGGGGTGAGTGTCCCCGGCGTACAGCGGACGCAGGCCCGGCCAGGGCCATGATGTCCTGATCGGGCACACCCCCGGCCGAAACCGTGCGGTACGACGCTCAGAAGGCGTTGGTGAACCCCCACAGCATCTCCCTCGGCTGCTCCGCCCGTCCGCGCAGATCAGCCACCACCTCGGACAGCACCGGGTGGTCCATCGTCCGGAGGGTCACCAGGTCCAGGCCCAGCAGGTCCGGCAGTTCGCCCGTCCCGGCCGCGCCCGTGCCCTCGTACCGTGTCGACTCGCTCATCACGCCTCCCCGTACCGCAGCTCCGGGCCGGCCGGTGACACGCTCGCCGTTGAGCGCGTCCCGCCGGGCCCGCGTCCCTGGCCCGCTCTGTCGTCCGCTGCCGTGCGTGCGCGCCGGGGCCCGGGCGCGCTCGCCGTCGAGCGCGCCGCTCTCACCGCTCCAGCTCCGCCAGCCGCTCGGCGGTCGCTTCGCCCGCCGCGCCGCCGGTGTCCGGCAGTTTGCGCCATTCCTGGCGGGCCGCCCGGTACGCGTCGCGCGCGGCCCGGGGGCGTCCCGCCCTCTCGTACGTCATACCCCGCCAGTGGTTGGCTGTAGCAGCCAACTCCACGGCTTCCTGGAGATGTTGTGGACTTTCCTGCTCCATTTGTGCCTCGCCGGCCGCGTCGGCGGCCGACCGGAACGCCTCCGCGGCCTCGTCCCGGCGGGCCGGGCGGTCGAGGACGCCGGCGGCCTGGAGGAGGGCGCGGCCCAGCTCCAGCCAGCAGCGGGCGGCGGTGAGCGGGGCGGTGGCCTCCTCGGCCGCCAGCTTGAAGAGGTACTCGGCCTCCCGCAGGTCGACCCGGTCCGCCGTGGCGCGGTGGCGCAGCATCAGGGCGCGGCCCAGCATCAGCAGGCGCTCGGACTGCTGGGCGCCGCCGGCCGGCATCTCGGAGCGGCAGTCGCGCAGGACCCGGACCGCGGCGCCGATGTGCGCGCGCCCGTCCGGGAGTTCGGCGCGGCGCAGCAGCGTGGCGCCCCATTCGGCGAGCAGGTCGGTGTGGGCGCGGGAGTCGCGGGGGATGCCCCGGGCGGCGCGGGCGAACCACTCGGTGGCGGCGACGAGTTCGGCGGGGTCACCGGTGTGTTCGTAGCGGGCGGCCCGGACGCGCCCGGCCCGGGTCTGGAGCTGGGCGCGCTGCCGCTGGTCGCGTACGGTCTCCAGCGCCTGGGCGGTGAGGGTGGCGGCCTCCTCCGGCTCGGCTCCCGAGGCGAGCAGCGCGTCGACCAGGTCCAGGACGATGCGGACCTCGGTGCCCATGGTCTGCCCGGTGCTCTGGGCGAACGCGGTGCGCAGGGACCGGGCCGACTGGCGGGCGTATTCGCGGGACTGTTCGCCGTCCTGGGTGGCCCGGGCCAGCTTCAGGAGGGTGCGGCCGTGCTGGAGGGGCAGGACGGCGGGGCGGTTCTCCTGGTCGGGCCAGGCGTCGGCGAACGCTTCGAGCATGCCGCAGGCGCTCTGGAGGAGCGCGGTGTCCCCGTCGAGCCGCCACTGCGCCTCCAGGGCCCGGACCCGTTCCAGGGTGAGGCGGAGGGCTTCGCCGGGCTCCAGGCCGGGGCTGGCGCAGGCCGCGGTGTACTCGCGGTCGGCGCGCCGCAGCAGCTCCAGCGCGCCGCGCCGGTCGCCGCGCCTGCGCCGGTCGTCGGCGGCCGCGTGCAGCACCTTGGCGAGCACCGCGCGTTCCCGTACGGCGCCGGGGCGGGCGGCGGCCCGTTCGGCGGCGCTCTCGGCCTCTTCGAGCAGGTCGGCGCCGCCCTGGACCTCCCACAGGCGCAGCACGCAGCGCGCGTACTCGGCCCAGAGCTCGGTGTCGTCGGCGGGGGCCCGGCCGTGGTCGGCTGCCCCCCTGAGCAGTTGTACGGCGTCGATCAGGCGCTGCACCATCTTGTCGGTCTCGAAGTGGCGCACGAGCTCCCGCGCGCGGCGCACGGCGAGGCCGGCGGCCTGGGGGTTTCCGGGTGTCTTGGGCTCCCGGGTGACGAATCGTGGCGGTACGGGCATGAATCGCTCCAGTACGCGGGCTGCGACTTCGGCAAAGGCATGGGGGACGCGCGGACCCCCGGGTCTCTCGTTCCCCCCGTTCCCCTCGGTCTCCTCACTGTCGTCGGCGTCCTCCGCGTCCCCGGCGCCGTCCCGGGACGCGGGGTCCGTACCGGGGAGGGGCCAGGGGGTGCCGTGCGCGGCGCCGCTCGTGGTGCCGTCGCCGAGCTGGGCGTAGGCCAGGGCCGGGAAGTTGGGCCCGCCCTTGCCGAACCGCTGCTCTATGTACTGCGAGCAGTGCTTGAGTACGAGAAGGGCCTCGTCGCGGCCGAGGGGCCCGAGCAGTGCTTCCTGGACGTCGGGCTCGAAGGCGTACCACTGTCCGCTTCCGGTGCCGCCCTCCTGCCGCCTGAGGAGTCCGCTCAGCAGGACCTCGGCGAGTTCGGAGGGGCCGGAGTGCGGCAGCATCGTGCGCTGGACGAGCTGCATGACGGGCAGGTAGAGGGGGGCCGCGGCGAGGTAGACGGCGAGCTGGCCGGCCGCCGGGGAGGCCGTGGAGCGGAACCGGCTGACCAGTTGCAGCGAGGACGGGGCGTCGCCCGGGCGGCGGGCGGGGGCCGCGGGCTGGTCGGCCCTGACCCAGCCGACCGCGCCCGGGACCGAGGCCGAGCCGGTGCCGGAGAGCAGCCGGGCCCAGGCGGCGAGCGCGTCCGCGACCGGCGGCAGCACGGGCACGGCGAGGGCGCCGGGGTGGGCGGGGCCCGTCCCGGCGTCGCCGTTGACCTTGAGGAGGGTGGCCCCGGCCGGGCCCTCGCCCCGGGTGAGCGAGCCGAAGGTGACCGGCAGCCGGGTCCGGTTCCACATGCGCTGGGGCAGCGGCTGGAGCACGGCGACCGGGGCGAGCCGGGCGAGCTGGTGCAGCAGCCGGTGGGCGTGTCCGGTGCGCCAGAGGGGGCCCGCGCAGTCGCTGACCACGACGGTCACCCGGCGCCCGGTGGGGTCGCTGAGCCGGTCCGCCGAGTGCAGCGGGGCGGCGGCTGGGTCGGGGCTGCGGCTGACCGTGCAGCCGCCGTCGGGTCCGGGGTGGAGGTAGCGCATCTGCACGTCCCGGAACGCGCCGATCCGGGCGAAGATCTGCTGAAGCTCCTCGAACAGCCGGTCCCAGACCAGCATCGACGAGGAGGCGTCCATGACGCACTGCACGACGGCGTCGCCGCGCCGGACCCCGCGGAAGACCGGCATGACCACGCCCCCGGCGCGGGCGCTGCGTTCGGCGGTCGCCGCCTCGTCCAGGACCTGGCGCAGGGGTGCGGAGACCGGCCGGTAGCGCTGCAACGGGCGCAGGGCGCGGGTCAGTTCGAGGGGTGCGGGCAGCACGGGCGCGGCCGGGACGCCGAGGGGCAGCACGGTGGCGCGGGCGTCCGCGCCGGGCCGGACGTCCGTCGGGTCCGGAGCCGTGTCCGGGGCGCCGGTCCGCGTGCGGGCGGGGACGGGGTGCAGGGAGATCCGCTCGCCGTCGCCCGGTGCGGGCGTCTTCTCGCGCCGGGCCTCCGGGTCCGCGTCCGGGGCGGGGCTGTCCGGGGTGGTGGTGCGGCGGGGGCCGGGGCGCTCCTCGGAGGGGCGGTGGCCGGGGCGGCGCGCGGGGCCCTGGCCGCTCTCATCGCCGGGCGCGGTCGCGCCGCGGGTCCACCGGGCCAGCCAGAGGGCGTCGCAGAGCTGCTCGACGTCCGGGTCGAGCCCGGCGCCGCGCAGCCGGGCGACCAGCTCGGGCAGCAACCCGTCGTCGTGGAGCTCCGGGGCACCGGGCCCGCCGCCGCCACCGGTCTCGTCCGCCGCACCGGACATCAGAGCCTCACCTCGGCCGGTCGAGTCGCTGGATGAGCAGGTCGGCGAGCCGGTCGCGGCCCGCCGGTGACGCGGCGTGCGTGAGGTATATGGCGTTCAGCAGCTGGTCCGTGGCGAGGAGTTCGGTGCGGGACCGTTCCAGGAAGTGGGCGATCAGGTCGTCGCTGGCGCGGGCGGCCTCCTCGCCGAGGTGGGCCTTGACGAAGGAGGCGAGGCGCTTGTGGTCGGGGCGGCCGAGCTCCAGATGGATGCAGCGGCGCATCAGCGGGGCCGGGAAGTCCCGTTCGCCGTTGCTGGTGAGGACGACGAAGGGGAAGGCCCGGCACTGCACCCGGCCGCCCTTGATGCGGACCTTGTTGCCGTCGTGGTCGAGCACGTCCGTCTCGCCGTCGGGCAGCCGGTCGGCGATCCGTTCCAGCTCGGGGATGGCGAACTCGCCCTCCTCCAGGACGTTCAGCAGGTCGTTCGGGAGGTCGATGTCGCTCTTGTCGAGCTCGTCGATGAGCAGGACGCGCGGCCGGTCCGAGGGCAGCAGCGCGGTGCCGAGCGGTCCGAGCCGGATGTAACTGCCCACGCTCTGCGCCGCGTCGGCCCCCTCCGCGCCGCCGGCCGCCGCGTGCGAGGCGATCTGGACGTCCTGGAGCCTGGCGATGGCGTCGTAGTGGTAGAGGCCGTCCTGGAGCGTGGTGCGGCTGACCACGGGCCAGCGCAGCACCTTGCCCAGCTCCAGCTCCCGCGCCACGGAGTGGGCGAGGGTGCTCTTGCCGGCGCCCGGGTCCCCGGTGACGAGCAGCGGGCGCCGCAGATACAGCGCCGCGTTGATCATCTCCAGTTCCTCGGCGCCGGGCCGGTGCTCCTCGGCGACCCGCCCGGGGATGCCGAGCCTCCGGTCGGCGGACTCGCCGCCGTCCACCCCGCCGGGCCCGCGGCCCCCGGTGAAGTCCCGCCAGGGGGGCGGGGGCGGCAGCTGGGGAACCTCGTCGTGCGGTTCGCCGATGCCCCGGTAGATGAGCCACTCGCTCGGTTCACTCATAGCGTGTCCCTCGTTGTCACTCGTCCGCCAGGGGCGGCCTGCGTCGGACGTGCCCTACCGTAGCGATCCGGCCCAACGCCCGTAAGGGAAAGGCCAGTTCGCGTACACGACTGGTGCTTTGCGCGGTGTTTCACGGCGCCTCCAGGAAGTCGGAACCCGGCAGCGGACGGTGCGGATCGTCGTAGTAGAGGGCGGCGCCGGCGGACCAGTACATCTCCGTCCGCCCCGCGCTCACCCCGCGTCTCAGTTCGTGGATCTTCCACGGCAGCCGGTCGTGGGTGCCGGTGTCCGACACCGCCTCGGTCACCCGCCGGTGGAACTCCTTGCAGACCGTGTCGCCCTCCGCCGCGCGCCGCTGGAGCAGCGCCACGCCGAAGCCGCTGTCGAGCAGCCGCACCACGCCGGCCGTCACGTCGGGGTCCGGGCTGCCGTAGCGGCACAGGACGGGCACGGTCTCGTGGGCCAGGGTGCGCAGCCGGGCCGTCTCCGGTACACGTACCCGCAATTCGTCCTCGCAGTCGACCACCTCGGCCCGGATCGCGGCCGCGAGACCGGCGTCCCAGCGGGCGGGCCGCTCCTCGGCCGCGCCCTGGTAAGGGCTGCGCAGCACCACCGGTCGTACGGCTCCGAGCCGCGTCCCGTGCGGCGGCAGCTCCCAGTCGTCCACCGGGAGGCCGAAGAGCGCGGGCGCGACGACGACCTGGAGCATGGCGGGGCTGTCCGGTTCGTCGCACCGGCGGAACGCCTCGGTCAGCGCGGCGGCGAGCCGGTCCGGGACGGTGCCGAGCGGCGCGCCGCGGCTGTCCTCGTCCACGGGCTCCGCCTCCCCGCCCCGGCGGTCCACGGCGACCCGCCAGTCGTACTGGTCGCGGGCCCAGCCCTGGAGGTCCACGTGGAGCACGACGCAGTCGCGTTCGCCGTAGAGGACGGGGTCGCCGGCCGGGGCGCGGGCGGACCGCTGGCGGTTCTGTTCCAGACGGAGCCGGATCGCGGCCCACTCCACGTCGAGCTGCCGTCGCAGGTCGCGGGGGAGTTCGGTGTCGGCGATGCGCTTGACCCAGTCCCAGAGCGCCTTGGCGTTGCGCACGGAGAGCTGGCCGCAGGGGCGGTCGGCGGCGAGGACGCCCATGCAGTAGCGGATGATCAGCTCGAACCGCGCCTCGCGGTCGCGGGCGCGGGCGTCGTAGAGCGCGCCGAGTCCGTCGCGCCAGCCGCGCGGGGCCGGGCGGTGGTCGCGGGCGTAGACCCCGGGCAGCCGGTCGAGCAGCGTCAGCAGCGACCGGGTGCTGGCCGGCGGCGACAGCTCGGCGAGCCGGCCGAGGAGTTCGGCGCGGAGCTTGGGACCGAGGATGCCGCCGGGCGGGTCGGGCAGCTCGCTCTGCGCGTCGGTCCAGGTCCGCTCGGACCCGGCGGAGCTGGTGTGCCGGTCGGCGTGGTAGCGGTCGTGGGCGTGGAAGACGGACTGGTATATGTCGTCGGTCTCGGTCTCGACGGGCCCGGCCGGCACCTCCAGGGTGCGCAGCCGCTCGACGCCGACGGCGGTGCCGCCCTGGTGGCCGTTGATCTGCGATTTGATGACGCCGACGACCTCGCCCCTGGCCAGGTCGACCAGCGGGCCGCCGGACATGCCGAGCTCCACCCAGTCGCCGTCGATCCTGACGACCTGTTCGGCGTCGCCCGATCCTCCGTACGAGCCCTTGACGACGCAGACGCCGCTGCGGTTCTGGAGCCCGCCGCCCTGGACGGGGGCCCAGCCGACGCAGCGGACCTCGCGGCTGCGGAGCATCGCCTCGGACCGCTCGGTGACGTACACGCAGGGGTGTTCGACGGGGCGCTGGAGCTGGATGAGCGCCAGGTCGGGGGCCGGCCAGCCGCCCGGGCCCGGGGGCCGGGTGCCGGGCAGGGCGGCGACGACGCGGCCCGGCACCTCGGTCAGCTCCGCGCTGTAGCGGTCCTGCTTGAACCACACGCCCACCATGCCCCCCTCCCCCCGCATCGCCACGTGCGCACACGTGAGGACCCAGCTGGGTGCGACGAAGAAGCCGCTGCCCAGGAAGTCCCCTTCCGGCCCGTCCTGGGCATACCCGGACGGCGGGCGATGGATGCGTACGGTGGCGTCCTGGACGAGGTCCATGAGAGCGGCCTGGGCGGGACCGAGGGCCCCCTCTGCGCCCCCCTGGTCGCCGAAGGTCATGCCCCGCCGCCGTCGGTGTCGTCCGCACCGCCGGGGTGTGCCGGTGCGCCGGGGGGTGCCCCGGCGGGCGGGTACGCGGGAGGTGCGCCGGCGCCCGGCGGCGCGGCGGGGGGTGGTGCGGGGGGCGCGAAGGGCGCGGGGTCCGGCGGCGCGGTCTGCGCCGGTACGGGGGCGGGCGGGGGCGCGTCGACGGGCGGCCCGCCGCCGTTCCAGGTCAGCGTGACCGTGATGGCGCCCTTGGCCTCACCGTCCGCGAGCAGCCCGACGATCTTCCCGGCCTTGGCGGTCAGCTCGATGCCGAATTCGACGCTCACCTCGTCCGGCCGCACCGCGCGCAGCGGCACGGCGAGCGAGCGCGCCACCCCGGTCACCACGGAGTGCAGGCTCTCGACCCGGGCCTGCACCTGGTCCGCGAAGTCCCCGAACCCGGTGTCCGTGTAGGTCGGGCCGCCGCCGGGCGCCGGCCCGGTCAGCTCCTCGGCCCCGGAGATCCTGGCCCAGACCGGCGTGCCGTCCGGCAGCTCAATGCGCGTAATACGGGACCCACTGTCACCCATGACACCCCCCGTTCGCCAACTACCCGCAGATTAACGGGCGTACCGGTCCGGGGCGAGGCACTTCGGCCATGCCGCGAGCGGCGCTGTGGGTGGGGCCTGCTGCCCGGCGGGCGGCAGGCCCCTGCGGATCATCCCTGGTGCCACCACCGGATGAGACCGGCGACGAGGGCGCCGCCGACGGCGGACGCGAGCCCTCGGGCCAGTCCGTGACCGGCGGTGCGGGCGAGGGACCACGACCCACTGCGGCGACGCACCGGGATCGACGCGCCTTCCGCGGCGCCCGTAGGCTCGCAGGTGCAACCCATGGTTCTCTCCTTTGATCGGGTGGAGCTGGTGGGCAAGGCACGCGGCCTCCTGTTCGCAGCAGGGGGCCGCAGCCGTTCTCGTGCACCCCCTCCTTCCTGTCAGCGCTGGAGTGCGACGCACTGTATCCACGCCGGACGGCACCGGTAAGAGACGATCGCGCGGCGGACGGAACCAGATCCGGCTTCGGACGTCGGAATCGTCGTGGCACGGAATCCGGCTTCGGACGCCGGGAATCGCTCGTGGCACGGAACCCGGCCGCGGACGTCTGGGAGGGTCGTAGAGAACGGTCCGCGCTCGTGGCGCCGAAGCGGCACAGCACCGGTACACCCAGACACCCGCACCGACGGTGCGTACACCGACGGCCCGCAACAGGCCCCTGCCCACACGGCTCGCGCGGGAGCCGACCCCTGTCTGACGGGGCCCATTAGAATCGAGCCATGTACTTCACCGACCGCGGTATCGAGGAGCTGGAGAAGCGGCGAGGCGAGGAAGAGGTCACCTTCGAGTGGCTCGCCGAGCAGCTTCGTACGTTCGTCGATCTCAATCCCGACTTCGAGGTGCCGGTCGAGCGCCTCGCGACCTGGCTGGCCC
Source organism: Streptomyces sp. NPDC052299 (assembly GCF_040679335.1). NCBI lineage: Bacteria > Bacillati > Actinomycetota > Actinomycetes > Kitasatosporales > Streptomycetaceae > Streptomyces > Streptomyces sp. NPDC052299. Next base: position 191,043 of record NZ_JBFAUP010000006.1, on the reverse strand, counting down.
GTCTGGACGACGAGGACGACGAGTAGGGCCTTTCGTTTGGATCAGGCCGGATCAGGGAGCGGGGCGTGGTGCGTGCGGCTGCAAGGCGGAGGAGGGCGACAACGCGGAGCGTTGGCAACCGACGACAACGCCGCAGAGGCGCGTACCACGCCGCGCGAGCCCGGCCTGATCCAAACGAAAGGCCCTAGGGGTCACTCCCCGCCGGGGCGGCCTTCGCGCACGCGGTCGTACGCGAGTCCCAGCGCCCCGTGCGCCATCAGCAGCACCCCGGCGAACGCCCAGCCGCCGCTGCGCCGGGCCGCTCCCCACAGGGCGAGCGGCAGTCCGGCCGCGAGCTGGGCGCCCGCCAGCGCCCGCGCCCGCGGGCCCCGCACCCACGGTCCGAACCGGCTGCTCTCCACCGCGCCCAGGTCGACCCTGACCGCGTCCCGCCACCCGGGCCACTCGATGTGCTCGGCCCCCTCCCACGTCCCGGTGCCCGGATCGGCCGGGAGCGCGAGGCCGGTGCGGGTGAGCACGGCGAGGAGCCCGCGCAGCCGGGCCCGGGCGTCGGCGTCCGGGTCGGGACGGGTGAGCGCTTCGAGCGACTGCACGTCCAGTACGGGGTCGAGCCCCAGCCGCTCGGCGAACGTGCGCATGGCCTCGTCCTCACCGGCCGGGGTGCCGTCCGCCAGCCAGACGTAGCCCACGGGGCGGCGGAATCCCGAGGCGAGCGTGTATCCGGCCCGGTCGCCGTCCCACCACAGCGCCAGCACCGGCCAGGTGGAGCCGACCGCGAGCGCGGTGGCCCAGCCGCCCAGCACCCGGTCGACGGGCTCGGCCCGCTCACCCTCCCCCGCCCTGGCCCGGCGGCCGCCCTGCCAGGGCTCCCCCTCCGGCACGAGAACGCTCCAGCCCGGTCCGGCCGGCGCGAGCAGCAGCGGTTCGCGCAGCAGCTGCGCGACCGGGCGCACGGCGTCCGGCACGGTCCGGCACAGCAGCAGGGCACCCACGGGTGAGGTCGCGTCCATGCCTCACACCGTAGGACACCTTGTCCTTGCTTGTGGGGTTTTGTGCACCCTGCCCGCCCGCTCCCGGCCCCCTCTCCTTGACTTCACCAAGCCGCGATATATCGTGTTGTTCAAGAGACGCGATATGTTGCGTCGTCAGCGCTACCGGGAGGTCAGATCCATGCCTGTCTCGACGTGGGCCGTCGCCGCGCCGCGGAAACTGGCCTTCGAGGAGCCCGTGACCGCGCTGAAGGTGCGCATCGTCAACGGCACGGTCAACGTGGTCGGCACCGACGAGCCGACCGCACGCCTGGAGGTCTCCGCCATCGACGGCCCGCCGCTGGTCGTGACGCAGGAGGACGGCGTCCTGACCGTGGCATACGAGGACCTGGCCTGGCAGAGCCTGCTGAAGTGGTTCGACCGCAAGGAGTGGCGCCGCACCGCGGTCGTCTCGCTCGCGGTCCCGGCCGACTCCTCGGTGGAGGTCGGCGTGGTCGGCGCCGGGGCCTTCGTCTCCGGTGTCCGGGGCCGTACGGAGGTGCGTGGCGTCACCGGCGACACCACGCTCGTCAAGCTCGCCGGCCCGGTCGGCGCGGAGACGGTGTCGGGCAGCATCGAGGCCCAGTCCGTCACCGGCGACCTGCGCTTCAAGTCGGTCTCCGGCGACCTGACGGTGGTCGAGGGGGCGGGCGCCTCCGTGAAGGCGGAGTCCGTCAGCGGCGGCATGGTGCTGGATCTGGACCCGACCGGGAAGCCCACGGACATCCGGCTGACGACGGTCTCCGGCGAGATCGCCATCCGGCTGCCGCACCCCGCCGACGCGCGGGTCGAGGCGAACACCGCGAGCGGTTCCGTCTCCAACGGCTTCGACGACCTGCGGGTCAGCGGCCAGTGGGGCGCGAAGAAGATCACCGGCACCCTGGGCCCCGGCACCGGCACGCTGAGGGCGACGACCGTATCGGGCTCGATCGCGCTCCTGCGCCGCCCGTCGGCCGAGGAGGAACCGTACGACGCCGAGCCGACCGGAAAGGTGCTCTGACATGCCCCCCGTATTCGCCCACGGCCGTCTGCGGCTGTATCTCCTCAAGCTGCTGGACGAGGCGCCCCGGCACGGCTACGAGGTGATCCGCCTGCTGGAGGAACGTTTCCAGGGCCTGTACGCCCCCTCGGCCGGCACGGTCTATCCCCGACTGGCCAAGCTGGAGGCGGAGGGCCTGGTCACGCACGCCACGGAGGGCGGCCGCAAGGTCTACTCGATCACCGAATCCGGCCGCGCCGAACTCGCCGACCGGACCGGGGAGCTGGCCGATCTGGAACTGGAGATCCGCGAGTCGGTCTCCGAGCTGGCCGCCGAGATGCGCGACGACGTGCGCGGGGCGGCGGGCAAGCTGCGCAGCGAGATGCGAGCGGCGGCCGACGAGTCGCGCCACACCCCGGGCGCCGCGCCGGGCTCCGAGCCGGGCGGCAGGGAGCCGTTCGGCGGCTTCGGTGACCACGAGACGTGGCGCCTCGCGAAGGAGGAGCTGCGCAAGGCCAAGCAGGAGTGGAAGGAGCAGGCCCGCCGCGCCAAGGACGAGTCCCGGCGCGCCCGCCAGGACGCCCAGCAGGCCCGCCGCCAGGCGAAGGAGGCCCAGGACCGGGCGCGCGAGCAGATGCAGAACGCCGCCCGCCAGGTCCAGGAGCACTTCGCCCGGGGCGACTGGCCGGCCGGGGTCCGGGAGGGCCTGGCCGAGATCACCGGCCAACTGGGCGGCTTCGCCCGTACGGGGAGCTGGGGGCCGTACGTCAAACCGGACGCCGCCGGCACCGACCCGGAGTGGGGCAGGGACACGGGCGGCACGGGCGACCCGGCCCGCGATCTGGACCGGCTGCTCGACCGCTTCCGCGACGAGATCCGCGACGCGGCGCGGGACCACGGGGTGACGGAGGCCCAGCTCGCGGAGGCCCGACGCCACTTGGCGACGGCGGCGGCGCATCTGGGCGCGGTGCTGCGGGGCGACGGCGAGAAGTAGGCGCGGGGGCCGGCCGCCCGGCCCCCGCCCCGGTCAGCCCGCCTTGCGGTCCTGGCCGCTCGCCCCGCCGTTGCCGTACAGCGCGCGCTCGGCCGAGGCGTACGTCGCGCCGTGGTCGGCGAGCACGTCGGCCACGGGGCCGGGGGTCGCGGTGAGGGCCAGCAGCAGGTGTTCCCCGCCGATGAACCGGTCGCCGCGCCCGAGCGCGACGCGCAGCGACTTCTCCAGGATCTTCTTCGCCTCGCGGGAGAAGGACGGGCGGCCCGCCCGCCACCGGCCCCCGCGGTCGCCCCGCAGGGCCCCCTCGCCGTGCGCCGCCTCGATGCGCGAGACGACGGCGGTGAGGTCGATGCCGATGTCCGCGAGCGCGTCGGCGTCGGCCCTGCTCATGCCGCCACGCCTGCGGGCCTCGGCGAGCGCGGCGTCCACGGACTCCCTGCGGTCCACGAGGCCCAGGGCGGTGAGCGCGAAGGAGGCCCGGCCGGCTTCCCGGTCGAGGAGGGCGAGCAGCAGATGTTCCGCGGTGACCGTGCCGGCCCCGGTGCGCTCGGCATGCCCCACGGCGCCGGTCACCGTGGCGCGGGCGTCCTTGGTGAATCGCTCGAACATCAATGCCTCCCGTACTTCTTGTGCACGGCCTGCCTGCTGACGCCCAGTTCGGCCGCGATCTCCTGCCACGACCAGCCCTTGGCGCGGGCGCTTCTGACTTGTACGGCTTCCAGCTGCTCCAGCAGCCGCCGCAGCGCAGCGACCGACCGCAGCCCCACCCGGGGGTCGCGGTCGCCCGCCCGCTCGGCGAGATCCGTTGCTTCGGTCATGATGTCAACTTACGTTGACATCGCCGGGATGTCAACCGTTGTTGACAGTGAGCACGATCTTCCCGAACTGGTCGCCCGCCGCGAGGCGTTCGAAGCCCTCCCGGGCACGGTCCAGGGGCAGCACCTCGTCGATCACAGGGCGCACGCCGGTGGTGGCGCAGAAGGCGAGCAGGTCCTCCAGCTCGTCCTTGGAGCCCATCGTCGAGCCGACGACCTTCAGCTCCAGGAAGAAGATCCGGGTCAGCTCGGCGTGCGAGGGGCGGTCGCCGCTGGTGGCGCCGGAGATGACCAGGGTGCCGCCGGGGCGCAGTGACTTGACGGAGTGGGACCAGGTGGCCGCGCCGACCGTCTCGATGACGGCGTCCACCCGGTGCGGCAGCCGGGCGCCGGGCTCGAACGCCTCGACGGCGCCCAGCTCGACGGCCCGCCTGCGCTTGGCCTCGTCGCGACTGGTGGCGTAGACCCGCAGCCCGGCGGCCCGGCCGAGCACGATCGCGGCGGTCGCCACCCCGCCGCCGGCGCCCTGCACGAGCACGGAGTCCCCGGGGCGCACCCCGGCGTTGGTGAAGAGCATCCGGTAAGCGGTGAGCCAGGCGGTCGGCAGACAGGCGGCCTGCTCGAAGCTCAGCTCCCTGGGCTTGGCCAGCACGTTGTACGTGGGGACGGTGACCCGCTCCGCGAAGGTGCCCTGGTAGCGCTCGGTGAGGATGGACCGGGGCTCGTCGGGCCCGACCCCGTGCCCGGTCTGGCCGATGACGGAGTGCAGGACGACCTCGTTGCCGTCCTGGTCGACCCCGGCGGCGTCGCACCCGAGGATCATCGGGAGCTTGTCCTCCGCGAGGCCGACGCCGCGCAGGGACCAGAGGTCGTGGTGGTTGAGGGAAGCGGCCCGGACGTCGACGGTGGTCCACCCGGGCCGGTCCCGCGGGGCTGGGCGATCGCCCAGCTCCAGACCGTTGAGGGGGTGGGCGGGGTCCAGGCTGGCTGCGTAGGCGGCGAACATGCCGCCGACGATAGGGCGCGGCGTACTGGCGCGTAACCGCCTGCGCCTGTGACACGCGCCGCGCTCAACCGCCGGGGGGCTGAAAGTGGCCGCGGCCAGAATCAAGCCCCTCCGGCGATTGAGGAGCGGGGAGCACGGGGGCGGCGCCCCCGCAACGCCTCAGCGCCGGGCGACGCCCTCCGCACGGGCGGCCGCGGCCACCGCGGCCGTCACCGCCGGAGCGACCCGCTCGTCGAACGGCGACGGAATCACGTAGTCCGCCGCCAGCTCCTCGCCGACGACGTCGGCCAGCGCATTGGCCGCCGCGATCTTCATGCCCTCCGTGATCCGCGACGCCCGCACCTGCAGCGCACCCGCGAAGATCCCGGGGAACGCCAGCACGTTGTTGATCTGGTTCGGGTAGTCCGACCGCCCCGTCGCCACGACGGACGCGTACTTGTGGGCGATGTCCGGGTGGACCTCCGGGTTCGGGTTGGCCATCGCGAAGACGAAGGCTCCCGGCGCCATCGAGGCGACCGCAGCCTCCGGCACCGTGCCGCCGGAAACGCCGATGAAGACGTCCGCGCCGGCCAGCGCCACCTCCAGGGGGCCGGAGATGCCCGCCCGGTTGGTGAGCTCCGCCAGCTCCCGCTTGACGTCGGTCAGGTCCTCGCGGTCCCGGCTCACGATGCCCTTGCGGTCCGCGACGGCCACGTCGCCGAGCCCCGCCTCCAGCAGGAACTTGGCGATGGCGACCCCGGCCGCACCGGCGCCGGAGATCACCGCGCGCAGGTCGCCCAGGCTGCGCCCGGACAGCTTCGCGGCGTTGCGCAGGGCCGCCAGCGTGACGACGGCCGTGCCGTGCTGGTCGTCGTGGAAGACCGGAATGTCCAGCCGCTCCTGGAGCTTGCGCTCGATCTCGAAGCAGCGCGGCGCCGAGATGTCCTCCAGGTTCACCCCGCCGAAGGAGGGGGCGAGCCGGACGACGGTCTCCACGATCTCGTCCGCGTCGGTGGTCGCGAGCGCGATCGGCACCGCGTCCACTCCGCCGAACTGCTTGAAGAGGATGGCCTTGCCCTCCATCACGGGGAGGGACGCCTCGGGACCGATGTCCCCGAGGCCGAGCACCGCCGTGCCGTCCGTGACGACGGCGACGACCTGCGACTTCCAGGTGTAGTCGTGGACGAGCCCCGGCTGCTCCGCGATCGCGGAGCACACCTTCGCCACGCCCGGCGTGTACGCGAGGGACAGGTCGTCCCGGTCCCGGATCGGGACGGTGGCCCGCACGGCCATCTTCCCGCCCCGGTGGAGCGCGAAGGCCGGATCGAACGGCTCGTCGGTGGTGCTGTCGGTACTGCTGTCGCTGCGAGGATTGACGATCTCCGCTGCCATGGTGTTGACCCCTTAAGTCTTCATCGTTTGAGGGTGGCCACTCCTGGTTGAGGAGGGGTGGGCGGGCACCGCGTACGAGCCCTGCGCCGGGCGGTTGGCCCGCCCCGGCAGGGGGAGTTGCGTACGCGCGGGCGCGCCGCACACGCGCCCTGAGCCCCGGATGAGGGGTGTAAAGGTCTTTCTTACCGGACGGACCTGGTCACGGACGAGTCCATATGCGCTCCGTGACATGACTCATAGTGGGCTGCCATTTCAACAGGTCAGCCTCGTGCCGGACCTGAGTCCGGCACGCGAGACGCGCCGCAGATCCTCCGGCCGCGAGAAGGAAACCCCATAAAAGGTCCGGCCCTGGTGTACCGGCCTCAAGAGGTTCGGGGATCGCCCGTTACCCGATTTTGACATGCCGGGCCCCCTGTTCGGGCTAATCCGCGTGGCAACATGCCGTAATCACACAAGGCGGCGATACCCGATGCCGTGTTTCATTACCGCCCTGGCGAACCACCCCCACCCTGCCGGAGGAACCCGAACATGACCGCACGCTTCACCCGTCGTACGGCCGCGACCACCCGCATCGCCGCGGTCGGCGCCCTCGCGGTCGCGGGCACCATGCTGCTGACCGCCTGTGGCGACCAGACGAAGAACAACGACTCCGGGTCGACCAAGGCGAGCACCGGCGCCTCCGCCGGTACGGCCTCCCCCGCCGACCTGCTCCCCGCGGACATCAAGTCCAAGGGCGTCATCCGGGTCGGTTCCGACATCGCCTACCCGCCGGTCGAGTTCAAGGACAAGTCCGGCAAGACCGCCGGTATCGACCCCGACCTCGGTGAGGCGCTCGGCAAGGTGCTGGGCGTCGAGTTCAAGTTCGAGAACGGCACGTTCGACACCCTGGTCACCGGCCTGCGCGCCAAGCGCTACGACATCGCGATGTCGGCGATGACGGACAGCAAGGAGCGCCAGGAGGGCATCGACCCGGAGACGAAGAAGAAGGTCGGCGAGGGCGTCGACTTCGTCGACTACTTCACCGCCGGTGTCTCGATCTACACCAAGAAGGGCGACGACCAGGGCATCAAGACCTGGGCCGACCTCTGCGGCAAGAAGATCGCCGTCCAGCGCAACACCGTCTCGCACGACCTGGCCAAGGACGAGTCCAAGAAGTGCGCCGGCGGCAAGAAGATCGCCATCGAGGCCTACGACACCGACCTGGAGGCCCAGACCCGCATCCGCTCGGGCGGCGCCGACGCCGGCTCCTCCGACTTCCCGGTCGCCGCGTACGCGGTGAAGACCTCGGGCGGCGGCAAGGACTTCCAGATCGTCGGCGACCAGGTCGAGGCGGCCCCGTACGGCATCGCGATCGCCAAGGGCAACGACAAGCTCACCCAGGCCATCAAGGCGGCCATGGACGAGATCATCAAGAGCGGCGAGTACGACAAGATCATCGCCAAGTGGGGCGTCGAGGCCGGTGCGGTCACCGAGGCCAAGGTGAACGGCGGGTCCTGACCGGATCCACGCTGAAAGGCATCAGCCGTGACTGACATCAAGAAGACGGGACCGGCCGACGAGCCGCCCGCATCCTCCGCCACGGCGGCGGCGCCCGTGCCGGAAGCCATCCGGGCCATTCCGGTCCGGCACTACGGCCGGTACGTATCGGCGCTGGTCGCCATCGCCGTGCTCGCCTCGATCGTCTACGCCTTCAGCCAGGGCAAGATCAACTGGGGCGCGATCCCGGACTACTTCTTCGACGACCGCATCATCGACGGCGTGGGCCAGACACTGCTGCTCACCGCCCTGTCGATGCTGATCGGCGTGGTCGGCGGCGTGCTGCTCGCCGTCATGCGCCTGTCGAAGAACCCGGTGACGTCGTCCATCGCATGGTTCTACATCTGGTTCTTCCGGGGCACGCCCGTCCTGGTGCAGCTGTTCGTGTGGTTCAACCTGGGCCTGGTCTTCGAGTACATCAACCTCGGGCCGATCTACAAGGACTACTGGTCCAGCTTCATGACGCCGCTGCTCACGGCGCTGCTCGGGCTCGGCCTCAACGAGGCCGCGTACATGGCGGAGATCTGCCGGGCCGGTCTGCTCTCGGTGGACGAGGGCCAGACCGAGGCGTCGCACGCGCTGGGCATGAGCCACGCCAAGACCCTCCGGCGCGTCGTGATCCCGCAGGCCATGCGGGTGATCGTGCCGCCCACGGGCAACGAGGTCATCAACATGCTGAAGACGACCTCGCTGGTGGCTGCCGTGCAGTTCTACGAACTCTTCAAGAACGCCCAGGACATCGGGCAGGCGTCCGGGGCGCCGGTGGAGATGTACTTCCTCGCCGCCGCCTGGTACCTGATCATGACCTCGGTGCTGAGCGTGGGCCAGTACTACCTGGAGCGGTACTACGCGCGTGGATCGAGCCGCAGCCTGCCGCCGACCCCGTTCCAGAAGCTGAGGGCCACCGTGCTCTCGGTGGGCCGCCCGAAGGGAGGCATCGCATGACCGCGATGGTGAAGGCCGAGGGCGTCCACAAGTCCTTCGGCGCCGCGCACATCCTCAAGGGCATCGACCTGGAGGTCGCCCCGCGGGAGGTCTTCTGCCTGATCGGCCCGTCCGGTTCCGGCAAGTCGACGTTCCTGCGGTGCATCAACCACCTGGAACAGATCAGCGCCGGGCGGCTGTACGTCGACGGCGAGCTGGTGGGCTACCGCCAGAAGGGCGACAAGCTCTACGAGCTCAAGGACAGCGAAGTCGCCCTGAAGCGCCGGGACATCGGCATGGTCTTCCAGCGCTTCAACCTGTTCCCGCACATGACGGCGCTGGAGAACGTCATGGAGGCGCCCGTCCAGGTGCGCCGCGAGGCCAAGGCGGTCGCCCGGGCCCGTGCCGAGCGGCTGCTCGACCGGGTGGGCCTGCGCGACAAGGCCGGGAACTACCCCTCGCAGCTCTCCGGCGGGCAGCAGCAGCGGGTGGCCATCGCCCGGGCGCTGGCCATGGAGCCGAAGCTGATGCTCTTCGACGAGCCCACGTCGGCGCTCGACCCGGAGCTGGTCGGTGACGTGCTCGACGTGATGCGGGGCCTCGCCGAGGACGGCATGACGATGATCGTCGTCACGCACGAGATGGGCTTCGCCCGCGAGGTCGGCGACGCGCTGGTCTTCATGGACGACGGCGTGGTGGTCGAGTCGGGCCACCCGCGCGACGTCCTGACCAACCCGCACCACGACCGGACGAAGTCGTTCCTGTCGAAGGTGCTCTAGGCGGTACGGGGAAGGGCGGTACGGACCACACCGGTCCGTACCGCCCTTCCGCGTTCGGGGATCACTTCGCCGGCAGCAGCTCCGGACGCAGCATCAGCTCGCGCAGCTGGGCACGGGTGAGCGGCGGGTTCTTGAGCATCGGGCCCTGGACGACATCGGCTTCGAAGCCGGTGCTGTCGCGTACGCCCAGCAGCGAGCCGTCCGCGAGGGTCAGCCGGCCCACCAGCTCGGGGCCCCACTGCGGGGTGCCGTCGCCGTAGTCCATGTCGTCGCTCCAGATGGTGAGCACCCGGCCGCCGGACAGCTCCTCGCGGACGCAGTCGGTACGGGCGGGCTCGCCGTTCTCCGGCTTGCACAGGTCCGCGTCCGGTGCTCCGCCGCCGAGCTTCTTGCGTACGGCCTCGGCGTCCATGACGTCGATGGTCAGATACCCGACGCCGCCGTCCTGGCGGATCTCGTACTGCCCGTCGAGCGGCCCGGTCCTGGACGGCTCGGGCGGCGGCGGCGAGACGTGCTTGATGATGTCGGCGAACGACACCTCCTCCACCGTGCCGGTCAGATCCGGCAGCAGCTTGAGCAGCCGCACGTCCCGCGGCGACTCACCGGACTCCTGCGCCAGGGACGCCACGGAGGAGGTCTGCGGGGCGTCCGGCCCCGGAGAGAGCTGGGGCACGACGAACGACCCCGCCGCCACCGCGCACACCGCCGTCGCCGTCACCGCGGCCCGACGCCGCCACCGCACCCGGCCCGCCTTGGCGAACACCGCCTCCGTGCTGATGACCGGCCGTCCCGCGTCGTCGGCGGCCTGCCCCAGCAGCTCACGCACGTCGTTCATACCAATACCTCCGCCATCTCGGCGCGCAGCGCCGCCAACCCCCGAGCCGTGTGGCTCTTGACCGTGTTCTCCCGCATCCCGAGCGTCGCGGCCGTGGCCTCGACGCTCAGGTCCTCCCAGTAGCGCAGCACCAGGACCGCCCGCTGCCTGGGCGTGAGCCGGGCGAGCGCAGCCCGTACCGCCAGGCCGGTGTCGGTGTCGGGTGCCTCGGCGGCCCGCTCGGGCAGTTCCCCGTACGCCTGCTCGCGGCGCCAGAACCGGCGGCGGCCCGCGATGAAGGTGTTGACCAGGGTCTTGCGCGCGTACGCCTCGATGTTGTCGAGCCGCCCGTGCCGCCGGCCGCCGAGCACCACCTTGACCAGGGTCGTCTGGACCAGGTCCTCGGCCTCGTGCCGGTCGCCGCAGAGCAGGAACGCGCTGCGGAACAGGGCGGTACGCCTGCCCTCCACGAAGGCGTGCAGCGCGGCGTGGTCATCGCTCCGCATCCGGTTGTCCCTCCCCCGGCCCGCGGGCGCGGACCGTCTCACCCTTCCAGTGCGGTGGCCGGCACGGCGGGTTGCACCGTGCCCGGAGGTATTTTCGGGGACGCCCGGACCTCCCGGCCGCCCCGGCCCCCGTCCGTAATACCCTGTACGCTGAGCGACCCATTACGCCTGCTTCGCACCGCCCCTGGACCGACGCCGTAAGGACATCTCGTGGAACTGGCCTATTACGCGGATTACGCCGTGCGCCTGGTCAACACCGAGCAGCCGGCCCGGAACACGGACGCCCTCACCTCGGTCGACGCGGTCCGGGAGCTGTTCGGGCCCAGCGGCCAGGCGGCCCGCCGGGCGACCGACGCGGACGTGACCCGGTTCCGTTCCGTCCGGGCCCGGCTGCGCGCGGTGTTCGAGGCGGCCGACGCCGGGGACGAACGGCTCGCGGTGGACCGGCTGAACTCGCTGCTGATGGAGTTCCCGGTCAGCCCGCAGATCTCCGGCCACGAGGAGCGCGACGCGGACGGCAGGCCGGACTGGCACATGCACCTGGCGGACCACCCGTCCAACGCCACCGCGGGCTACGCCGCGATCGCCTCCATGGGCCTGGCCTTCCACCTCACGTCGCACGGCGTGGACCGGCTCGGCCTGTGCGAGGCCGCGCCGTGCCGCAACGCCTATCTGGACACCTCGACCAACCGCTCCCGCCGCTACTGCTCGGACCGCTGCGCGACCCGGGCGAACGTGGCGGCCTACCGGGCCCGCAAGCGCCTGGAGACGGAGCGCGCCGCCGACAGCGGACGCAGCGCGGAGACCGCCCACGTCACCACCCCGCGCACCGAGCGCTGATCCTTCGTCAGCGGCCGGTACCGCGCCCGGGCCCGGGCCAGCACCAGCTCCTCGGGCACCACCCCGTAGTCCGTGCTGTCCCCTCCCGCGTAACTGTTGTCCCCCAGCACCCACCAGCCCCCGGACCGGCGCTCCACGGCCCGCTTCACCACCAGCAGGTCCTGCTGGAACGGGTGGCGCAGGATCACCACGTCACCGGGACGCACCGGCGCCCCGTACTGCACGAGCAGCCAGTCACCGTGGTGGAGCGTGGGCACCATCGAGGGCCCCGTCACCTCCACCACCTGGAACGGCACCCGCCCCGCCAGCCCGCGCGCGGGCTGCTCGTCCGCCGGCTCCGGCACCTCCGGCACCTCCCTCAACTCCTCCCCGTCCGTCCAGTACACCGTCCCCCACAGGGTTTCGTACATTCGGCCACTGGTCCCACACGTATCCCGGACTTTTGGCCTAAGCCCCTGGGGGCACTCGCTGAAACAGGGTTCTCACGGAGTAATGTCCCACCTGAGAAGACGATCACGAGGAAGGACAGCTCAATGCTTTCCCGCCTGTTTGCCCCCAAGGTGAAGGTCAGCGCCCACTGCGACCTCCCCTGCGGCGTGTACGACCCGGCCCAGGCCCGCATCGAGGCGGAGTCCGTCAAGGCCGTCCAGGAGAAGTACCAGGCCAACGAGGATCCGCACTTCCGGGCCCGCGCCGTGGTCATCAAGGAGCAGCGCGCCGAGCTCGCGAAGCACCACGTCTCGGTCCTGTGGAGCGACTACTTCAAGGCCCCGCACTTCGAGAAGTACCCGCAGCTGCACCAGCTGGTCAACGACACCCTGAAGGCCCTCTCGGCCGCCAAGGGCTCGACCGACCCGGCCACCGGCCAGAAGGCGCTGGACCTGATCGCGGAGATCGACAAGATCTTCTGGGAGACCAAGAAGGCTTGATCTCTGGTTAGGTCGTCTGACCTGCGGTTTCGCTGGTCAGACTCCCTACCGGTCCGCACCCGGTCCGCAGGCCGCCGAGAACGGCGTCCATCACGGACCGGGTGCGGTCTTCTTCCCCCGGCCACAGGTGCGCGTAGATCCGCAGCGTGATGACGGCGGACGCGTGCCCGAGGACCATCTGCACCTGCTTGACGCTCGCCCCGCCGCCGATGAGCGCGGAGGCGTAGAAGTGCCGCAGGTCGTGGGTGACCATGTGCGGCAGCTCGACGGGCTTGCGGCCCTCGTTCTTGGCCGCCTCGCTCTCCTCCGCCTGGAGCGCCCTACGGGCGCAGTTCCACTCGGTCTTCCAACGGCGGTAGTTGAGCGGTTCCCCCTCCTCCATCGTGAACAGCCACTCCGTGGAGGGGCGCGCGGCGAGGTGTCCGAGGAGCGCGTCGGTGACGACCTCCCCGACCGGAACCGTCCGACGTGACTTCGCGGTCTTCGGCGGGCCGACCTTCCCCGACTGGAGCCGCTGCCGCTCCACGCGAATGCTGCCGGCCTTGAAGTCGACGTCCGCCACCTTGAGACCCAGCAACTCTCCTATTCGCAGACCTGACCCGGCGAGCGTGACGACGGCTGCACGGATGTACGGCGGCATCACCCGCGCCATGGCCTCGACCTGGGCGACGGTGGGCGGAGTGACCTCCTCGTCCGACATGACCGGAAGGGTGATCCGGCGGCACGGGCTGGAAGCGATGACCTTGTCGTCCACGGCCGCCGTCATGACGCGCACGAGGACGTCGTAGACGTTCCGCACGCTGCCGGGGCCAAGCTGGTCGGACAGGTGCTTGAAGAGCACCTGTATGTCGTTGCGGCGTATCGCCGCCATGGAGCGGGCGCCGAGCGCGGGTACGAGGTGGAGCCGCAGCGCGTTGTCGGTGATGCGCTCACCCGCCTCGCTCGCGATGAGCGAGCCCTGCCACCTCTCGGCGTACTTCTCGAAGGTAACGCGGCCGGCGCGGGGGTCGACGTACTGGCCGGTGACCATGCTGGTCGTGACCTCGTCGAGCCAGCGCTGAGCGTCGAGCTTCCGGTCGAAGTGGCGTGCGTGCTCCTTGCCGTCGAGGTCCCGGTAGCGGGCCCGCCACTTGCCGGTGGGGCGCTTCTGAACGTTGGCCAAGTGGCCTCTCCTTCGTCTCGGTTGTCAGTAGTGGCCGCCGTCCTCGATGTCGCCGCTGAGGACACGGGCGTCCCGCTCGTCGCCCATGAGACGGAGGCACTGCTCGTGGATCGCCCGCGAGCTGTCAGGGTGGGCCTTAATGTGGTCGGCGACGGCGACGACGGCACGGTGCAGGCGGTCCCGGGCGTCACGAGTCTCGTAGAACGCCTCAACGGCTTCCTGGACTAGCCGCCGACTGTCGATGTCGAGCCCTTCGAGGGGCGGTGACATCAGCTCTTCGAGGGGCAGCTCGAAGACGCGGGAGAAGGCGAGCGCCTCATCGAGATTGATCCGCCTGCGGGGTGATCCGTTCTCGATGCGCCAGACAGCCGTCTGGTTCATCTTCACGCCCGCTCTGGTCACGCGCTCTGCCAGCTCGGTCGTGCTCCACCCTCTGACCTCGCGCTCCAGGGCCACACGGCCTGCCACGTTGCCTTCGCTGTAGAGCAGCGGCACCTCGCCACCCTCGGGCCTGTCGCCTGCCATCGAACCTCCATCATCACCGTCGCTATCCCAATTGAAACATGGTCTTCCCGATTTGGGTAACCGCCGATCCTGGGGTACAACTCTATGCAGATCGAATCGCCACCTAGCCGAATGGGAATGTATGCGATACCTGACCACCGCCGAGATCGCCAAGCGCTACCGCACAGCCGAGAGCACCGTCCGCTACTGGCGCCAGCTCAAGAAGGGGCCGCGCGGCATCAAGGTCGGCAAGCGGGTGCTCTACCCCGAGACCGAACTGCTGCGCTACGAGCACGCGCTGGCCGACGGAGGAGACGAGTGGGGCCTGGCCTCATGAGCCGCAGGCAGTCCCGGACACAGCAGCGGCCCCCGGCGCGCCAACACCGAGGACCGGAGATTCCCCTGCCCATCGCCCATCCCTGAACGAACGAACCGGTGAGGGGCGGGACCTTGCCCGTCCCGTCCCTCACCTGAGAGGAACGTCGATGGAGGACTCTACGTCCCCCGCCACCTCGAACCCATCCCACAAGGTCGTCTGGCCTGCCGCTGCGGTCCCTGGCCAGGGCATCCCGTGGCACCGTCCGGACCGAGCGGACGACCGGTCCCCTTCTCCGGGGACCGGCGATCGACCGGTCCGTGCCGCTGGTCCGGTCGGTCCGGTCCCGGACCGGTCCGCGACCGAGACCCGGACCGAGGTTTCGGTCAACCCGGACCAGGGGCCCGGACCAACGGAGAACGCGCAGCTCAGTGGCCTATCGGACCGGACCGGGAACCCGGACCATGGACCCGGTCCGGAAGCCGGGGACCGGGCGGAGAGTTCCGGTCAGTCGGCTGGCGAACCCGGACCAACGGTCCTGGCGGACCACGGTGCTCCGGGGACGGTCCGCGAACCCGGACCGGGGACCGGGGGCCGTGAGGGTGGCGGACTCACGGCAGGCGGGGACCAGGAAGGGCCCGTCGTACTGGACGATCTGCGGGCGGCGATCGGCCGGTATGTGGTGCTGCCGAGCGTGGAGGCGCTGTCGGCGGTCACGTTGTGGGTGGCGGCTTCCCATATTCAGCCCGCTCTCCAGCATGCGCCGCGCTTGGCGGTGGTGGGGCCGACGAAGGGTTGCGGCAAGTCCCGCGTCCTGGACGTGCTCCACGAGACCGTGCATCAGCCGATGATGACGGTGAACACCTCGCCTGCGGTGGTCTTCCGTGTGATCGGCAAGAACCCGCCGACGCTGCTGGTGGACGAGGCCGACACCATCTTCGGCCCCAAGGCCGGGGACAAGGAGGACCTGCGCGGTCTGCTGAACGCCGGGCACCAGCGCAACCGCCCGGCCTGGCGGATCTCAGGTCCGGAGCACAAGCCGACGGCGTTTCCCACCTTCGCCATGGCGGCGCTGGCGGGGATCGGCGACCTGCCGGACACGATCATGGACCGGGCGGTCGTGCTCCGTATGCAGAAGCGCAAGCCGGGCGAGCGCATCGCCCCATTCCGCTCGCGGTATTCCGTTCCGGAACTGAACGCGCTGCGGAACCGCCTGACCGCCTGGCTGGCCCCGCTGCGGAGTACCGCAGGGGGCCTGGTTCCCCGGATGCCGGTCGAGGACCGCGCTGCCGATACATGGGAGCCGCTGGTGATCGTCGCCGACCTGGCCGGCGGGCACTGGCCCTCGCGGGCCCGTGCCGCCTGCCTGGCGATGACCAGGAACGAGGTGGTGCAGGACGAGCAGACAACACTGAAGACCCGGCTGCTCCGGGACATCCGCCGCGTGTTCGAGCAGCAGGGCGACACAAGGGCCATGCGCAGCCACGACCTGCTCGCCGCTCTCGTCCAGGACGCCGAGGCACCGTGGGCCGAGTACGGCACCAAGGGGTTGAACGCCTACCACCTGGCCAACCTGCTACGCGACTTCGGCGTCGCCCCGGCCAACCACCGCTTCGAGAACGGCAGGCAGGCCAAGGCGTATACCCGCAACCAGTTCCTCGACGCCTGGGCCCGCTACTGCCCCGACCCCACCCCACCGGCACCCACAGCCAGCGACGCCGCGCCCGCACATCGGGCCCAAGGCAGGCCACCGATCCCACCGACCGGCCCGCCGCTCGTTAGCCCGCCCGGCGAGCCTGCCGGCCCCCGGCGCACTCGCTGACCCCAGCTCCGTATCCATCCGTCGCATCCGTCCCCGCGCAGGTCAGCGCGGGGACGGAGTTCCCTGCCGATACGGATCACTCCGTACCTGCAACGGTCTCCGTACCTGTCCTGACCAGCTACGGGACGGATGCGACGGACGTGACGAAGCCCCACCGCACACGACCACCGGAGCACCACCATGCCCGAACCGAGCACCGACAACGCCCCCACCCGCCGCCGAAAGGGGTTCTTCGGCCTGACCCGCCGATCAGCAGCAAGCTGGAGCGAACGAGCCTCTAACGAGGCTTCGTCCGCGCTTGCCCCCGCCCCAGGGGTGGCGGAGGAGAAGGCCGAACGCCAGGGGGCGCCCGAGCCGGAGGAGTCAGGAGCCGAGAACATCTGCCCGCCGGCAGTCGACTCCATCGCCCCAAGTACTCAGCCGCCGGGCGAAGTCCAACTGCCCGTCGAGCAGCTTTCCTGGCGGGATCTCGATGCTCCCGTCCTGCCCGCACTGATGAACCGCAAGCGCACCGTGGAGAAGCGCGACCAGGAGAAGACCATCCGCTTCACGCGGACCGCGGTCGGTGTGATCAGCGCCGCCGCTCACCAGCGCGGTCAGAAGTTCGCCGGCTTCGTCGGCGACGCCGCCCTCGCCGTCGCCCAGGGCAAGGCCGGGCTGGTAGGCAGCCCGGAGGACGGTCCCCTCCGCCCAGTGATCGAGGCCGTCGAGGCACACACCGTCGCGCTCGACCGCATCGGCAGGAACCTCAACCAGATCACTGCGGCCATCCACCGAGGGACTGTGCCCGAGCGCGCCGAGGCGGTGCTGGACCGCGTCGAGCAAGCCGCCGAGAACCGCTACTGGCTGATCGACCAGCTCCTGACGGAGGGCACCGCGCATGGTTCCTGACGTCTCCACCGGCTCCGACACCCGCGGGCTGATCGCCTACCTCTTCGGCCCTGGCCGCCGGGACGAACACACCGACCCTCACATCGTCGCCGCCTGGGACTTGGCCGGCGCCCCGGACCCCGGCCGCGCCCCCGAGGCCACCTACTCCCAGCTCGCCAAGCGGCTCGACGCCCACGTCGACCTGCGCACCCGCGAGCTGGGCGGCAAGAAACCAACCCAGCACGTCTGGCACTGCCCGGTCCGTAGCGCGCCAGGCGACCGCTATCTCACCGACACCGAGTGGGCGGAGGTCGCGCGCCGCATCGTTCACGCCACAGGCATCGCTCCCGACGGCGACGAGAAGGCATGCCGGTGGATCGCGGTACGCCACGCCGACGATCACATCCACATCATGGCCACCACCGTCCGCGCCGACGGGCGCCGCCCACGCACCCACCGCGACGGACAGCGCGCCCAAGCCGAGTGTCGCAAGATCGAAGCCGAGTTCGGCCTGCGTCGCCTGAAGTCCGGCGACCTCACCGCGCCCCGCACCCCCACCGGCGCCGAACGCGCCAAGGCCGAGCGCCAGGGCCAGACGGTCACTGCACGGCGCTGGCTGCGCGAGCAGGCGTACGCGGTCGCCGCCGCCGTACGAACCGAGGCCGACTACTTCACCGTGCTGCAGTCCCTCGGCATCAAGGTCAAGACCCGCCTCGGCCCCGAGACCGGCGACGTCATCGGCTACAGCCTCGCCGCCCCCGGCGACACCAACGCGGCCGGCGAACCCGTCTGGTACGGCGGCTCGAAACTCGCCCCCGACCTCTCCATCAACCGCCTACGCGAACGCCTCCCCAACCAGAAGGTGGCCGACCGCCCCCGGTATGTGGCGGACCCCGCCGACCCATGGCGGCACACCACCACCGCCATCCACACGGCGCACACCGTCCTCGACTCCGGTGACGATGCCGCCGCCCAGGGCCACCTGGCCGCCTTCGGCGACGCCCTGTACAACATCGCCAGCGCCACGACCGGCCCACACCGGACAGAACTACGAGCGGCGGCAATGGCGTTCAACCGCGCCCGCCGCTCCGCCATCCGTGCCGACCACCAGGCCGCCACCGCCCTGCGCGAGGCCGCCAAGGAACTCGCTTATGCCTCCAACGAGCCGGGCGGACTCGCCATCTCCCTGCTCTTCGCCGCCGTGCACCTGGCCCGCGCCGCCGCCAAGTGGCATGAACAGCGCGGTCACGAACAACAAGTGGCCGCAGCCGAGGAAGCCTTTCGCCACCTCCAGTCGGCATACCAGCAGGCAGCCACGCCCGCCCTCGCAGACTTGGCCCGCCGCGCACCACGAGCCACAACCGCCCACCGCTACGAGCAAGACGTGCGCGCGGCTCTCCCTACCCACGCCGACCGGATCCTCACCGACCCCAACTGGACCGCCCTCACCACCACCCTCGCCCACGCCGAAACCGCCGGCCACAACCCCCGACGCCTCCTGGCCCAAGTGGCCGCCCAGCGGGAGCTCGACAGCGCAGAGCACCCCGCCGAGGTCCTCACCTGGCGCATCACCGCTCAACCGAACCGGCGGACGCAGGCGGCCCACAGCCGAAGCATGACCAGCGCAGCGCTGCCCATGTCCGCCACACCACATCCACCAGCCACGCCGGCGGCTACCAGGCCCGAAGGGCGCAGTAGGCACCGTTGACGGCCCAGGTGATCGGCAAAGGCACGCCAACAAGGGACATCCAGAAGTCAGTCTCCTGCTCCGGGCAATTGAAGGGCAGGTCGGACACCGCTTGGGGTACTCCACCTGGCGAGAACCGAAGTTCGTAGCTATCGAGCCCTAAACAAGCGGTCGCCAACGAGGGGAGAATCGTTCCATGCCGAATCTCCCGCCTTCAGACGGCTCAGACACCAGGACGCCGGCTCTCGACACCACCGTCATCCCACTGGGTGAGCGCGCCCTGCGAGGCGTTCTAGACCATGTGGTGGCTGTCGGCGACGAGGCCGAGACGACATATCTCGAGGTCAAGAGCTTCCTCGACATGAACAGCAAGGCGACTGCGGCCAAGATCGCAAAGTTCCTCCTGGGCGCAGCCAACCGGCGTCCGGCCGAGGCAGCCCGATACTTCCACGGCTACGCGCTCCTAGTCATCGGCGCGCAGAAGGGCGTCGCTCCCGGAGTACCGCGTGGAACCGAGGCCCACGAGCTCGAGGATCGTCTCCGCCCCTACCTCGGCCCCCAGTTCCCAGCCTTCGAGTTTGGTCGGATCGGTATCGACTCCGCCAACGAGGTCCTGTTCGTCATCGCCCAGCCGCCGGAGGACGGCCAGACGATCTTCCCGTGCCACAAGAGCTATCAAGGTGACGACCGCCGCGACAGTATCGAGGACGGCGCGATCTACGTGCGAGGCACCAGCAATACGCGGCCTGCACGCTCCGGTGAGGTCCTCGCGCTCGTCGAGCGCGTCCGCCGAGGCGGAAAGCCCCCGATTGATCTTGAGGTGCGACTGCTCGGCCCCATCTGCAGGGTCGACCGCGTGGACGAGATCTTGGAAAGCTTGCGCGGCTACGAAGAAGAGCAGTTCACCAAACAGCCAACCGTGGATGGAGATACCTTCGCCTTGACGTCGTTCAGATTGGCGTCGAGCGTCCTCGGCGGCCGGGAACCGATGTCGGCGGAGGAGCGGGAGCAAGCACTCAGCGCGTGGCGAAGCAAGAAGGCCAAGCACCTCGCGCAGGGGCGGGAGTACTTCCTGGGCGTCGGGATGCCGGGGGCTGGCGTCCAGGTGGTCAGCCGCGATCGTTTCGTGGCCAAGCCTCATCTGATTCTGACGTTCCATAACTGCGAGATCCTGGACTACCTCGACCCCAACAACGCCGACTTCGAGAAGATGATCGAGCCAGTACTGCGGCCGCACGATCCATTCCCGTCGAGCTTCGACTACTCGACTATCCGCCTTCTCCCACGAGACTATCCCGTTAGCTGGAACAACCACGGCGAGGACGCCGAAGTCACACTTACTCCGGAGTCTTTTCGCCCGAATGTATCCTGGATGAGCAACCAAGATGACTACGTGATCATCGCAAGGGATCCTCAGGCCAGTACGGTGGAGGTCTCATGGAAACTTACCGAAGATGGCAACGACGCAGTGACCAGTGGCGATCTCCGGGTTCCTACCGAGCCCCTCATCGACGCAGCCGACCTGTTGGAAGCGGTCTTCCCCAATACGGACTAGCACCTCATTGATAATGATCACTGACGGGTTGTGTGAGCTGACGGATATCCGGGGCAAGTGGGCCCCTCCTGCCGCCCAAGACCTGTCCCGTAACTGCCGATCAGCGGTAGGATGATCTTTCCCTACCTGGAGCGATTACCACCTCGGAACCCTCCTGGATAGCCCGATCACCGGGCTGACCCCACGCCCCAGTTCGGCTGGCTAATCACCGTCTCCGTCAGGGGCGCTTCAGCCAGCGCGCGTAGATAATTTACCGGGCAACGCCTGGAGTGCAGATTCGATTCAGGACGCCTTGGTCACATCGTGGGCTGCAGCTTCAGCGGGGGTGAGGATCAGCCCTGCCCCCAGTTCCACCAAGCGTGATCGCTTGCTCTGCTTCAGGAAGTTCCTATCGCTGGTTACGAAGATATCCGCGTTGGCCATAATGTGGGTATGCAGTACCAACACGTCGAGCCGCTGATTGCGCCACTTGCGTTCGGCGAATGCCCGCCTCTGTTCGTCCAAATGCGCTGGAACCGCGTGTGCATAGCCGAAGGGCGAGGTTGGGAACAACACCTCGTGCAGCCTGATGGCCTCCGCTTCAGCTTCCTCATGCGCGAGTACGCACCAGTCGAAATAGGTCAGGTCAAACACCGCCACGGGCGCAAGGATCTCCAACTCTCCGAAGCCGAGTTCGGTGATACGCCGCTGAAAGTGGGCGAAATTGTCCAGGACGCTGCCATCTCGCTGATTCTCGGCGGCCATGGTGGCGACCAGCCGCACTGTTGCCCGGCCCGCGCATTGCCGCGCCACTAGCTCACGAACAGCTGCAGCCTCAGGGCGTTCTTCCTCGACTGCGATGAGGCAGTTGGTGTCGAGCGTGAACGAAAGCACCGCTCCTCCTGGAGTTCGCTTACACGCCACTTGGTCGGAAGGGCGAGTCACACGGGGGTGTAGCAACCGATCTCTCACCGGCTGGGATCGGCGGCTACAGTCTCCCTCATCCGCCTCAACCGCCGGGCCGGCGGATCGTTCAGGTAGCCGTTCAAAAGGTCAAACGTCCGGAGTCGCATCGGCAGCGACTCGTTCCATGTAACTCCCCGGACGTTGCACTCGCTGCACAGTATCCCTCGAATACACTCGCCGCAGGTAGTGCCCCGGGGGCAGCAAACATGGTCGTGGTCGATGTGCCACTCATCGCACTTTCCGCGGGGCTACACACCGCTGTGAAACGGATCTGCAGCGCACACAGCTGCGGCCGCCCTTGTCCGCCCTTCGACCGTCCACCAATCCCGTGGCTCTTGGCAGCGCACAGCAGTGGCCTGCAAATGCGTCAGGTGGTCGGCGTGCAGTTCTTCGCGGTGAGCGTGGTTGAGACTGAAAAGTCAATACACCTTAAGCGATGTTTTATAAATGATCTACGGCAAGCTGGCTGACCCACGCCTCTGCTGGCGGAGGGCAGTGATCAGCCTGCCGAACTAGCGTGGGGTCAGTCTGGCGAACGGGGCAATCCAGGAGGGCTCCATCTGACTTACGCTCGTTGGTGGCCCGGACCAGGTAAGTCTTCGGGCCACCAAGTACTTCCCTCAAGACCGAGCGGTCATGGCCTGGGCTCCAAGCCGCGTCAGCTCGTGGCTGACGGCCAGGGCCGCCTTCCTGGCGTCACTGCTGGTGCGGCGAACATCGACCGAAGAACCGCCGTCCGCCGTGAAGGATCTGGCGCGGACTGTGTAGGTGGAGGCGTCCGGACCCCGGTTCGTTCGGCAGTACCCCGCCAGCGGGGCATTGCAGAAGCCGCCCAGCCGACGGAGTACCAGACGCTCGGCTTCCGCCTCCGTGGCGGTAGCCGGGTCGTGGAGGAAGCTGATGGCCTCGCTCGTGGCCCTGTCGTCCTCGCGTGTCTGGAAGGCGATGATCGCAGCGCCGAGCGGAGGACAGATCACCTCCGGGCTGATCCGTTCGGTGATCAAGTGGGACAGGCCGAGGCGTTCCATGGAGCATGTGGCGACGACCAGCGCGTCGATCTGGCTGTCGGGCTCGTGCAGCGCTCGGAGGCGTTCGTCCACCGGCCCACGTATCGGAACGACCTTGATGTCCGGGCGATGGATGTGCAGTGCGGCGGTCCGGCGCAAGGACGCGGTGGCTACCTTCGTCCCGGCGGGGAGGGTGGCCAGCGTGAGACCCGGATCGCGGGCGACCAGGCAGTCCCGGATGTCGTCGCGCGGCAGGTAAGCGGACATTGTCAGGCCGGGACTGTCGATGGTCGGCGCGTCCTTGAGGCAGTGAACAGCGACGTCGATCTCGCCCATCAGCAGGGCGGATTCGATCTCCTCGGAGAAAACCCCCTCTGCCTCCAGTGCGGCTCGATCCACCGGCCTGTCGCCGCCCGCTTCGGTAAAGGGGCGCAGGATGGTGGGGCCGGTGGCGGAGAGGGCGGATAAGACCGGGGCCGTCTGCATGAGGGACATCTTCGAGGCGCGGGCGCCCACGCGAAGGCTCACAAACTTCTCCTTTAGTGACAAAGTGTCGGGATCTGCATGGTTCTGGTGCAAGTACGATTGCGAGTCAACGGGACTGCTATCGCGAGGAGTTGACCTGAATGGGCGACGTGGTGCGCATCGGCTCCAGGGCTAGCAAGCTGGCGAGGACGCAGGTCAGCGAATGGCTGGCGCCTCTGGTCGGGCGGTTCCCGGAAGTCGCCTTCAAGCGCGAGGTCATCCTCGAAGGCGGCGACCAGGACCGCGTCACGCCCACGCTCGCGGAGGTCGCCAAGACGGCCGGCGGGTCCGCCTTTTCCACCAACCAAGAGGCAGCCTTGGTCACGGGCAAGGTCGACGTGATCGTGCACTCCTTGAAAGACCTCCCCACGGCCGTTACCGAAGGAACGACCCTGCTGACCACGCCTGGCCCGCGTGAAGACGTACGCGATGTGCTCTGCGGGGCGACCCTGGCCGGTCTCCCCGAAGGGGCGACCGTGGGCACAGGGGCGCCCCGCCGCGTGGCCCAGCTCCTCGCGCTCCGCCCCGACCTCAACGTCGTGCCGATCCGGGGAAACGTGCCAGGGCGGCTTGCCCGAACCACCAAGGGCTCGCTCGACGCGGTGGTTCTCGCCGCTGCCGGACTGAATCGACTCGGGCTGACGCCCGAGATCCAAGAGGTTCTGGACCCACGCCTCTTCCTCCCGTCACCCGGGCAAGGCGCACTCGGAATCCAGGTCCGTACAGACTCGCCGGCCGCACGACTGCTCGCTGCTACCGGGAACAGCGACGTCGATGCTTGCGTACGAGCGGAGCGCGCCTTGCTTGCCGATCTGCATGGCGGATGCTCCGTCCCCGTCGGCGCATGGGGGCGGGTGGAGCAGGACGGACTGCTGCACCTGTCGGCCGCCGTAACGTCCACCGATGGGACTCAGCAGGTAACCGCGGAAGCCACTGGGCCGGCGGACGAGCCGGAGAAGCTTGGCTTCGCTGTTGCGGCAGACCTGCTGAACCAGGGCGCCGCCGACATCCTCTCGGCGATCAGGAGCCTTTAAGCCTGCGTGCGATTTCCATCGCACCGTACGTAATGATCCGATCGGCGCCGGCCCGCTTGAGGACGGTGTACGCCTCAACCAGGCCGCTCACGTCGAGTTCCCCGTCCGGCTGGCGGTCCGTGAGGCGCAGGTACTCTCCCGACACTGAGAACGGAACCACAGGCACGGGGACCTTGTCCTTGAGGCGGACGAGGGTGTCGACGGTGTGCAGCGCAGGTTCCGTAAGGATCATGTCCGCGCCCTCGCGAACCATCTCAAGGGCGAAGTGCACGGCCATCTCCGGCCGCTGCGGATTGATCTGGAAGGCCCGCGTCCCGGACTGAGGGGTGGCCCCCATCGTTGCCCGGTAGCCCTGGTAGAGCCCGGACTCGAAGATGAGGTGCGGCATGATCGCCACGTCACGGTGCCCGGCATCGTCCAGGGCTTCGCGGACGGCCTTGACCGAGCCCGGGATCATCGCCGCGGGTCCAACGATGTCGGCGCCGGCCTCGGCTTGCATCACTGCCTGGGCCGCCAGGACCTCGGTGGTCCTCACATGGTCCATGCCGCCGTCACGCTCGTTGGCGAGCCAGCACTCCCCCGAGTCGGTGTGGGAGCACACGCACGTCTCGGTCATGACCGCGAGCCCAGGCGCGGACTTCTTCACGGCCGCGATCGTACGGGCCATGAGCCCCGTGGGAGAGGTGGCCTGCGAGGCGTGGCCGTCCCGGAGACGCGAGCCCGCGAACACCTTGACGGACCGAATGCCCAGGTCCTGGATCATTTGCGCGTCTTCGACGGCCTCTCCCACCGTGCGCGTGGGCATTGAGCTGGCTGCCCTGTCGTCGCCCTCGCGCATCAGGAAGACCATCGTGAGGTCTTGGGGGGTGAGTCCCGGCCCACCGAGATAGTTCCGGACCGATAAGCGTGGGGTGCGCAATGCTCCTCCTATGGCCTGCGGGGTGTGCGGTGAAATGGGAGGGCCAGTGGTCAGGGCCCCCACCAGGTCGTGCGGTTCGAATGACATCGGTGTTCTTTTCGCTTGGGCGAACCCGCCCGGCCGCGACCGTCACGCAGCAGCCGGGCGGGAGATTGACGGTCAGGCAGCGTCGGCGCGGGCCTCCTGATACGCCTCGTTCATGAGGCTGTTGAAGGCCGCGTCGTGCTTGTCGCGCGCCGTGATGCGGCGATGGTCGCGAGCCTGTTCCCGGAACTGGCGGCCCACAGGGCTCCTCATGAACTCAGCCGCCACCTGACGCATGCTGTTGAGCGGCATGAAACGCAGACGGAGCATCGTGCTCCAGAGGCTGACCCACCTGTTCGTGTGAATGAGCCGCACACGAGTCGAGTCGTCCAGGTCCTCCAGGT
This sequence comes from Streptomyces sp. NPDC052299, assembly GCF_040679335.1. Lineage (NCBI taxonomy): Bacteria > Bacillati > Actinomycetota > Actinomycetes > Kitasatosporales > Streptomycetaceae > Streptomyces > Streptomyces sp. NPDC052299. Next base: position 165,748 of record NZ_JBFAUP010000006.1, on the reverse strand, counting down.
AGGGGTAGTTCGTGATCTGGTTGAACTCCGGGTTCGCGGCCGTGTCCCGGATCAGCTCGCCATGCATCTGCGCCAACCCGAGATGCCGCACGTCGCGGTGGTGCCTGGCCGTGAGCACCAGGTGCGCAGCACCGACAGCCGTACCCAGGGCCAGGGCGAGGGGAATGGTGGACTTCATTCGTTCTTCCTTCGCGATTGGAGAGGGTGTCGGGGCCTCGGCCCGATCCGTCTGCCGCGTGGAGGAGGGGCGGACAGAGCGGGCCGAGGGCCGACTACCGCCTCCGGGGAGAGCTGCGCTCTCACCGGGACGGAGCCTTAACTTCGTCGGGCAGGACGCATCACGTCGAAGGTGTTGGGGAGCTTCCAGACGCCCGGCAGGCCGTTGATCACGGCAGCCCTTCCGCCGCGCCCGGTGCGGCGGAGATCCCGGATCGTTCGCCACGCCCCCTCGCAGCGGACGAGGTCGCCGGCACGAACCTGCGCAGGGGTCACGGTGACAGTCGTAAGCACATGAGTGCCGCTCATCGGCTTGCCCAGATTCCGCCGACGAGCAGAACCGTGAGGCCCGCCAGAACGCTGAGGTAGATCCACTCGGGCGCCTGTCGGCTCACAGGGGCACCTCAGCGACGAGGGCATGGACACGCGTGGCCAGCTCGATGTCCGCCTGAGCCAACGGCACCCACGTCTGAGGGGCGCCCGGAGCGAAGTGGCAGAGGCCGGCATGCGTGCGAAACAGATAACGGGCCGCGACCCGCATACGCTCACCGTCTTGAGCATCCGCGCGAGCCGCGTGGAGTTGAACCGGGTCTTCGCAACCCGGCTGAGTCCACAACTCATGAACTCCAAGGGCTCGCGCCAGCATCGAAGCCGCTTCAGCGAGGGTGTCCCACCCATCCTCGAACCGAGCCTCGGGAATCCTTACGGTGCCGCGCCCGACCCCGAGCACCAGCACTTCCTGACGCTCGTTGAGCACGATCGGGCTTGCCGTAACGATCGGACAGGTTCCACGGTGGTGGCAGGTCCCCGCCTTCGCGTGCTGGGAGAGCGTCTGCCACAACGGGGCGAGCGTCAGGGTCTCCCCGGGGCGACGGTGCATGTAGTCGCTCACCGCACGAGCCACCGCTGCCGTCCCGATCACTGTTGCCCTCCCGCCGAACGGTTCAGCCGCTGCTGAGCACGCCGCGTCTCCAGGACGGTAGGAACCCGGTAGGTGCCCTTGGGCACGCCCCTGTCAGTAGCTGCCGGCACTTCCCTCGGGGTGTCGTCCCCCGGGTCTCGGTCCTCGCCAAGCTTCCGGTTGGTGTACTGGGCAACGTGCCGCCGCAGAACGTGGCCCAGCGCCCGCATGCGCGTCCACGTACGCCACGCGACATCATCCCCGGCGGGCACTTCATCGAGGAGCGGGAGGATCTCCTGGCGCTGCGCGTCCGCCTCCTCCTGGGTCTCGGGAAGACCGGCCTCGAAGAAGCAGCGGATCTGCGCCACCAGAAGTGCGACCTGGACTTGCATCGCGGGGAGAGTGGTGGTTCCGAGCTGGAGACGCAGCGTCTCGTCAGCAAGGGTGATCGCGGCTGCGGGATTCAGAGCTGGCGCCTGTTGGGCCTCGTTCGGGGGGTGTGACATAACTGCTCCTGGCTTCTCCTGCGTCCCGGCGATTCGTTGCCTTCCTTCGACCCTCCCAAGATGCCGCCAGTAGCCCTACGATCACTAGGAGTTGAGTACCGGGCGGCGATCGGGATATCCGGCATATGACAAAGACGAGGGATGTAGACCCAAGTCAGGGGCTGGAGCAGTACATCGGGCGGATGGTTCAGGACGCCCGCCTGCGGCGACAGCAGGAGGCCAAGGAGAAGGGTGACTTCAAGGACGCACCCTGGAGCCAGGCATTCGTCGCCAAGCGCACGTACACGTCGCAGAGCCGGATCTCCGAGGTCGAGACGGGCGAGGTCCCGCCCGACACCGACCTGGCGCAAAAGCTCGAAGGAACCCTGGGCCTCGACCCCGATTCCCTCGTCAACCTGGTCCGCATCCTGAACCAGGAGAACGTCAACGACTACGCCAGGCCCTACATCCGCCGCCTCCCCGAGGCAACGATGCTCTACGACTTCGGCCTGATAGTTCCCGGCCTTCTCCAGACACCCGGGTACGCCCGAGCCCTGGTACTGGCAGGACAAGCCGGCGATCCCCGGCGCATCCAGCACATCGTGGACCAGCGCATGGAACGCGCTCGCCGCGTGCTGAGCGGAGAGCATCAGCCGTGGCTGACGGCGATCATCTACGAGGCCGTACTGCACTGCGACATGGGGGAACCCGAGGTCGCCCGCGAGCAGCTCGAGCACCTGCTGAAGGCACAGGAGCAGCCGAACATCAGCGTCCGGGTTCTGCCGTTCACGGCCGCCATCGTCAGCGGATCGTTCACCCTCCTCACCCTCAACAGCGGCCGGCGGGCCACGTACACAGAAGGCTTCGGAACGGGTAGCTACTCTGAGGAAACAGCGACGGTCATGCAGTACCAGCGGGTCTATGATCGCCTTGCCGAGGAGGCGTTGAGCGCCCGTGACTCCACCGGCCGAATCCACGAAGTACTGAAGAGGTTCAAGTGAGCGAGCAGCCGACCTACCGCAAGTCCTCGTACAGCGGCTCCAGCAACGACGCGTGCGTGGAGGTCGCGGACAACCTGCCTCAGGTCATGGTCCGCGACTCCAAGCACAAGGACGAGGTCGGTCCGGAGCTGAACACCTCCCGGCCGGCCTGGACGGCTTTCATCAGCTCGATGAAGTGACGCTCGAAGCTGCCCGACGGCCCCCCTCGCACGAGGGGGGCCTTCTGCCTTGAGGGGCTTACCGGGACGAGTCGACACTGCACTGATCAACCAGAACCGCCACGGTCGTCCGTGCTCTGCGCCAGGATCCCCACATGAGCTTTGACTGGGAGCGCGCAGCCGCGATACAGCGGTCGGTGGTGGGAGGTGTACTCCTGGCCTCGCTTGTGGTGCTGGTCTACCGCATCCTTGCGTCGACCGCACGCCGGATCGGGCCGCTGCAGGCATTGTGGTCGGCGTGGAACGCCAGAGTCGCAGAAAGGGATATGGCGCCAACGGCTGCGGCTTTGGCTCGCCTTGACCTGGCGGACATGCCCATCCAGGCGTTCCGTGAGGCAGGAAAGAGGACTGCTGCGAGCGTTCAGCTTCGCCATTGGCTGCTGACCTTCCTGATCGGTCTCGGTTGTGCAGACCTCGTCATAGCAGTGCTCAAGACAATCGAGACTCGGAAGGTACAGCCGAGCTTGCAGCCATCCGCACTCATACTCGCTGCTGTGACGCTGCCACTTCTAATGTGGGCAGCTCGGCACAGCAAAGCCATCGCGGGCTACATGCTCCTGCTCTCGATCATGGCTGCGATCGAGGCATGTGACGCAGTCGCACACTCCGACACGAGCGGTCGACCCAAGGCTCTACGCCACTTGGACGACACCTGCTCCACAGTTCGGCGTTCGCTCTTGCGGGTCCATCGCATCACGACCAGCGTAGGCCGCGGATCCCCACGGCAGAGGAAGGCGAAGGAACACGCTGCTCTCGTCGTGGCCAAGCTTCAACTGGCCGAGGCACAGATCGACATCAATGGGAATGGAGCGCTCCGCGGCCTGGCCGCGCTACTGGCCAAGATCGGGAACAGCTTCGCTTCCGGCAACGTGAGCGCGCTCCTCCCCGCGCAGAGCTTGCAAGGCACTACTACTCCCGTGGTCAACAAGGAAGGACTCCGGCTGACGGCTGTTGTGATCGCCGCCGCAGCGTCGCTGTGCCTCGGCGTTCTGTTCGGCCTTCCCGCAGGTGTAGACGCCGTGGTGGCCGGCAGTGCAGCGGTGCTGGCGGCGATGGTGGCATACGGACCTCGGGCTGCCATTGCCAAAGCAAGCGAAATCATGAGCATCCTGCGGCAGTAGGATTTCCCCAGCGCGACTACAAGCTCGCCTACGCAGCCGAATTGCTGCCGAGAGTCGTGGACGAAGCGGATCCGGGCGGCTCGGCCGCCACCGCCAATTCGTCGGAGAACGGTCTCCTGGCTGGCCTGACACCGACGCCCACACCGTCGCTACGAGCGCTGAGCGCCTCCTGTCGGCATAGCCGCATCCCTCATTATCTACCGCCAACTCATTAACTGACACAACGCCTCAGGCACGCCTCGACGAACCCGGTGAAACGGCCGGTGTCTGCGAAGTAGTTGGGGTACGCGTCGCGCAGCTGGCTGATCCGGGCGATGTTGATGAGCACCGCATCCAAGTCCTCGTCGTCCAATGCCTCCAACTCAGTGATCCGGGCCTCTGCGGCGGCAAGCGTCTCGTGTACCGTCACTGTGAGTTGCCCCTCGGTCCGCCAGAGTTCGAGGGTCAGGGTGTTCCGTCTGTCCGTCTTAGCATGCTCGCCTACGATCGCCGCGTAGCCTCGTAGCCTCTCCAGAACGCCGACGCCCGTCTCCAGGCGCGCCAACTCGGCTGCCAACTCCTCCCGCGTCCCCTCGGCGCCGGGCACCGGGGTGGTGCCTTCCTCGTACGCCATGAGTGAGCCGACCAGGACGAAGAACCTGAGCACGTCCGCGTCGCCTTTCCCGTACTTCAGCTCACTGCCCGAGAACAAATCCATAGTCTCGACGGCGGTCGCCCAAGCATGCTGGAGCTGCGTACGCACCTGCAGCTCGATCCGCAGGCCGTGGTATTCCCTTTTCGAGGCTCCGTACTCGTATACCAAGTGAACGCCCCGGTAGCCAGAGTCGCGTGGCCCAGGTTCATCACGTAGGTAGTTGTAGACCTTCTTGACGCGGTTCTTGCTCCGCGGCAAGTCCACCAGAACTCTGACCAACTCCTCCACCTCGGCAACAGTATTGAAGACCACCCGGCAACCCCCCAGGTCCTGCATGGTGGTCACGCTCATCGTGGGGTGGCGCTTCAGCTTGTCCAAGATCGTGGGCAGGCGCTTCCGGCGCTCGGCCACGACGGCATTCGGGTTCACGTCGAGCGCTCGCTGCCGCACGGTCACGGTCACCGCATTTAGAGGAAATGCGTGGGCGAGACGGTAGTTACTCAAGACGTCCCGCGCCTCCCTGATCTCCTCGGGCGTGCCCGTCCCCTTACCGATTGTCCGGCTAGCACGTCGGACGCGGTTGTTCGAGTTCTCAGGGACCACCCACTTCTTCATGGTCGCGACCGTACAGGGCCGCGCCGACGCCCGCCTGTGGTTATCTCCGCGGTCAGTGCCCCCCCGAAGATCGAGAGACGGTCCTGCGGCTACCGGTCGACGGACGCATGGCCGTCGGGGTCTGGGCGGAGCCCGATGGCCATGCGGGGAACACGCCCGTCTGGCTGGTGTGATTGTTTACCTCGCCCACCGAGACGACAAGCCCGGTCGTTGCCAGATGGCCTGCTTGCCGATTTCGGAGAGCCACCTGGTCGGATCAGTGATCACGACGACTTGACCTGCCGTAAGACACCCCCGTACGCCGCGGTGTACGGGGGTGTCGTGTTTCGCACGGACCACCGCTATGCCGAAGGTCCTGCGGGAACGCCCATAGAAACGGGCCCGGCCTTACTACCTCAGCACCTGATCCAGCCCGAGTACCGCCGCGCCAGTTGCGCCGAGTGCAGCCAGAGGGCCGGCGAGTCCGAGGACGATCGCCCCTGCGAGGCAGGCCGCGGTCAGAATGAGCGCCCAGCGGTGAGACAGCCGCTCAGGGCGCTCATCCCGGGTTGTACGGTTGGTCATGTAGGGCTCCTTGCTGGGAAAGTTCTGCACATCGAGCGACCTCGGACGCATGCCGGGGCTGCTCGCCCATGGACACGAACGGCTATGCGGCTACGCCCTCTTGGGCGAGTAGCAATCTCAATCTTGGAGCTGGCAAACCGGGACTACCAAGGGCCAACGAAACGCTTTGATCCGCATGGCCGCTCGCTCGCGAACTACCTGCCCTTATTTGCGGATCAAAGCGTCAGGATCAAAACGTTGCCCCCGAAAGAGAACCATCCACCGTGCGGATCAAAACGTTTTAATTAGGAGGGGAGCGTGGCTGACGCCCGCGAAGCGAATAGGCGCAGGCTCAGGCGGTTGACCGAGATGGACCGCCACGGAGCAGTCGGGGCGGCCAGCGCCGGCCTGAAGTTGCACCACACCATGCACCAAGGGCCCGGCTCGATCGCCCTGCGAACCAGGCCCTTCGTCGAAGCCTCTACCGACGGAAAATCAGCGCTGTCTCGGCTGGTCCTGCCCCGGGGAGTCGCACTGCGCTTCTACTTGCTGGCGATCTTCGATGCGCAATGCCGCCTACTTCCCGGATCCTCATGGGCGAATCAGCGTCCACTCTCCGGGCAGCGTGGCTGTTGGTCGGACTTCATCGCCATCGATGGCGCGTATGACGGGCGGTCCCGCACCTACATGCCGGAGACCAAGCAGATCAGGGATGGCGGCGACCTGCGCGTACGGCAAATCAAGTCTGCGCTGACCACCCTTGAAGGGCTCGGGCCGTCGGAAGCGCTTGTGACAGTTCCGCGAGACCGGAATGGAAGGCGGCTATTCCAGGAGTTCTCCCTCATGAAAGAGACCGGCCGGGGGGTGCATCAGACACCAGACACTTACAGCGTGCCCGCCCTCGACCAACCTGCCGAGGCTACGTTTACGGTGCCCTCCGATTTCTTCTTGAACGGCTGGATCCAGGTACTAAACCCCTCCGAGATCGCCACCTGGCTTATCCTGCAATACCTAAGCCAGTGGGCGGCCAACGCCCACGCATACCGCGGCGTCTACCTTTATGGGCGCGCGAGAATAAATAGATTTGGAATCAAACGCGATGCTTGGGAGGATGGTTGCCAACGCCTGTTCAGCTTTGGCCTGATACACCCACCCCATTCATCGGCCCTCGTCCCGAACTCCCGCAAGCGATACGAGCCGTACCGGTGGCAAGTAGACAACAAAGCACTTTGTAGCGACGCGATGGAAGTATGCCTTCGGGAACTCACCATCCGGCAGCGAGACCTTGAGAGGCAGGTTGTTCAACGAAGTCAGCCGGATATCGACCCATCGGACGCGGAGAGCAACTAGCAGGGCACCCCGGGTGACAGGAGGTCCCCGCACGGACGCGGAAGACCGTGCACGCGGTCGAACTGAAACCCGTATGCGGTACGACCTCGCGGAGCTACCGTTTGCCAGGTGACCGATGACCAGTGGACACCTCTGTCCGCCCGCGACGCTCCTGCTACTCGTGCCCTGCGGGACGGCGTTCCCGCCAGCCTCGAACTCCCCCTCAGGGAGTGGGTCCGCACCACGACCGAGAGGTATACCGGTGCCGCCGAGCGGGCCGCCGTCCGGATTGACGTCGTTCTACACACCGAGGAAAGCGGTCACGAGGACGTCGGCATAGGCGAACGCATCGCCTACTGGACACCGGCCGAGAAGCTGCTGGACGTTACTGACGTACTGCTCGACCTGGTGCCGACCGGCGGGTGGCAAAACACGCCGGTGACCGCAGGGCTCCCGGCGTGGCAGGCTGCCCTCATCACGGCGAACTCCATGCCCGACACGCAGTATCGCGTCCCACTGCAGCGGCTTCTCAACGACGCTGGCTCTCTCTACACGATCCGAACTGACGGGCGAGCCCTGGTGCGGCGCGTCGACTCGGCAGTGGCGGCGGTCACCGACGAGGCCACCAAGGCAGCGGACCAGCCCGAGGGCGTTTCGGCCACCCGACACCTGCGGCAGGCCCTCGACGCTGCGTACGCGCTGCAGCCCGATCCGGTGAAGGCGTACAGCGAGGCAATCAAGGCGGTGGAGTCAGCTGCACACGCCACCCTGCAGCCGAAGCACGCCAAGGCGACGCTAGGCACGATGCTCGGGGAGTTCCGTCAGGTGCAGGCAAAGCTCCGCGTGCCGATCATCGGCACGTCCGGGGTGGAGGGCCTGGCGGTTGTGGAGAGCATGATGGACCTGCTGTGGACGGGACAGACTAGCCGTCACGGGAACCTGCAAGAGACCCGGGACGAGACCGTGCAGGAGGCGGTCATGGCGGTGCATCTCGCCTCGACTCTGGTGCAGCTGTTCGCGTCGGGAGCCATACGGCGCTCCTGACCGTGGTGGTCTTGAACGCCGAAGGAAGACAGCTGCATCCGGTGCCGTACGACGACCAAACCGATGCACGGCGTACTGAACCTCCCCCAGCCGGTGCAGGAGCACTACGAGGCACCTCAGCGACTCACACCCGGTAGCTCCCACGCTCGCGGTCCTGCGCAAGTCCGCACACAGTCCGCAAGACACTCGGCCAGGACCGTCGCACCCCATCGCCAGCCAACAGCAAAAGGCCAGGTCAGCGCCCCGCAGAGAAAATCCCTGCAGGTCACCGACCCGGCCCATTACTAGGAGACCAAGAAGGCCTGATCTCGGGTTGGGCCGCCTGACCCGCGGTTTCGCCGGTCAGGTCGCCTGCATGACCGCACCCGGTCCGCGGGCCGCCGAGAACGGCGGCCATGGCGGACCGGGTGCGGTCTTCTTTCCCCGGGAATCATCTGCCTTCGAGGGGTGCCAGCTCCGTACGGAGCTTCTGGATCGCGTCCTCCGCGACGTCGTACGCGCTCGGCACGCCGGGGACCGGCTGGTCGTCCACCGGAATCCAGAACTTGCGCCTCGTCAGCCGCAAGGACTCGTGGAACTCCGGGATGGCGTTGAAGATTTCGATGAGTAGCGGCCCGTCGTACACGGGCAGGACCGGTTCGAGGAACTCGCGCCAGGGGATCCAGCTGTCGGCGACCTGTCCGCGGTCCGGCGGGGACACCTGGACGTAGTGCAGGCGCCGCTGGTCGGCGGCGTCCTCGATGTCGCGCCGGTACGCCTCCGGGCCGCTGCTGCCGAGGACGACGTGGGAGCTGTCGACGCACACGCCGATGTGGGGGCCGGGTACGCCGACGAGGAAGTCGAGTACGTCGCGCACCATGTTCGGGGCCGGGGTCTCCCAGTGGTCGACGGGTTCGATGGCGACCTGGACGCCCTTCTCCGCCGCGTACGCGCCGAGCTCCTCGAAGAGCGGCTGTGCGATCCGGTACCGGGGCCGCAGCCAGTCCTGCAGTGCGTCACTCCACAGCGGCTTGCCGTCGAGGGTGGGGAACACGTTGTACGGGAAGAGCACGGGGCCCGCCATGATGGTGCCGCGCAGAGCCGCTGTGATGTCCACCCGTGACTTGAGGTAGACGAGGGCTGCCTCGCGTTCCTCGGCGCTCAGCGAAGTGGGGTTGTACGCCGGCGTCGTGGCCACGTTGGTGGTCAGGCCCATGTCCGCCAGGCCGGCCGTGTCGAGCGCTTCCCTGAGCTTTTCGTAGCGGATGACGTCGCCCTGCGGGTCCCCCGTGCCGTTCGGGAAGACCGGCATGTCGAAGCCCGCGTACCCGAAGCTCCGCAGTTTTTCCATGTGCCGGACGATGACCTCGGTGTACCGGGGGTCGTCCGGGTGCAGGTTGACCGTGAACATGAAGAAGCTGAGGTAGATGTCGCGCGCGCTCATCGCTACCATCCCAGGACTTCGGCGAGGTAGGTGCGGGCCATCTTGGCGTACTTCAGCGGGCGTGCCACCGCCGGGTCCTGCTCGGCCTCGACGACCAGCCATCCCTCGTAGCCGGCGTTCCCCAGCGCGGTGAGGACGGGCCTGAAGTCGATCATCCCTTCGGAGTCCCCGGGCACGGTGAAGACGCCCTGCCGGATTCCCTCCTCGAAGGACAGGTGGTCGTTCTCCACCTTCTCGGCCACCGACTGGCGGACGTTCTTGAGGTGCACGTGCTTGATCCGCTGCTTGTGCTTCTCGAGGGTCCGGAGCGGATCGTCGCCCGCGAGCCGGAGATGCCCGGTGTCGAACAGCAGATGCACGAGGTCCGGGTCGGTACCCGCCATCAGTGTGTCGATGTCCTCGGCCGACTGCACGCCCGTGCCCATGTGGTGGTGGTAGCAGAGCCGCATCCCGCTGTCCGCGGCCAGCTTGCCGATGTCGTTGAGCCCGCTGGTGAGGAGGTCCCAGTCCGGGACGGTGAAGTGGGGGCGGTGCTTGAAGACGGGGATGGGCTGCAGATGGGACGACTGCCCGAACTCCGCAACCACGATGTCCCGGCCGCCCACTTCCTTGAGGAACTCCAGCTGCCTCTTGAAGTTCTCGACGGTCCGGTCTTTTTCACCGATGGTGAAATACGTGCTCACCCAGGGCTCGGACACCTTCAGGCCGCGCAGATCCAGCGCTTCCTTCAGAGCTGCGGCGTCTTTCGGGTATTTGTGGCCGATGCTGCAGCCCTGGAATTTCGCGAGCGCCATCTCGCTCACGCATTGCTCGAACGGGATTCCGATGTCGATCAGGGGGAAGTCGTCGTTCCACCACAGGGTCGGCGTGACGCCGAGCGACACCTTGTCGGGGCCCAGGTTCGGGACGGTGCTGGTCAATGCATTTCCTCCGCTCAGTGGTTCTCGAGCGTGGGCGGATTGGCCCACGACCCGTAGCCCGGCGCTTTCGCACCGGCCGGATGGGCACCGATCGCCCGCCACAGCAGGCCCTCGGTGTAGGCGTCGGGGGAGACGACGAACGGGGGTTTGCGTTCTTCGGCTTCCGCGCGGTCTTCCCCGGCCTGCTCCTGTCCGGGCGCGGCCTGCCCGGACAGGCTCTCCTCCGGCCGGCTGTCATCCGGTACGGCGGGCTTCGCCCCGCTGCGTCCGGGTGCCGTCCAGGCCGCCACGTCCACGCGGCCCGTCAGTTCGGGGCCGTACCAGACGCCGACGTACCAGAGCTTGATGATGCTCTTCACCACCGGATCGGAGGGGACGGCGGAGAGGTCGGACGAAATCGCCCTCCGGAGCGCGTCCGGCCCTTGCTGTGCCACGACCGTTTCGTAGTACGCCTCCGCCTGTCCGGTCCCCCACAGGTCGAACTCGCTGAAGCCGGTGACAGTGGCGGAGAACTTCACGAATTCGCGCAGTTCCTCTTCTGTGGTCACGGTTTGCGTCACGGTGTTTCCTCCTTCGGCGGTCTAGATCTCGAACGTGGGGCCGGCGTTGAATCCCGCGTGCCCGGTGAGCGGGTTGCGAATGAGCCTGTTCATGCTGTCGCGAATGCGGAACATCTCCCAGACCGCCTTGAGCAGGAGTTCGGGCCGACCGTTGTAGGCCAGGTTGATGCTGGTGAGGAAGGTGGCGTAGGACCGGTTGAATTCCTCGGCCGCTGTCAGGATTTCCGGGTCTCCCGCGAGGTCCGCGAGTTTGATGTCCGGCTTCACCGGATAGGCAGCCTCCCAGTCGACATTCACCTCCGGGCCGGAGGGACGGCCCGGTGTGTCTCCCTTCTGGTAGTACCGCCCCTTCTCCAGTTGCTGGAACCTGTAGTAGTGGGCGATTTCGTCCTGGCTGTCGAAGATGGCGCCGTGCAGCCCTTCGCCCTGTTCCGCGACGAGGGTGAGCGCCGCGACCGCGGAGTCGCGACCGGTCACCTCGATCACATCGCCGCCACCCGAGTAGAAGTACTCGGGAGTCACCTGGCGTGCGGGTTCACCGGTGAAGATCGTCGTCCCCGCCTGCCGGGCCTGGTCCTCCAGGTGGTTGATCCCCCGGATGATCTCCTCGTAGAACTCACCGATGCTCAGGAAGCGCTGGGTGGGCTCGCCGGGGACGAGGCCGAGGACCGTGCCGGACTCCACGAGCTCCGCCAGTGCCTCCGAAGTCGGCGCCGCTCCGGCGGGCGCCAGTCCCAGGGCCACCCAGTCCATCGGGACGACCCTGTCCTCCTCGTCGGCGGCCTGCGCCGGTTTCTCGATCTTCAGGAACGTGTCGAGGGCTTCGCGCGAGAACGGCCGGAGGTGCACTTGGAAGTAGTCGGGACCACACGGCAGGTACGTCGGGTAGTTCGGTACGAAGCCGGGCTTGGTGAGCTCCGGAGTCCCGCCCACCGCGTTCAGGACGTTGGCGACCAGGGTGAGGTGCAGCATCTCCTCGACGGCGACGACCCTGATGACGTGCCAGGCGTCCGAGTTCTTCCCCGGGTGCAGCGAGTAGAGGGCGGTCAGGTACGGCGGAAGCGTCGCGTGCTCCAACTGGAGCCCCTTGTAAAGGTATTCGCGCAGTTCCTCGATGGTCTTGATCTTGGAGTCCTGGGACGTCTCCGACTCTGAAACGGACATGCTCTCCCAATCGTGGGCGGTGGCGGTTGCGGCGGCCGGTTTCGCGCGCGGGCGCCGGCGTGATCCGGACGAAAGGCCTCAGCTGCGGATGGTGGCCGGGGCCTTCGCGGCGCGCAGATACCTGACGATGTGGGTGGAGCTGCGGAAGGCGAGCGCCGCCATGGTCAGGCTGATGTTGGAGGTGCCGATCGAGGGCAGGCTGCCGGGCCCGACGAGGTAGAGGTTGTCGTGGTCCCACGACTGCTGGGTGTGGTCGACCACCGAGTTCGTCGGATCGGTGCCCATGATGTGGGTGCCCGCGAGGTGGTTGCCGCCCACGATGTTGTACCACTGGCCCTCGAACTCGACGGCGCTGTAGCGGTCCTTGTCGTACTCCGTGTGCTCCTCCGCGCCCAGCTTCGCGAAGATGTCGGACGCGAGCTTGCGGGCGAAGGCGGCTCCCCGCATGGTGTACGGCGGAATCGTGAGCGACACGACCGGTTTCAGGTTGTCGAGGGCGTCCCTGTACCGCTCGTCCACCGTGACCGTGTTGTTCCTGTCGGGCAACAGGTCGATCATGAAGGCCAGCAGCAACTGCCGGGAGATCCGGTCGCCGAGGGTCCGGCGCAGCTCCTTTCCGTGCAGGCCCTGTTTGTCGACGAGTTCGACCAGGTCCGTGTAGGGCGAGCCGGTCGCCCAGCCCCAGCCGTCGTTGTGGATGTCCACGCCGAATCCCGCCTGGGTGCCGCGGAACCGCCCGCCGCGCAGGTCGGTGATGCCGCTCGTGCAGGACGTGCCCCGCATGGTGCCGGCGGGCTCGGGCAGCAGGCCCCAGGACAGCAGGTACGCATGGTCCATCAGGTTCCGGCCGATCAGCCCGCTGCGGCTCATGCGCTGCATGTCGGAGGCCAGCATGAGACGTGCGTTCTCGATGGCGTGCGCGCAGAGGATGTAGACGGTGCCCTTGACCGTGTACGTCTCGTAGCTGTTCGATTCGAGGGACTGGTAGTGCTTGATGGTGATCCCGGTGACCCGGCCGTCCTCCTCATTGACCTCGACCTTGGACGCGACCGCCTGCGTCAGGAGCTTGACGTTGCCTTTGCGGAGCGCCTTGGTGAGGGTCTTTCCCGCGTGGTACTTGGCCTGCACGGGGCAGAGCGGTACGCAGTTGGTGTTCCCCTGGCAGCGCTCGCCCTCTTCCACCTGGTTCGTGCTCACCGCGCCGACCGGGACGAAGCCCTTGCCGCCGTCGTACGCCGCGTTAGGCACGCCGTTCCGGGCCTGCGGAAAACTCCGCACCCGGAGGGTGTAATCGTCGTCCGCCACATTGACCCGCATGCCGTCCACGCCTCGGGCGACCGTCTTGTCGAGATAGGACGGCGGCATGCGGTGCATCGGGAACACGTACCCCTTCGGGAAGTGCATTCCCAGATACGCCTGGTCCTCGACTTCGGCGGCCACGCCCAGTTCGGCCTCGGCCTGCCGGTAGTAGGGCTCCAGGTCGTCATAGCTGAGCGGCCAGTTCAGTCCCTGGCCGTATTTGGTCCGCAGGTCGAAGTCCTCGGGCAGCATGCGCAGCGCTTTTCCCTCCCAATGCATGGAGGTGCCGCCGAGGACTCGGGTGAACGTGGTGTCCGAGCAGTACGTGTCCTCTTGCACGAGGTAGAAGTCGTCCCGGGGTGTGCTCGGATTCACCGGCATGGTGTCGGTGCTCCTGGGCATCCTGGCGTTCGGGTTGAACGGATACGGTGACTGGTTGTCCTTGACGACCGCGCCGTAGAACCGCGACAGGTACGACTCGTACTCCGCGAGGTCCAGGTCCTTGCCAGGGCCGGCTTCGACGACCAGGACCTGGTAGCCGGCCTGGCTCAGCTGCTCGGCGACGATGGAACCCGCCATGCCGGCGCCGACGATCACGGCGTCCCACTCACCTCTCGCGGCCTCCGCCGCGCTGGTCTGCGTCGCGGCCCCCGCCGGGAAGATCACCGGGTCCGTGTCGTCGAACGGCGTCATTGATGCCCCTTGTCGCCTCTGGGGGTGACCTCACCCCGATTTACTGGCCGACCCGTCCCGGTGGAAATTCCCACCGTCCGCCGGAACGGATGGTGATCGACCGGCTGTCGAAGGCCCGGCACCGCCGCCGAAGGTGAATTGAGCCGGCCCGGTGTGTGCTTTCGAGCCGGGAACCATGGCAGCGAGCGATTTCCGCCCACCGATGAGCCGGGAGGGGCCTCGGCACGAGGTTTGCATATGACGTCGTCACTCGCCGCACCGAGGCGGGGATCTCGTCGGGAAACCCATCGATCGGGCGTAATCGGCCCGTCGATGTCAACTCCCTTGGTTGACAATTCAGTTGAGCCTATTGATGAAAGGCTCGTGGGGGTCTCGTGCAGGATTCGGCCGACACGCGCTGTCACCGAAGCAGCCGCGTCCTGTCCGGTTCAGGGCGGGAAACACGAGCGGCCGGGCTCCCGAAGGAGCCCGGCCGCGAAGGTGTTACGGAGTCAGGTCAGCAGTTGCCCGCGGGGCGGTCGCGCTTGACCAGGTTGGTGTAGCCGGTGGTGCCGTCGAGCCACACGACGCGGGTGCCCTCGTCGGAGTCGCCGAACGCCTGCTCACCGCGGTTGCAGGAGACGCGCTTCGGGCCGCCCTTGCCGTCGGGCGCGACCTGGTAGAGCTTCATCATCGTGTCGTTGGCCCACCAGGTGGCCGGAAGGACGGTCGAGACGTTGACCGCGTCGTCCGAGGCCGTCAGCGAGTAGGCGTAGAGGGAGCCCGCGCCGGCCTCCGGGGTGACGGTGATCGGGTTCGAGCCGTCGAGGTTCGCGCGGCGCACGGCGGCCTGGCCGTCGTCGTTGGCGTCGTCGTCCTCGATCCAGAAGACGCCGTCGTCGGTGATCGCGGTCTGGCCGACGCCCATCACGTTGTCGGCGACGGGCATCGACGACGTGGTGTGGGTTGCGCCGTCGAAGACGCCCACGCCGAGGACCGAGTCGCCGTTCGAGTCCGGGGCCACCTTGGCGTAGGCGATCTTGCCGTCCTTGATGGAGGGCAGGCCCGAGACGTTGTACGGACGGCCGCCGTCGACCAGGCCGACCTCGCCGGTCTTCATGTTGACGTACCGGACGTTGGTCACCCCGTACTGCGGGTTGACGGCGGTGTAGGCGACATAGTCGCCGTCCACGACGAGACCGGAGACGTTGGTGCCGATGGCGTCGACCACCTTGGTGAGGCCGCCCTTGACCGGACGGGCCATGATCTTGACGCCGTTACTGCTGTAGTCGGCCCAGACCACAGTCTCGCCGTCAGTGGTGGCGTAGACGTTGTAGTCACCGTTGTTGGGGCTCACCAACTGCGGCTGGCCCTTGCCGGAAGTGCTGCCCAGCCACACCGAGTACGGCTCGCTGCCGTCCTCGTTGGAGCGGGAGACGGCGTACTTGCCGCCGCCGGCGCCGACGCCGGTGTTGTAGATGTTGACCTTGGACATGAGCGTGTCGGTGTCGACGCCGAGCGCCTTCTCCCAGCCGGGGACGATGCCGTGCGCGTCGAAGGAGCGCGTGACTACCTTGAGCTGGGCCTTGGTGGCGCCCAGCTCCGTCGCTGCGGCGATGACCGCCGCGCGGCCCTCGGTGAAGCCGTCGAGCGGCGTCATGTACGCGGAGAGCGCGCGGTAGACGATCTGGTCGGCGAACTCCGCGCCGAGGTCCTGGCGCATGTCCCAGAGCGCGCCGGAGAAGATCGTGGAATTGAGGTGGACGCCGCCGCTGTCACCGCCGTAGGTGACGCCGATGAAGTTCTTCGACGTGGTGGCACCGTCGTTCAGGTCGCGCAGGGCGCACTCGCGCGGGCCCAGCGTCGTGCACAGGTCTTCGCCGAGAAGACCGGAGTCCGGGTCGTCCATCGACTGGCCGTTGGCCTCCAAGTCGATGGCGTTGCCGAAGTAGTCGGCGAGAGCCTCGTTCATGGCGCCGGACTGGCCCGCGTAGACCAGGTTCGCGGTGTGGGTGACGACGCCGTGGGTCATCTCGTGGCCAACGACGTCGGTGTCGGCCGAGAAGGTGCGATAGTCACCGCCGCCCTGGCCGTACACCATCTTCGCGCCGTCCCAGAAGGCGTTGTTGTACGGCTGGCCGTTGCTGACGACTCCGACCAGGGAGTAGATGAAGCCGTCCTTGTCGTCCAGGCTCTTCCGGCCGAAGTGGTTCTTGTAGTAGTCGTACACCTTTCCGGCCGCCCAGTGGGCGTCGACCGCACCGGAGTTGGTGTAGTCCTCGCCGAGCTCCGGTGTGGCGGGCTGGAAGTACTTGACGCCGACGGGCCAGACGCCGGAAGCACTGGCCGCCTCACGGCCGCGTGCGTCGTACGTGGCGATCATGGGGCCCTCGTACGGGGAGTCCGCGGCCCGCTTGCTGTAGTCGATCATCTGCAGAAGACCCTTGGAGTCCTTGTACAGATTGATGTCGACCTTTTGGCCGTTGTAACGGACGCCGCTGCCCTTGACGACCAACTGGTCGGCCGCGTCGGTGGAGGCGTCGGCGGGGGCGGCGGAGTCCTCGGTGGCACCGGCGGCCGTGTCCGTCGCGCCGAACGTCTGGATGCCGCTGTACTGCATGACCGGAAAGCCGGAGTGCGCGTCGATGTACACCTCCTGCTGGACCGGCGAGCCGTCGGCCGGGTTGGTGCCCGTGACGGTGATGTGCCGGGTCAGCACGCCGGTGCCCTGCGGGAGGATCGTGACGTCGCCCGCCGTTCCGGTGAAGTCGGCCTTGGCGGCCTTCTCGCCCTTGGCCGGGGCACGCAGGAGGCCGCCACCGAACTGGGTGGTGACCGCGCCGACCGCGCGCTCGATCGCGGTCTTCTCGGAGACCTTCGGGGCGACCGTGTCCAGCTTCAGCTTGGTGAAGTAGTTGCCTGAGGTGCCGGTGACGGCGCGCTTGCCGTCCTTCTTCGTCATCCGGACGACGTACTGGCCGCCGAGAACCTTGACGCCCTTGTACTTCTGCTGGAGGCGGACCGTCTCCTTGCCGCCCTTCTCGGTGGTGGTCCCGACAGCCGCCAGGTCCTTCGCCGAGGTGTCCGCGATGTGGTAGCGGCCCTTCTTTGCCTTGAGGTGGCCGCGGGCGGCGTCGGCCGCGCTGCCGGTAGCGGTGACCTCCTCGTTCAGACCGGTCACGAGCGAGGGGGTGTCGGTCTCACTGCCCGGCGTGGTCTCGGAGGCCGCGGGGGCGCCCGCAGCGGTGTCGGCGTGTGCTGCCGGCATGGCGGTGGCCATCAGGCCCGCCGTGGCCAGCAGCGCGGCTATGCCCTGTCCGACAACGACGCCGGTGCGGCGTCCCTGTGAACCAACTGCTCGTCTGCGTGCTGAAGTCCGCACGGTGCTCCTCCGGTTGCCACAAGGGCGTGAACGGTTATCGGATGCCGACATGGAAGACCCGCAGCGGGATGTGAACAATGCGTTCCACCTGCAGACTTCTGTACGTGCACACTTGTGTGGCCTGCACGCAGCGGCGAAAATCGCCAGGTGAAATGGGCTGATCTGGACGAACAGTGGCAGGCACTCGGACTCGGAGCACACGAACTCCAGGTGTACGAGGCCCTGCTGAACACCCCCGGCGACACCACCAGAGCCGCCCTCGCCCAGGCCGTCGGCCTCTCCCCCCGGCAGCTCCGCAACGCGCTGGACCACCTCGCCGAGCGCGGCTTCACGCGTCCCGCCCGGGGCTCCGGGCTGCCGGTCCCGGACGCCCCGGCCACCGCACTGCGCAACCTCATCCATCTGCATCAGGCGCAACTTCTGCGGCGCGAGGCGGAGTTGGAGGAACTGACCGGCTCCGTGGACCGGATCGCCGCGCAGCTCATGTCCGCCTCGCACAGCCCTCGCACCCTCGGGATCGAGACGCTGCGGGGGCGGCGGGCGATCGCCGAGCGGGTCACCTCGCTGGTGGTCTCGGCGACCGAGGAGGTCGCCCTCCTGGACCGCCCCCCGTACGCCGCCAGCGAGCCGGACGGCATGCCCGAGCCGATCAACATGGCGGAGCCGGTCCGGCGCGGGGTACGCGTGCGGGCCGTGGTCGACCGGGAGGGGCTGAGCTTCCAGGGGCGGGCGCGCGGGCTGAACGTGCTCGCCGCGGAGGGGGTGCAGATCCGGCTCGGCGTGGACCTGCCGACGAAGCTGATCACCGTGGACCGCCGGATGACGCTGTTGCCGCCGACCGACGCGGCCGACCCCACCGCGACTGCCCTGGTGGTCAGCGACGCGCTGCTGAGCAACGCACTGGTGCCGCTGTTCGAAGCGGTGTGGGAGCGTGCCGTGCCGATCGGCTCGGTCGACAACAGCCAGGTCACGGACGAGGACCGGGAGCTGCTGACGATGCTCTCCTCCGGCCTCAAGGACGAGGCGATAGCCCGCCGCCTGGACGTGCACGTGCACACGGTCCGCCGGCGCATCAGCCGCCTGATGCAGGAGCTGAAGGCGGAGACCCGCTTCCAGGCCGGCGTACAGGCGGCGATGCGTGGGTGGCTGACGCTTTAGGGCCTTACGTTTGGATCATGCCGACGCGTCCGCAGGAACGTTCCGGCGAACAGCGCTCCGGCCAGGACCAGCCCCGAGTTGACCAGGACGGCGACCGAGACCCCGGCGAGCACGCCGTCCGGCCCCGTGTCGCCCAGCGCGGTCATCCGGGCGGTGGCGACGGCGCTCATGACGGGGATGCCGAGGGTGATGCCGACCTGCTGGGTCATCGTGGCGAGGCCGGTCGCAAGGCCCTGTTCCTCGTCGGGGAGGCCCGAGGTCGCGGTGACCATGAAGCCGACGATCATCAGCATGTTGCCGACGCCCCCGATGAACGTGGCGGCCAGCAGCAGCCAGATCCAGGCGCCCGAGGTCCCGAGCGCCACCAGCGAGAGCGTGGCGAGTGCCTGGACGACTCCCCCGGCGACGATGGTCCCGCGGTTGCCGAAGCGGCCCACCGCCCGGCCGCCGAGGGTGCCGCCGATCACGGTGCCGATGCCCAGGACGCCGAAGGCGAGACCGGTGGAGAGGGGTGTGTAGCCCAGCACCTCCTGGAGGTAGAGCGTCAGCAGGAAGACCAGGGACGTCTCGGTGACGAAGGCGATGAGCCCGGTGGCGTTGCCCCAGATGACACTGCGGCGCTTGAGGATGCGTACGGGCACGAGCGGTTCGGCCGCCCGCTTCTCCACGAACCAGAAGGCGACGAGCAGGGCGAGCCCGGCGAGGAGCGCCACGAGGGTGGTGGGGGTGGTCCAGCCGGTCGCCCCGGCCCGGGTCAGCCCGTGGACGAGGAGCAGCAGGCCGCCGGTGACGGCGACGGCGCCGGGCACGTCGAGGCGGGGGCGCCCGGCGGGGCGGGAGTCGGCGATCACGGCCGGGGCCAGGGCGACGACGAGGGCGGCGACGGGGACGTTGACCAGGAAGGCCCACCGCCAGGAGAGCAGGTCGGTGAGGAGCCCGCCGAGGATCGCGCCCGCGGTGAACCCGGCCGACATCAGGGCGCCGTTGAGGCCCAGGGCGCGTTCGCGCAGCGGGCCCTCCTTGAAGGCGGTGGTCAGCAGGGCGAGCCCGGCGGGCGTGACGGCGGCGGTGGCGAGGCCCTGGAGCACGCGGGCGGTGAGCAGGACCTCCGGCGAGGTGGCCAGGCCGCCCAGCAGCGAGGAGAGGCCCAGGACCGCCATGCCCGCGATGAACAGGCGCTTGCGGCCGACGAGGTCGGCGACGCGCCCGAACAGCAGCGTGAAGCCTCCGGCGGCGAGGGCGAACGCGGTGGCGATCCACTGGAGGTCCTGGAGCGCGAAGCCGAGCCCTTCCCCGACGACGGGCAGCGCGACGTTCAGGATCGAGAAGTCCACGGCGATCATGAACTGGGCGCCGAGGAGCAGGGCCAGGAGGAGCTTCTGCCGCCCGGTCATCCGCGCGGGCGGCGGTGGTGCGGAGACGGTGGGGGCGGAGCGTGACGGGGTACGGCTGGGCGCGGACATGGTCGTCCCTCCTCGGACGGAAGCTAAATGGTTCCGTGGTTCCGTTAAGATGAAGGCGACCGTAGCAGAGAAATGCTCGTTAATGGAACTGGAGAACCGTTATGGCATCCGAGAGCGTGGAACCGGGCACCGTACGGCCCGGCGGGCGGACCGCCCGGGTGCGGGAGGCGGTCCTGCGCGCGGCAGGCGACGCGCTGGCCGAGCACGGCTTCGACCGGCTCGACCTCGCTGATGTGGCGCGCCGGGCGGAGGTCGGCAAGACGACCGTCTACCGGCGCTGGTCCTCGCCCACCGGTCTCATCGCGGACCTGCTGGACGACATGGCCGAGCAGTCGTCGCCGCGCGCGCGGACCGGCTCGCTGGAGGGAGACCTCAGGGCGAACGCGCGGCTGGTGCTGAAGACGCTCACCGATCCGCGCCAGGGCGCGCTGTTCCGCGCGGTGATCGCGGCGGCGACCTGCGATCCGCGTACGGCCCAGGCGCTGCACCGCTTCTACGCGATCCGGGTCGAGGAGTGGGCGGGCTGTGTCACCGAGGCCGTCGAGCGGGGCGAACTGCCGCCCGGCACGGACGCGGACGAGGTCGTACGCGCGGTCTCGGCGCCGCTCTACTACCGCCTGCTGGCCAGCGGTGAGCCGCTGGACGAGGCGGCCGCCGACCGCGCCGCCGACGCGGCGGTCCTGGCGGCGAAGGCGGGGGCGTACGTGGGGTGAGGGGGGCGCTTCTCAGAAATGGGCCCGGGCCCTCAGTCCGCCAGCAACTCCCGCAGCCGGACCGCCCACGGGTGGTCCGGACCCTCGGCCAGCGTGATCGTCTCGGCCAGCCAAGCACGTCCGTGGTCGTCCAGGACCGGCAGCGCCGCCTCGAAGTCTCGCTCGTCCTTGGGCCTTTGGGACTTGGACTTGTAGAGCAGCTGGATCTCCGGCGCGAGGTAGCGGACGCCGTCCGGGGAGAGCCGTCCCAACCGCCCCAGCGGGAGGCGGACCCGGGGGTCGCGGCGGAACACCCAGTCCTCGCCGTCCGTGTCGTCCAGCATGAACTGCAACCGCCAGGGCTCGTCCGGCCCCGGCCGGCACCAGATGTCGTGGACACCGGCCGGCAGGGTCTCGCCGGGTCGCCACGGCCGCAGGGTGCCGGGCGGATCGGCGGCCCACCACTCCCAGTCGGCCAGCACCCGCTGCGCCTCCGCCTGGTCGCGGCGCAGCAGGAGCACGTCGATGTCCCCGTGCTCCCGGTAGGCGCGGCCCACCGCCAGCTCGACCGCGTAACCTCCGGCGATCCACCACGGGGCGCGCAGTGGGGCGAGCAGGCGGACGGCCTCGGCGAGCGGTGGCGGGTCCCAGACGCCCCAGGGGGTCTCCGTGCGCACGGCGTCAGGGCCCCTTCAGGAGGTGGCGGTAGCTGTCGGGGTGTTCGCGCAGATAGGTGGCCAGGTCCGTGGCGGGGCGGCCGGTCAGGGCCGGGACGGCGTCCGAGACGGTGGCCATCTCCCCGGCCGCGATGGCCTCGTACGAGGTGACCCAGCCGGCCACCTCCCAGTCCGCGGCCCCGTAGCCCGCCCGTGAGGCGTACGCCTCCTCGCGGGTCTCCGGCACATAGCTGACGGCCCGTCCGGTGACCCGGCTCAGCTCCTCCGCCGCCTCGGCGAGCGTGAACGCCTCGGGTCCGGTCAGGTCATAGGTGCGGCCGTCGTGCGAGGGGCCGGTCGCATCGGTGTCGGCGAGGAGGACGGCCGTCGCGGCGTCGGCGATGTCCTCGTGGGCGACGGCGGCGACCCGGCCGTCCCCGGCGGGGCCGCGCAGCACGCCGTCGGCGCCGGTCATCGCGGGGAGCCCGGCGAGATACCAGCTGTCGCGCAGGAAGGTGTACCGGACGTCGGCGGTCCGGATGTGTGCCTCGGTGTGCCAGTGGTCCCGGGCGAAGGTGAAGGTGGCGTCGGGGGCGGCGCCCAGGAAGGAGACGTACACGATGCGTTCGACGCCGGCCGCGACCGCCGCGTCCACCGCGGTCGTGTGCTCCCGGACCCGGTCCGGGCTCTCGTGCGCCGAGACGAGGAACAGGGTGTGCGCCCCGGCCAGGGCGCGCCGTATGGCCTCGCCGTCGCCGTAGGGGGCGGGCGGCGCGAGGTCGGCGCCGGGGATGTCGGGCAGCCGGGCCGGGTCGCGGCCGAGCAGCCGGACGGGGACGCCGGCTCGGGCCAGCCGGGCGGCGACGCGGCCGCCGAGCGCGCCGCTCGCCCCGGTGACGGCGGTGGGCGGCCCGCTGGTGACGGGTTCGGTGGCGGGGCTCATGCCGGGGTGCCCTCCTCGGACGGCCAGGGGCGCACCTCGACGACCGCCTCGACGGGCAGCGGTCCGTAGATGTGCGGGAACTCCTCGCCGCCGGGCGCGGCCGCCTCGTAGCGCAGGGGTGCGGTGAGCCGGGCGGGGTCGATGACGAGGACCACGAGCTCCTGGTCGGCGGCGCCGGCCCGGCTGTCCGTGCCGTACAGCAGCTCGGCCACACCGGGGAGCTGATGGGGCAGCGAGCAGTGGATGAAGCCCTCTTCGTGCAGGGTGCGGCCGCGGGTGGACATCTCGTACGTCCCGATCCCGCGCGCCGCCTCCCAGAGCGGTCCTTCGGTGAGGTGCAGCAGTTCGGCCATGGGCCGAGGCTAACGCCGCGACGGGCTGCGGGGCGGAGCCTGTGGATAACCCCTCGCCGCGTCGGCGCGTCAGCCCGCCAGGAGCTTGGCCTCCGTCTCCGGGGCGAGGCCCACGGCGGGGCGGTCGGCACGCCGGGGTGCCTCGCCACCGATCTCGCGCAGCCACGTCCAGGTGTCCGCGACGGTCTCCTCGACCGGGCGGCAGCGCAGCCCGGTCGCGTGGGCGAGCCCGACGTCGCCCTGGTGGAGGGTGTCGTACACCTCGCCCGGCGGCAGCCACACCGGCAGGTCGGTCCACGGCTCGACGCCCGCCGCGAGGATCTTCTCCGCCGGGGTCCAGCGCAGTTCGGCGTCCGAACCGGTGGCGCGCACGCAGGCGTCGAGCAGTCCGCCCATGGTGGTGTGCCCCGGCCTGCTGACCAGGTTGTACGGACCGTGCAGCCCGCGCTCCGCCGCGCCGAGCACCCAGTCGGCGAGGTCGCGGGCGTCGATGTACTGGATGTCCGTGTCCGGGGCGCCGGGGGCCAGGACGGGACCGCCTCGGGCGATCCGGTTCAGCCACCAGGGCAGCCGGCCGATGTTCTCCCAGGGGCCGAGGATCAGGCCCGCCCGGACGAGCAGCGCGCGGTCGCCGAAGGCGTCCTGGGCGGCCAGTTCGCCGCCGCGCTTGGCCAGGGCGTACGACTGGTCGTCACCGGCGTCCGGCGAGGCGCCCGCCACCATGGGGCCGTCCTCGGCGAGGCCCGCCGGGGCCGGGTAGTCGTAGACGGAACGGCTGGATATGTACGTGTAGCGGGCGGCCCGGCCGGAGAGCAGCCGGGCGGCGTCGCGCACCGCCGAGGGCGCGCCGCTCCAGGTGTCGACCACCAGGTCCCAGGCGGGGCCCTCGCCCTCCGGCGCCCCGGCGGCGAGCGCGGCCAGGCCGCTGTCGGCGGTGCGGTCACCGATGATCTCGGCGGTCCCGGGCGGTGGCGCGTGGTGGCCCCGGTGGAAGACCGTGACCTGCCAGCCGCGCGCAAGGGCCGCCTCGGTCACGGCCCGGCCGACGAACTGCGTACCGCCCAGCATCAGAAGCCTCATGTCACCGACTCTGCCCCGGGGAACGGCCGGGGGGAACGGTCCACGCTCTCGGCTGAATCGGCCGGAACGGGGAACTCCTCCGGCCGCCCGCCTCAGGAGAGGGCCAGCGGGCTGCGGTGGCGCAGCAGCCACTGGTGGTATCCGGCCACCCGTCGCGCCGCGTCCCGGTACGCGGCCTCCAGCTCCGCGTAGACCGCGGTCATGTCCGCACCGGGCCGGGAGACCAGGAGCAGCCGGACCGCCAGCGGGTCGTCGCGCAGCGGGCGGATCGCCATGTCGTCCCGGGGCCCTGAGGTCGGCTGGCAGGGGGCGACCGCCTCGCCGAGGACGACGAGGGAGGCGGCGGTGAGGTAGTCGCCGTGGAGCACGACGGGTGCGAGGCCGGCCCGGCTGAACATCCGGCGCAGCCCGTCCCATTCGCCGTCCACCGTCGGGTCGACCATCCACCGGTCGGCGGCCAGGTCCGCCAGGTCGACCACGGGCAGCGCGGCGGCCGGGTGGTCGCGGGCCATGGAGACGAACTGCGGTTCGCGGTCCACGAGGACCCGCTGCTCCAGCCCGTCCGGGACGGCGAGCGGGCAGCCTTCCACCTCGTGCACGAAGGCCACGTCGAGCCGGCCCGCGTCGACCGCGCGGAGCAGGGCGCGGGCGGAGACGTCGACCCGGAGCGAGATGTCGGTGCCGGGCAGCCGCAGCCGCAGGCGGCGCAGCCAGCCGCCGATGACCCGGCTGGCGGTGCAGCCGATGCGCAGCCGGGGTCCCTCGGCGGCCGCGGCCTCCGCCTTGGCGTCGCTGACCAGGGCGGTCATGCCGTCGACCAGGGGGCGGGCACGGCTGAGGACGGCGCGGCCGAGCAGGGTGGGGCGGCAGCCGGTGCGCTCGCGGCTGAAGAGTTCGGCGCCGAGCGCGTTCTCGATCCGGCGCAGCTGGGTGGTGAGCGCGGGCTGGCTCACGCCCAGGGTGCGGGCCGCCCGGTGCAGGCTGCCGGTGTCGGCGATGGCGCACAGCGCCCTGAGGTGTCTCACCTCAAGCTCCATGGTGCCGAGATTAAAGCGGCCGGGCGAGCCGCACCATGGGCCGTAACCCGGTCAAATACGGGTGATTCCGCGGGCGTTGGGCGTGCAGACGGCAGGAGTGCACGAGATGTCCACACCCGGTGATAGGGCCGCGTTATCACCGGCTGACATCATCCGCGTGGGCTCCGCTTCCCCGACACTCTCTCCGTACCGCCCCCGTCCGATTCCGATCATCGGACGGGTTCCTCTGACAGGTAACTGGTAGGAGACCCCCCACATGAGACACCCCAGGACCGTCGTGTCGGCCGTGCTCGGACTCGGCCTCACCATCGCCGCGCTGGGCGCGGGACCGGCGATCGCCGCTCCGGAGGCGGCCGCCACGACCGCGCACGTGGCGTACTCGGCCAAGTCCGCGTCCCACGAGGACGCCGCGGCCAACAAGGCGTTCTTCGAGGCGGTCGCGAAGTCGGTGGCCGAGAAGCGGGCCGCCAACCCCGGCGCCCAGGCCGTCACCATCGTCTACAGCGCCGCCAACGCCCCGAGCTTCCGCACCCAGATAGCCAACAGCGCCTCGATCTGGAACAGCTCGGTCTCCAACGTCCGGCTCCAGGAGGGCTCGAACCCCGACTTCGCGTACTACGAGGGCAACGACTCCCGCGGCTCGTACGCGAGCACCGACGGTCACGGCAACGGCTACATCTTCCTGGACTACACGCAGAACCGGCAGTACAACTCGACCCGTGTCACCGCCCACGAGACCGGGCACGTCCTCGGTCTGCCGGACCACTACTCGGGGCCGTGCAGCGAGCTGATGTCGGGCGGCGGCCCCGGCACGTCCTGCACCAACCCGTACCCGAACGCCACTGAGCGCAGCCAGGTGAACTACCTGTGGCAGTACGGCTTCGCGGCCACGCTGACCAAGTCCGGTTCCTGACCGGTCCCGCTCGCGCCGACGGGCCGCCCCGCAGGACGGGGCGGCCCGTCGCCGTTCCGACGTGCCGTCAGCCGGTGCCGTATTCGGTACGGACCAGGGTCAGCAGTTCGTCCACGGTGAGCCCCAGGCCCCTGGCCTCGCCGACGGTCTCGCGGACCCGTTCGAGGAGGCGGGCGCGGTGCGGGGACGCACCGTCCGCGATGGCCGCGCCCCGGCCCCGGCGCAGCTCGATCAGGCCCTCCTCGCGCAGCCGCTGGTAGCCCCGCAGCACCGTGTGCACGTTGACGCCGAGCGATTCGGCCAGGACGCGGGCGGCGGGCAGTCGTTCGCCCGGGGCGGCCGCGCCGTCGGCCACGGCACGGCGCACACAGGCGGCGATCTGGTCGCCGAGCGGCACGGTGGAGGTGGGGTCGACCCGGAAGAGCATGGTCAGTGGTCCGTTCGGCGCTGGTCGATCAGGGTGTTGAGGAGCGCGGCACCGGTCGCCGAGTCGTCCACGGTGACCGCGAAGTCGCGGCCGTTCGTCAGCCGGGCCACGATGCCCTCCCCCGACCGGATCATGACACCGCTGCGCCCGGGCCGGATGCGGTACCCCCAGCCGCCGTACTCGGTGAGCGGGCTGATGTCGCGGCTGGCCGCCGTCTCTATCCGGTCCAGCGGGATCCGGACGCGCGGCCAGGGGAGCAGCCCGGTGACGGTGATCCCCCGCCGGTCGACGGTGACGTACGGGCGGGCGAAGCTCGCGATGAGCAGCCCGAGGACGAGGGGGAGCACGGCGAAGGGCCAACTGGTCGTGAACAGCACGGCGATGCCGCTCCCGACGACCAGGAGCGCCGTGAGCGGAAGCCACCAGGACCCGGTGCCGCGGGCCCA
The DNA here is from genome assembly GCF_040679335.1 of Streptomyces sp. NPDC052299. Lineage (NCBI taxonomy): Bacteria > Bacillati > Actinomycetota > Actinomycetes > Kitasatosporales > Streptomycetaceae > Streptomyces > Streptomyces sp. NPDC052299. Next base: position 139,053 of record NZ_JBFAUP010000006.1, on the reverse strand, counting down.
TCCGGCGACCTCATCGGTGCCCAGAGCGATGCGCTCGACGTCCCCCTGGCGCCCCTCGTCCACGTCCGGTCCGGGGACGGGCGTCAGCATCGCCACGAGGTGTCCGAGCCCGAAGGCGACGACGCCCGCCCCGAAGGCGGCGGCCATGTGCCACATGGGGAAGTGGACGTCCTGCCCCCGGCCCTGCGCGTCCTCGACCGCGTCCACGTTGATGAGGAGCACGGCCCCCAGGAGGTAGCCGATGAAGGCGGCGAAGGCGTACCCGAAGCCGACCAGCATGCGGTGTGCCGTGCCGGGGAACTTCCCGAACCCCGACATCAGCGTCCACAGGAGCCCCGTGCCGAGCAGGACGAGTGTGGTGACGACCAGGTACGAGGTCTGGCCGGCGTAGTCGTCCACCCGTCCGTTGCCCACGAAGTGGCTGGCCAGCTGCGCGGGCAGCCGGTCCCGGCGGGTGGCGAAGAGCAGCAGGTCGACGGCGAGCGCGAGCAGGAACGGCAGAGCGGTGAGCACCACGCGGCCGACGGATTTCAGGTTCATCAAAACCTCCCTTGTTCGCATGCTACTAGAACAATGAAGGCGACGGCAATGACGCCGCGGTACGCGGGACGGGGCCGCGCGGCCCCGGCTCCCGGACGGTCAGGCCGTTTCGAGCGGGAACGCTCCCCGGTGGCCCGTACCGGCGCCCTCCGTCGGCCTGGGCTCGAACTCGCGGCAGCTCCAGACCTCCTGGACGAAGCCGGTCCGCCGCTCCCACAGCCCGAGCACGTCCTGCTCACCGGCCGTGCCCCGGTACGCCTCCTTGGCGCCCCGGAAGCAGGCGAGCCCGCCGGAAAGACCGCGCACCGGGTCCGGGGCCGGGAAGTAGTCGGAGAACGCGCAGGCTATGCAGGTCCGCAGGCGGACCCCGGGCGGCAGCTCCCGCTGGATCGTCGCCAGCGCGGACCCGAAGTCGCTCTCGGCCCGCTGCGAACCGAAGGCAGCCCCACCGAACCGGAGTTCCAGGTAGAGATACGGGTCGGGCTTGCGGAGGGACAGCAGGCAGCTGAGGGTCGCCTGCCGCTCCACCCCCTCAGCCATGACGGGGAACGGCAGGTCCCACTCCAGGACGCAGTCGCCCAGGACGCCGTCCGTCAGCGCGAACAGCCCCTGCTCGGCCGATCCGGCCGCCACCGGGCGCAGGCCGTCGAAGCTGCCGCCCTCGAAGTCCACGCCCCGTACGCGGAGGCGGAGTTGCTGCCCATCGGTGGTGAGGATGACGGCGTCCGATCCCTGCCGGTCCCGGTACCACCCGGCCCACGACTCATCTGTCATGAGCAGGGACTGTAGCCCCTGCCTCCGACACCGTCCCTGCCGCCCTCCGCTTGGCCGGTGCGGCCGCTCCCCACCTCCTTTCGGCGGTCGGCCCGTCAGTGCTTCCGGCGGGTGACGAACTCGGCCAGGGCCAGCAGATCGCCCGCCGCCGAGAGGTCCGGGACCGCCCTGGACAGGTGGTGCACGGCCCGCGCCATGCGGTCCGCGGCGCAGCTCTGCGCCCAGTCCCGGCCGCCGGCCCGGTCCACGGCCTCCGCGGCCCGGCTCACCTCGGCGCGGGTGTTCATCGCGCCCCGGTACAGCTCGGCGAGCTCCGCCGCGGCCGGGCCGCCCGAGGTGAGCGCGGCCACCACGGGCAACGACTTCTTGTGGGCACTGAGATCCGCGCCGACCGGCTTTCCGGTCTGGGCCGGGTCGCCCCAGATGCCGATCAGGTCGTCGATCAGCTGGAAGGCGAGCCCCGCCTCCCGCCCGAAGCCGTCCATGGCCCGGACGGCCCGGTCGTCCGCGCCCGCGTAGAGCGCGCCCAGGGCGCAGGCGCAGCCGAGCAGCGCGCCGGTCTTCGCCGTCGCCATGGTCAGGCACTCGTCCAGCGACACCTGGTCCGGGTCGCGCTCCTCGAAGGCGCAGTCGGCCTGCTGGCCCGCGCACAGCTCGATGACGCAGGTCGAGAGCCGGGCCGAAGCGCCGGGCGACATCGCCCGGCCGTCCTCGGCGAGCAGCCGCTGGGCGAGGGCCAGCATCGCGTCGCCCGCGATGACGGCGTCCGGGACACCGAACACCGTCCAGGCGGTGGCCCGGTGGCGGCGGGTGTGGTCCTCGTCGATGACGTCGTCGTGGAGCAGGGTGAAGTTGTGGACGAGTTCGACGGCGACGGCGGCCCGGACGGCCTGTTCGGGGTCGCCGCCCAGTGCGCGGGTGGCCGCCAGGACGAGCGCCGGCCTGATCGCCTTGCCCGCGCCGCCCGCCGCCGGGCTGCCGTCGGCGTGCTGCCAGCCGAAGTGGTACATCGCGACCCGCCGGATCGAGCCGGGCAGGGAGGCGACCGCCGCCCGCAAGTGCGGGTCCACGAGGGTCCGGGTGTATTCGAGGAGCGCCGCGGCCTCGTTGCCCTCGGTCGCGGCGTCTGTTCGGGTCATGGTCAATCGGTCACCCCTGTCGTTGCCGCCCCGGCCCCGGCCGCTGGCGCGGCCGGGGCCGGGGACGTGGGTGGTTGCTGGGTGCTGCGCGGGCGGGCGGGGCCCGGACCGCGAGGGGTCCGGGCCCCGGTGGCTCACCGCCAGCGGCTGACCTCGACGTTCTCCAGGACACCGAGGGCGTCCGGGACGAGGATCGCCGCGGAGTAGTAGGCCGTCACGAGGTAGGAGATGATCGCCTGCTCGTCGATGCCCATGAAGCGGACCGAGAGGCTGGGCTCGATCTCGTCCGGGATGCCCGTCTGCTGGAGGCCGATGACACCCTGCTCGGACTCGCCGGTCCTCATGCAGATGATCGACGTGGTGCGGGCGTCGCTGACCGGGATCTTGTTGCACGGGAAGATCGGGACGCCGCGCCAGGCCGGCACGTGGTGCCCGCCGACGTCCACGCTCTCCGGCACGAGCCCGCGCTTGTTGCACTCGCGGCCGAAGGCGGCGATGGCGCGCGGGTGGGCGAGGAAGAGCTTGGAGCCGCGTCGGCGCGAGAGCAGTTCGTCCATGTCGTCGGGGCTCGGCACCCCGTCGTGCGGCTGGAGCCGCTGGCCGTAGTCGCAGTTGTTGAGCAGGCCGAACTCACGGTTGTTGATGAGCTCGTGCTCCTGGCGCTCGCGCAGCGCCTCGACCGTGAGCCGCAACTGCTGCTCGGTCTGGTTCATCGGCTGGTTGTAGAGGTCCGCGACGCGGCTGTGGACCTTCAGGACGGTCTGGGCGACGCTCAGTTCGTACTCGCGGGGCGCGGCGTCGTAGTCCACGTAGGTGTGCGGGACGACGGCCTCGCCGACGTGGCCCGCGGAGAGGTCGATCGCCGCCTCGCCGTACTTGTTGGTGCGCTGCTGCGGGACGGACAGCAGCCCCGCGAGATGACCCCGCAGCGATTCGGACCGTTCGGCGAGGTTGAGCACGTCCGCCCGCCGGAGCGTGAGGACCGTGCACGCGGTGACGGCGCGGGCCGTGTACTCCCAGACGGCGTCGCCCTCGATGAGGGAGTGGTCCCCGAAATAGGCTCCGTCCGCGTGGACCCCGAGCACCGTCTCGTCCCCGTAGGGGCCGGTGCCGACCTTCTCGACCTTGCCGTGCGCCAGCAGGTACACGCGGTCCGCCGCCTCGCCCGCCGTGGCCAGGAGCTGACCGGCGGGGATCTCGCGCTGCTCGCACCTCCTGGCCAGCTCGGCGAGCGCCTCCTCGTCCTCGAAGTCCCTCAGCGCCGGGAGCTCCCCGAGCTCGGCGGGGATGACCGTGACCCGGTCCCCGGTCTGCACGAACGTGACACGGCCGTCCCCGACCGAGTAGCTCAGCCGGCGGTTCACCCGGTACGTGCCGCCCTGCACCTGGACCCACGGCAGCATCTTCAGCAGCCACCGGGAGGTGATCTCCTGCATCTGCGGAGCGGACTTGGTGGTCGTCGCGAGGTTCCGCGCGGCCGCCGTGCCGAGACTCTGCTGCGGCGGCACCTGCGCGTTCTGAACCTCTTCACCAACGGACATCTGTCGTCCTCTCGATCTATCGGCTGACCTGCGGGAAGAACACTTCCAGCACGAGGACGGGGCACGCCATTACACAAAAGAGTGTGACTAATCGGGCTTTGGGCGGGGCACAACGCTGCGCGATGCCCACCCGGCACCCGCGCCATGCCCGCACCCTTAAATTTGTATCCGGAATGCCAATTAACTAATCTGACCGCCATGCGGCTGACCAAGTTCACCGACGTCGCGCTGCGCGTCCTGATGCGCCTCGCCGTCGTGAAGCACGAGGACCCGCCGACCACCCGCGAGGTGGCGGCGGTCATGCGGGTGCCGTACTCGCACGCCGCGAAGGTCGTGGCCCGCCTCCAGCACCTGGGCCTGGTCGAGGCGCGACGGGGCCGGGGCGGCGGGCTCGCCCTCACCGAGGCGGGCAGGAACGCGTCGGTCGGCGCCCTCGTCCGCGAACTGGAGGAGCCCGGCGACGTGGTCGACTGCGAGGGCGCCACCCCGTGCCCGCTCCGGGCGGCCTGCCGGCTGCGCGGCGCGCTCCGCGAGGCGCAGGAGGCCTTCTACGCCTCCCTGGACCCGCTCACCATCGCGGACTTGACCGCCGCGCCCACCGGCCCCCTGCTGATCGGCCTCGGCGCCGGACCACCCCCGGGGGACTGACCCCCGCCGCACCGGGCCGCCGGCCCGGTGCCTACACTGCCGTTAAATGCGCATCCCAGATGCCAATTCAACATCCGAGGAGTCACCGATGCTCTCCGAGTCGTCGACCGCAACCGTCCGCGCCACCCTGCCCGCCGTCGGCGCGGCCATCGGGGACATCGCCGACCTCTTCTACCGCAAGCTGTTCGACGCCCACCCGGAGCTCCTGCGCGACCTGTTCAACCGGGGCAACCAGGCGTCGGGCACCCAGCGCCGGGCGCTCGCCGGCTCCATCGCCGCCTTCGCGACCCAGCTGGTCGAGCAGCCCGGCACCCGCCCGGACGTGATGCTCAGCCGCATCGCGCACAAGCACGCCTCGCTCGGGGTCACCCCGGCCCAGTACGAGGTCGTCCACACCCACCTCTTCGCCGCGATAGCCGAGGTCCTGGGCGACGCGGTGACGCCCGAGGTCGCCGCCGCCTGGGACGAGGTCTACTGGCTGATGGCCAACGCTCTGATCGCCATCGAGGAGCGGCTGCACGCGGAGCAGGGCGTCGTCGCCGGCGACGTCTGGCGCGAGTGGGAGGTCGTCTCGCGCACCGAGGAGACCGACGACGTCGCCCGGTTCCGCATCCGCCCCGCCGACGGCTCCCCGGCCCCCGCCTTCCGCCCCGGCCAGTACGTCTCCGTACAGGTCGAACTTCCGGACGGCGCCCGCCAGATACGCCAGTACAGCCTGTCCAGCGCCCCCGGCTCGGCGGTCCGCTCCATCACGGTCAAGCGGGTGCACGGCAACGACGCCCCGGACGGCGAGGTCTCCCGCCACCTGCACGCCCGGGTCGGCGCCGGTGACCGGCTCCGGGTCTCCGCCCCGTACGGCGACCTCGTGCTGAAGTCCGCCGAGGCCCCGCTGCTGCTCGCCTCCGCGGGCATCGGCTGCACCCCGATCCTGTCGATGCTGGAGCACCTCGCGGAGTCGGAGCACCGCGCCCCGGTCACCGTCGTGCACGGCGACCGCTCCCCCGCCGACCACGCGCTGCGCACCGACCACACCGCGCTCACGGCCAAGCTGCACGACGCCGCCGCCCACTTCTGGTACGAGAACCCGGAGGACGGCCACCCCGCCGACCGCACCGGGCTCGTGGACCTGAGCGCCCTCACCGTCCTCCCGGGCACGCACGCCTACCTCTGCGGCCCGCTGCCCTTCATGCGCTCGGTCCGCACCCAGCTGCTCGCCAAGGGCGTCCCGGCCTCCGACATCCACTACGAGGTGTTCGGCCCCGACCTGTGGCTCGCCTCCTAGGCCCTGACGTGTCCGGATCGGCTCGCACACGATCCGAACAGGGCCCCGCCGTCGCCCAGCGACCGGTCGGGGCCCTTCCAGTTGGGTAGAACCGCTCCTATACGCACAAAAGGAGCCGGTCATGTCCTCACCCATGTCCGCGAGCGCGTTTCTCGCCGCCCTCAAGAAGGAAGGGCTCACCGTCGTCGAGGTCGGCGACTGGCGCAGCCACAACCGGAACCACAAGGGCCCCTGGGGCCCCGTGAACGGAGTGATGATCCACCACTCCGCCACCAAGGGGACCGACGCCACCGTGAAGATGTGCCGCGACGGCCACCCCGACCTGCCGGGCCCGCTGTGCCACGGCGTCATCGCCAAGGACGGCCGGGTCCATCTGGTCGGCTACGGCAGGACCAACCACGCAGGGATGGGCGACGACGACGTCCTGCGCGCGGTCGTCGCGGAGAAGAAGCGACTCCCCCACGACAACGAGGCCAACACCGACGGGAACCGGCACTTCTACGGCTTCGAGTGCGAGAACCTCGGCGACGGCGAGGACCCCTGGCCCGACGCCCAGCTCGAAGCCATCGAGAAGGTCTCGGCGGCCATCTGCCGCCACCACGGCTGGACCGCCCGCTCGGTCATCGGCCACCGCGAGTGGCAGCCCGGCAAGGTGGACCCGAAGGGCTTCGCGATGGGCGACATGCGCGACCGCATCCACGACCGCCTCAAATGACCCCGGGCGGGTCCCGCCGCCACAATGGAGCCATGTCCGCCCCGTCTCCCGCATCCCGGCTGCGCCCCCGGCTGCCCTCGCCCGTACAGCGGACCGAGGACGAGCGCTTCGCCCGGCACGGGGTGACGCTGCTGCTCAAGCGTGACGACCTGATCCACCCGGATCTGCCGGGCAACAAATGGCGGAAACTCGCGCCCAATCTGGCGGCAGCCGCCGGCCGCCCCGTGCTCACCTTCGGCGGCGCCTACTCCAACCATCTGCGGGCCACCGCCGCCGCCGGACGGCTCCTCGGATTCCGCACCATCGGGGTCGTACGCGGTGACGAGCTGGCCCACCGGCCGCTCAACCCCTCGCTCGCCCGGTGCGCGGCCGACGGGATGCGGCTGCACTTCGTGGACCGAGCGACCTACCGCGCCAAGGCCGACCCGGCGGTCCTGGCCGGGCTGCTGGCGACGTACGGGGACTGCGAGGTCGTCCCGGAGGGCGGCAGCAATGCCCTCGCGGCCCGGGGCTGCGCCGAACTGGGGCGCGAACTGCGGGGCGTGGCCGACGTGGCCGCGGTGGCCTGCGGCACCGGCGGCACCCTGGCCGGGCTCGCCGCCGGACTCGCGCCCGGGCAGCGCGCGCTCGGCGTCCCGGTCCTGCGCGGCGGCTTCCTGGGCGAGGCGGTGCGGGAGCTCCAGCGGGAGGCGTTCGGCGGGCCGGCGGGCGACTGGTGGCTGGACGAGCGGTTCCACTTCGGCGGCTACGCCCGTACGACCCCGGCCCTGCACGCGTTCGCAAAGGATTTCGAGGACCGTCACGGGCTGCCCGTGGAGCGGCTGTATGTGGCCAAAATGCTGCACGCGCTCACCGTGCTGGCGGAGGAGGGCGCCTTCCCCGCCGGAACCACGGTCGCGGCCGTGATCACCGGCCGTCCGGACGCACCCGAGGAGCCCGCCGGGCCCGGGGACGCTCAGCCCTCCTCCCGGTAGGCCGCCGCCTCCTCCAGGTCCAGGCGGCGCAGCAGGGTGCGCATCATCTCGTCGTCGATCCTGCGCTCGTCCCGCAGCCGTACGAAGACCGCCCGCTCGGTCTCGATCATCTCGCCGGCCAGCCGCCGGTAGGTCTCGTCCGCCGACTCCCCGGTGACCGGGTTGGCCGCGCCCAGGCGTTCCCAGACCGCGTTGCGGCGGCGTTCCAGCACGGTCCGCAGGCGGTCCGCGAGCGGCTGGGGCAGCCGGTTGCGCTCGTCGGTGAGCAGCTCGTCCAGGCGGGCCTCGGCGGCCGTGGACGCCTCGTTCTGGGCCTGCGCCTCGGCCAGCGTGTCCGCCTGCCGGTCCCGGCCCGGAAGCTTCAGCACGCGCACCAGGAGCGGCAGCGTGAGCCCCTGCACCACCAGCGTGCCGATGACGGTGGTGAACGTCAGGAACAGCACCAGGTTGCGGGCCGGGAAGGCGTCGCCGTCGGCGGTGACGAGCGGTACGGAGAAGGCGATGGCGAGCGAGACGACCCCGCGCATCCCGGCCCAGCCCACGATGAGCGGCGAGGTCCAGTCGGTACCGGTCTCCCGCTCCCTGATCCGCCGCGACAGCCGGCGGGGCAGGTAGGTCGCCGGGTAGACCCAGACGAACCGGACCACCACCACGGCCAGGAAGACCAGCACCGCGTACCCGAAGGCGTCCGCCACGGAGTAGGTGCCGAGCCCCTTGAGCACGAACGGCAGCTGGAGGCCGATCAGCGCGAACACGGCCGACTCGAGGACGAAGGCGACCATCTTCCAGACGGCGGCCTCCTGGAGCCGGGTGGCGAAGTCGACCTGCCAGGACCGGTGGCCCAGGTACAGCGCGACGACGACCACGGCGAGCACCCCCGAGGCGTGCACGCGCTCGGCCGCCGCGTACGCCACGAACGGGATGAGGAGCGACAGGGTGTTCTGGAGCAGGGGCTCCTTGAGGTGCGTGCGCAGCCAGTGCAGCGGGACCATGAGCAGCAGGCCGACTCCGACGCCCCCGACCGAGGCCAGCAGGAATTCCCGCGCCCCCGCGCCCCAGCTGATGCCCTCCCCCACGGCGGCGGCGAGCGCCACCTTGAACGCGGTGATCGCGGTGGCGTCGTTCACCAGGGACTCGCCCTGGAGGATCGTCGTGACACGCGCGGGCAGCCCCACCCGGCGGGCGATGGCCGCGGCGGTGACGGCGTCCGGCGGGGCAATCACGGCGCCGAGCACCAGCGCGGCGGTCAGCGGCAGATCGGGCACCAGCAGATAGGCCAGCCACCCCACCGCGACCGTCGCGAACAGGACGTACCCCACGGAGAGCAGGGCCACCGGCCGCAGGTTGGCCCGCAGATCGAGGTAGGAGCTGTCCACGGCGGCCGTGTAGAGCAGGGGCGGCAGCAGCAGCGGGAGCACGATGTGCGCGTCCAGGGTGTACGACGGCACCCCCGGCACGTACGAGGCGATCAGGCCGACGGCGACCAGGAGAAGCGGGGCCGGCACCGGGGTGCGGCGTGCGAGGCCGGCCGTCGCGGCACTGCCCGCGACCAGCGCCACCAGGGGCAATGCGTCCATCTCATGATCCTCGCATCCGTCGTAATCTGGCCATCATGAGTGGTTGCCCGCATGTACCGGACCTGCCGCGCCCCGAGCCCGTGCCCCTCGGTGACACCTGTCCCGAGTGCCTGGCGGCGGGCACCCACCCCGTGCAGCTGCGGCTGTGCCTGAGCTGCGGTCACGTCGGCTGCTGCGACTCCTCGCCCGGCAGGCACGCGACGGGGCACTTCGAGCGGACCGGCCATCCGGTCATGCGGAGCTTCGAACCGGGCGAGAAGTGGCGTTGGTGCTTTGTCGACGGTTCGATCGTCTGACGCCCGGGTACGTCAAACCGGCGCGCGTTGTTCGTAATTGAGCGACGCAGACCCCTAGGCACTGTGCGTACTCATGGACCTACCATGAGTGACAGCCCCGGGGTGGGGTTCCGGCGACACGGCATCATGGATCGCGATAGCGTCGCCGGACCGAGAACCGAAGACGTACCGCATGGCTCCGGGCGTTCTCCCGGAACCTCGAATGAGTTTGTGCCACCTTGGAGGTGAGGGTGTCCCAGATCGCAGGCGAGCCCGGGAATCAGGACTTCGTAGAGGTCCGGCTGCCCGCTGCGGGTGCCTACCTGTCGGTGCTGCGCACGGCCACGGCCGGTCTCGCAGCACGTTTGGACTTCACTCTCGACGAGATCGAGGACCTTCGCATCGCGGTGGACGAGGCGTGCGCGATCCTGCTCCAGCAGGCCGTGCCCGGCTCCGTCCTCAGCTGCGTGTTCCGACTCATCGACGATTCACTCGAGGTGACGGTCGCGGCCCCGACCACGGACGGCCGCGCCCCGGAACGCGACACCTTCGCCTGGACGGTGCTCTCCGCGCTGGCCGGAAAGGTCGACTCCTCGGTCGCCGACGACCGTACGGTCAGCATCAGCCTGTACAAGCAGCGCGGCGCGGGACCCGGGCCGGCGTGAGCAACGGGAACGGGGACGGTCCTGTGCGGGACGAGACGATCCGACCAGGGGTGGTGCGTGCGGCAGGCATCCCGGATCAGCAGGCCCTGCCTCATCCGGTGGACGGGGCAGAGCTGCCCCGTGCGGTGGACGGGGCGGACGGGCCCGCCGGCATTACGGTCGCGGTGGAGCAGTCGCAGGCGGAGCGGGCAGGCCAGATGAGCGAGCACGGGCACCACGATCCAAACGACCGCAGCGAGGCGCGGGCGTTGTTCATCGAGCTGGGCAAGCTCGCCGACGGTTCGCCGGAGCGGGCGGAGCTGCGCAACCGGCTGGTGCGGATGCACCTGCCGCTGGTGGAGCACCTGGCCCGTCGCTTCCGCAACCGCGGGGAGCCGCTGGACGACCTGACCCAGGTCGCCACGATCGGGCTGATCAAGTCCGTGGACCGGTTCGACCCGGAGCGGGGCGTCGAGTTCTCGACGTACGCGACGCCGACGGTCGTCGGGGAGATCAAGCGCCACTTCCGCGACAAGGGCTGGGCGGTGCGGGTGCCGCGCCGCCTCCAGGAGCTGCGGCTGTCGCTGACCTCGGCGACGGCGGAGCTCTCCCAGCTGCACGGCCGCTCGCCGACGGTGCACGAGCTGGCGGAGCGGCTGGGGATCTCCGAGGAGGAGGTCCTGGAGGGCCTGGAGTCGGCCAACGCGTACAGCACGCTGTCGCTGGACGTTCCGGACACGGACGACGAGTCGCCGGCCGTGGCGGACACGCTGGGCTCCGAGGACGAGGCGCTGGAGGGCGTCGAGTACCGGGAGTCGCTGAAGCCGCTCCTGGAGGACCTGCCACCGCGCGAGAAGCGCATCCTGCTGCTGCGGTTCTTCGGCAACATGACCCAGTCGCAGATCGCGCAGGAGGTCGGCATCTCGCAGATGCACGTCTCGCGGCTGCTGGCCCGCACGCTGGCGCAGCTGCGCGAGCGGCTGCTCGTGGAGGAGTAGCGGGCGCCGTTACGCGGAGGAGGCCGCCGGGTCGTCCCGGCGGCCTCCTCGTGCGTCCGGGAGCCCTCAGGCGTCCTCGGGGCCCGGGTCGGGCGCCGTGCCCGGCCTGCGGATGCCGAGGGCCTCGATGGTGGCGGGCCTGACCAGCTGGTAGAGCGCGGTCAGCGCGACCGCCGCGAGCACGATGCCGGCCGGGATCAACGCGCCGTGGGAGCGCAGCAGCGTCCAGGCCACCGGCAGCGCGATGATCTGCGTGATGAGCGCGGGGCCCCGGCTCCAGCTGCGGCGCAGGAGCAGGCCACGGGCGGCGAGGAGCGGGATCAGGCCGAGCGCGATGACGGTCAGCCCACCCATCTCGGCCTGCTCGGGGCTGTCGGGCCGGCCCAGCAGGCCCATCACCAGCATGTAGATCCCGCCGATGACGAGGGCGGCGCCTTCGAGGCCGCTGATCGCGGCCACGAGCGTGATCCTGGCCGGTTTCGCCGGCTCGGCCAGGGGCGAGGGCGCGTTCTGCTGAGTACTCACCCTTGCAGGTTGGCATCCCGGCCCCGGCGAAGGAAAGCCGGGGTGGCGCGCAGCACCGCCGCACCCCCGAGCCGTCACCGAGCGTGAGGTCCTGCGGGCAGGACTTCAGGGGGGTACCCCGTGGTAGGTAGGCTGGCAGACATGCGCGCACTTCTTGTGGTCAATCCGGCAGCCACCACCACCAGTGCGCGGACCCGTGACGTGCTGATCCACGCGCTGGCGAGCGAGATGAAGCTGGAGGCCGTCTCCACGGAGTACCGCGGGCACGCCCGCGACCTGGGGCGGCGGGCCGCCGACAGCGACGACATCGACCTCGTGGTGGCGCTCGGCGGCGACGGCACGGTCAACGAGGTCGTCAACGGCCTGCTGCACCGGGGCCCCGACCTGGACAACCTGCCGAAGCTGGCCGTGGTGCCCGGCGGCTCCACCAATGTCTTCGCGCGGGCCCTCGGGCTCCCCAACGACGCGGTGGAGGCGACCGGCGCCATTCTGGACGCGCTGGCCGACCGGACCGAACGCACGGTCGGCCTCGGCCTCGCGGCGGGGACTCCGGGCACGGAGGACGAATCGGTGCCGGAGCGGTGGTTCACCTTCTGCGCCGGCCTCGGATTCGACGCGGGAGTCGTGGGCCGGGTCGAACAGCAGCGGGAGCGCGGCAAGCGTTCGACCCATGCCCTGTACGTGCGCCAGGTGCTCCGGCAATTCCTGGAGGAGCCGCACCGGAGACAGGGCGTGATAACGCTCGACGTGCCCGGTGAGGAGCCGGTCACCGATCTCGCGCTTTCCATAATCTGCAACACCTCCCCCTGGACGTACCTGGGGAACCGGCCGGTGTACGCGGCCCCGAAGGCGTCCTTCGACACCGCCCTGGACGTGCTGGGCCTGCGGAAACTGTCCACGGCGGCGGTCGGCCGCTATGCCACCCAGCTCCTCACGTCGAGCCCGGAGAAGGGCCCGCGGGGGAAGCACGCGGTTTCACGGCACGACCTCACGGACTTCACCTTGCATTCAAAGGTCCCGCTGCCCTTCCAGATGGACGGTGACCACCTCGGAGTGCGTACGAGTGTGACGTTCACAGGCGTACGCCGTGCACTGCGTGTGATTGTGTGAGTGGAAGGGACCAAAGTCCTTTAACTCGAACGTTTGGACTGGCTTCCACCCTCTAGAAGTACGGCTGTGACCTAGCCGACACCGAGGAATCAAAAAAAACTTTCCTGAAGGGGTTGTATCCGCCGCCGAGGTTTGCGAATCTCTACATGGCGATCGGGACGGCCCGCAACAACGGCCTCCACTGAGAGCCAGAACCCCTCCTCACTTCACAGGACCACAACCAGTTCATCTGGGCGTAGGGCCTACACCTGCGGGGGGATTCGTGAAAGCGTTCACATTCACAAGCCACAGTACGTAACACCAAGGAGAGGTAGCAGCCATGGACTGGCGTCACAACGCCGTTTGTCGTGAGGAAGACCCGGAGCTGTTCTTCCCCATCGGCAACACCGGTCCTGCGCTGCTGCAGATCGAGGAAGCCAAGGCCGTCTGCCGTCGCTGCCCCGTCATGGAGCAGTGCCTGCAGTGGGCGCTCGAGTCCGGCCAGGACTCCGGCGTCTGGGGTGGCCTCAGCGAGGACGAGCGCCGCGCGATGAAGCGCCGCGCCGCTCGCAACCGGGCGCGCAACGCCAGCGCCTGACCGACGCCACCGCTACGAACCTCAGCGCAGGCGGCGCGTACAGCGCGTACGCACCACCCCGCCCCCCGAGTCGCAGCGCGCAGTACCCCCGAAGCGCATGCTTGACCAGAGAGCCCGGACCGTTCACCAACGGTCCGGGCTCTCTGCCGTGTGCGGGTGATCCGCGCTACTTCTCGTTGCGGACCGGGATGTCGAGGACGACCTGCGTCCCGCGCTCCGGCGCCGGCACCATGCCGAACGTGCCGCCGAGCTCGCCCTCCACCAGGGTGCGGACGATCTGGAGGCCGAGGTTGCCGGCCTTCTGCGGGTCGAACCCCTCGGGCAGACCGCAGCCGTCGTCCTGGACGGTGATGAGCAGCCGCCCCTCGGTGGGTGAGCCGCCACGGACCGCCGAGACCTCGACGGTGCCGGACTCCGCGACGGAGAAGGCGTGTTCCAGGGCGTTCTGCAGGACCTCGGTGAGGACCATCGAGAGCGGTGTCGCGACCTCGGCGTCGAGAATCCCGAAGCGCCCCGTGCGGCGGCAGGTCACCTTGCCCGGCGAGATCTCCGCGACCATGGCGATCACCCGGTCGGCGATGTCGTCGAACTCCACCCGCTCGTCCAGGTTCTGGGACAGCGTCTCGTGCACGATGGCGATCGAACCCACGCGCCGCACCGCCTCGTTGAGCGCCTCGCGGCCCTGCGGGGAGTCCATCCGGCGGGCCTGGAGGCGCAACAGGGCGGCGACCGTCTGGAGGTTGTTCTTCACCCGGTGGTGGATCTCCCGGATGGTGGCGTCCTTGGTGATCAACTCGCGTTCACGGCGGCGCAGTTCCGTCACGTCGCGCAGGAGGACCAGGGAGCCGATGCGGACGCCCTTGGGCTTGAGCGGGATCGCGCGCAGCTGGATCACCCCGCCCGCGCACTCCACCTCGAACTCGCGGGGCGCGTAACCGCTGGCCATCTTGACCAGGGCCTCGTCCACCGGGCCCCGGGACGGGGCGAGTTCGGCGGTGATCTGGCCGAGGTGCTGGCCGACCAGGTCCGAGGCGAGACCGAGGCGGTGGTAGGCGGAGAGGCCGTTGGGGCTGGCGTACTGCACGACCCCGTCGGCGTCCAGCCGGACCAGGCCGTCGCCGACGCGCGGGGACGCGTCCATGTCGACCTGCTGGCCCGGGAAGGGGAAGGCCCCGGCGGCGATCATCTGGGCCAGGTCCGACGCGGACTGGAGGTAGGTCAGCTCCAGCCGGGACGGCGTGCGGACGGTGAGGAGGTTGGTGTTGCGCGCGATCACGCCGAGCACCCGGCCCTCCCGGCGCACGGGGATCGACTCGACCCGTACGGGCACCTCCTCGCGCCACTCCGGGTCGCCCTCGCGCACGATCCGGCCCTCGTCCAGCGCGGCGTCCAGGAGCGGGCGGCGGCCGCGCGGGACCAGGTGGCCGACCATGTCGTCCTGGTAGGAGGTGGGGCCGGTGTTGGGCCGCATCTGCGCGACGGAGACGTACCGCGTGCCGTCGCGGGTGGGGACCCACAGGACGAGGTCGGCGAAGGAGAGGTCGGAGAGCAACTGCCACTCCGAGACCAGCAGGTGGAGCCACTCGAGGTCGGTGTCGCTCAGGGCGGTGTGCTGGCGTACGAGGTCGTTCATGGAGGGCACGGGTGCGAGCGTACCCGTGGATGCCTGCCGGTCCGAACCGGAACCGCTGCCCGTACGTGCAGTGAACCGGGGCCGACATTGGCACCGCGCACGCATGGACACGGGCCAGTGGTCTAGTCCACAATGCTTGATGAGGACCTCCGCTCTCCCCGCACAGGAGAGCGGAACGAGGTACCCGCGCTCTCTGCCCTGACTGCGCCGGTGCCTCTCCCCCGGCCGGGGGCACCGCACACCGCCGGCCGAGCCGGCCGCCCGCGAGGGCGGCCCTACTCCGGGCTGCGGTGCTGGTCGGGCTGAGGGTCCCGGCCCGGCGCCGCGGCCCGCGGGTTCTTCCGGGGACTTCCCCGCCTCAGCGGGTCTCGGTGACCTTCGCGAGGGCGCGCGGCGCGTCCGGGTCCTGGCCCCGCGCGATCGTCACCTCGTACGCCAGCATCTGGAGCGGCAGGATCTCCAGGACCGGCTGGACCTCCTCCGCCACCCCGGCCGTCGGCAGCACGAACCCCGCGGAGGCCGCCGCCACCTGGGCCTGCGGCCCGACGACGAAGAGGTCGGCGCCCCGGCCGCGCAGCCGGTCCAGGACGGGCTGAAGCGCCTCACCGCCCCGGCCGTCGGTCACCACGGCGATCACCGGCGAGATGTTGTCCACCATCGCGAGGGGGCCGTGCAGCAGGTCGGCGCCGGAGTACGAGAGGGCCGGGATGTAGCTCGTCTCCATGAGCTTGAGGGCGGCTTCCTTGGCCGTGGGGTAGCCGTATCCCCGCGAGGTGATGACCATGCGCTCGGCGAAGCGGTAGCGCGACGCCAGGGCCCGCACCTCGTCCTTGCGGGCGAGCACCTCCTCCGCGAGGTCCGGCAGGACGACCGCCGCCGCCCCGTCGCCGCCGCGCAGCCCCGCCACGAACAGGTACAGCGAGAGCAGGGACGCGGTGTACGTCTTGGTGGCCGGCAGCGCCTTCTCGGGCCCGGCCAGGATGTCGATGTGGTATTCGGAGACGGCCGCGAGCGGCGAGTCCGGATTGTTGGTCACCGCCAGGGTCACCGCACCGGCCTCCCGGGCCGCCTTGGTGGACGCCACCAGGTCGGGCGAGCCGCCGGACTGGCTGACGGTGATGACGAGCACGTCGCGGAGGTCCGGCTTCGCTCCGTACGCCGTGGTGGTCGACATCGAGGCCAGCCCGCAGGGCAGCCCCAGCGTGATCTCCAGCAGGTACTTCGCGTAGAGCGCGGCGTTGTCGGAGGTGCCGCGGGCGGTGAGCAGGACGAAGCGCGGGTTCCGCGCCGCGATCCGCCCGGCGGTCTCGCGGATGGCGGGCGCTCCCCGCTCCAGGATGCGGCGGAGCACCGCGGGCTGCTCCGCCATCTCGCCGGACATGATGCGGCCGGGCCACTCGCCCTCGCCGGCCGGGTACGTGGCTGACATGTCTGGTGCCTCCCGGGTGTCGCGCGATGCCCCGCACAAGTCGAACACGGGGTGCGCGGGGGTCGCCAGCGGGCGGCGTCCGGTGGAGCGCGTCCGAGTGCCGGTACGGACATCTCGGGGCAGGGTGAGTCTGCTAGATTGGAACCTTGATTGGTCTATACCACATATCGTCACTCTCGATCGGATCGGCAGGCCCCGCGTGGAAGTTGTCATCGTCCCGGACGCCAAGGCAGGCGGCGAACTGATCGCGGGGGCCATCGGCGCCCTGCTCGGCCGCAAGCCCGACGCCCTTCTCGGCGTTGCCACCGGCTCTACCCCGCTGCCCATCTACCAGGCGCTCGCGTCCCTGGTCCGCTCCGGTGCCGTGGACGCCTCGCGCGCCCGCGTCTGCCAGCTCGACGAGTACGTCGGGCTGCCGGCGGGCCACCCGGAGTCGTACCGCTCCGTGGTGCTGCGCGAGGTGATCGAACCGCTCGGGCTCTCCGTGGACGCGTTCATGGGCCCCGACGGCTCCGCCGAGGACGTCCAGGCGGCCTGCGAGGCGTACGACAGGGCGCTGGCCGAGGCCGGCGGCGTCGACCTCCAGTTGCTGGGCATCGGCACCGACGGGCACATCGGCTTCAACGAGCCCTGCTCCTCGCTCGCCTCCCGCACCCGGATCAAGACGCTCACCGAGCAGACCCGGGTCGACAATGCGCGCTTCTTCGACAACGACATCGACCAGGTGCCGCACCACGTCATCACCCAGGGCATCGGCACGATCCTGGAGGCCCGCCACCCGATCCTGCTCGCCACGGGCGAGGGCAAGGCGGACGCGGTCGCCGCGACGGTCGAGGGACCGGTCGCCTCGATCGTGCCGGCGTCGGCGCTCCAGCTGCACCCGCACGCGACGGTGGTCGTGGACGAGGCGGCGGCGTCGAAGCTGAAGCTGGCGGACTACTTCCGCGCGACGTACGCGGCGAAGCCGGCCTGGCAGGGGCTGTAACCCTTCGCTTCTCCGCCGTACGCGAGAGGGCCGGGACACCGTGGTGGTGTCCCGGCCCTCTCGTGTGCGCGGGGTCAGCTCCCGGCGATGATCTCCGCCGCCGCCTGGCCGCAGACGCGGGCGGCGCCGTGCGTCGCGATGTGCAGGGCTCCCCGGGGCCCGGCCTGGGGGACGCCCATCTCGACCACGATGGTGTCCGGGCGCGCCGCGAGGAGCACGTCCAAGGCCTCGGCCATCCACGCGTGGCGGTGCGCGTCGCGGACCACGGCGACGATGCGCCGCTCCCCCGCCGCCCGCAGCGCGGCCTCGGCCGGGGCCTCGGAGGCGCCGTTGTAGGTGTCGGTCTCCGTGCCCGGGACGAGCCGGGCCAGCTCGGCCGCGACGCCCCAGGGGGTCTCGTCGCCCACCGCGATGTTCGCGGCCGGGGTGAACGCGGCCACGTAGGCCGGAGCGGTGAGCGGTGCGGCCTCGCCGGTCGCCTTCACCGCGCGGCGGGCGGCGACCAGGCCGATGTCCGAGGCGATGCCGGTGCTCTGTGCGGTGCCGGGCGCGGTCCCCTCCTGTGCTGCCGCGCCCGGCTCCCGTACAGCCCCCCGTGCCTCCCGCGTCCAGGACGCGAGGGCGCGGACCCGGGCAGCGGCGTCGGCGAGCCGCTCCTCGGGAAGTTCACCGGAGCGCACCGCCGCGACCAGCGCGTCGCGCAGCCGCAGGACCGTGCTGTCGTCGTCGAGCCCGCCACCGACGCACAGCGCGTCGGCACCGGCCGCGACGGCGAGGACCGAGCCTCGTTCGATCCCGTACGTCGAGGCGATGGCCTGCATCTCCACGGCGTCGGTCACGATGAGCCCCTGGTACCCCAGCTCCTCGCGCAGCAGACCGGTGAGGATCTGGGGGCTGAGGGTGGCCGGGCGGTGCGGGTCGAGCGCGGGCAGCAGGATGTGCGCGCTCATCACCGACTTGGAGCCGGCCGCGATGGCTGCCCGGAACGGGACGAGCTCCCGGGCGTGCAGGGTCCCCAGGTCGACGTCGATGCGGGGCATCGCGTGGTGCGAGTCGACCGCGGTGTCGCCGTGCCCGGGGAAGTGCTTGGTGCAGGCGGCGACACCGGCGGCCTGGAGGCCCTCGACGTACGCGGCGGTGTGCCGGGCGACCAGGTGCGGGTCGGCGCCGAAGGAGCGGACGCCGATGACGGGGTTGCCCGGGTTGGAGTTGACGTCCGCGGACGGGGCCCAGTTGAGGTTGACCCCGCACGCGGCGAGCCTGCGGCCCAGCTCGTGGGCGACGGCCCGGGTCAGCTCGGTGTCGTCCACCGCGCCGAGCGCCAGGTTGCCGGGGAACGACGAGCCGTTCCGCACCTCGAGGCGGGTGACGTCGCCGCCCTCCTCGTCGATGGCGACGAGCACGTCGTCCCGCTCGGCCCTGAGCTGGGCGGTGAGCGCGGCGAGCTGGTCGGGGTTCTCGATGTTGCGGCCGAACAGGCCGACGGAGGAGAGCCCTTCGCCGACCCGGCGCAGCAGCCACTCGGGCGCCGTGGTTCCGGTGAAGCCGGGCTGCAGCACGGCGAGCGCGTCACGGGTGACGGTGTCCGTGGTGGAGGTGAGGGTGGTCATGGGGCGGCGTTATCCCTTCACGGCGCCGGAGGTGAGCCCCGCGGCCATCTTCTTCTGCACGAACATGAAGAAGATGACGACCGGAAGAGCGATCATGGTGGACGCCGCCATCAGGGCGCCGTAGTCCGTGCCGCGCTCGCTGGTGAACGTCATCAGCCACACGTTGAGCGTGTACTTGGAGTTGTCGTTGATCAGGATGTAGGCGAAGAGGTACTCGTTCCAGGCGTTCACCAGCGCGAAGATCGACGCGGCGGCGAGGCCGGGGGCGAGCAGCGGCAGGATCACCCGGCGGAAGGCGCCGAAGCGGGTGCAGCCGTCCACCATGGCGGACTCCTCCAGCTCCACCGGGATGTTCACCACGAAGCCGCGGATCATGATCGTCGCGAACGGCAGCGTGGAGACCAGGTAGACGACGATCAGGCTCCAGTACTCGTCGATGCCGCCCATGGCGTTGAGCTGGGCGTAGATCGGGATGAGCATCGCCGTGGGCGGCAGCATCTGGACCAGGATCATGATCAGGAGCAGGGGTTTGCGGCCGAAGAAGCGGAACCGGCCGATGGCCAGCGCCGCCAGGGTGGCGATGATCATGCCGCCGACGACGGCGGTGATCGTGACGATCAGGCTGGACTGGACGGCGGTGCCGAAGTTCGGCTGGTCGACGGCCTTGACGAAGTTGTCGAAGGTGATCGACGAGGGCCACAGGGTCTGGTCGTACGAGCGGATCTCGCGGCTGGGCCGCAGGGCGCTGATGACCAGCCAGTAGACCGGGAAGACCATGACCAGCGAGATGCCGAGGCCGAGGATGTTCAGGCCGACGCGGCTCTTCTTGCGGTCCGGGCGCAGGACCTGTGGTGTGTCGGTCGTGGTGCTCATTCGACCTCTCCCGTCTTCATGAGCTGGCGCAGGTAGTACACGGCCACCGCGGACAGCAGGATCACCGTGATCAGGGCGATCGCGGTGCCCTGGCTGAAGGAGGTGGACTCGAATGCCTTCGAGTAGGAGTAGAGGCCGAGGGTCTCGTACTCCGGCTCGGGCTTGCTGCCGCGCAGCAGCCAGATCTGGCCGAAGACGTTGAAGTCCCAGATCACCGACAGCGTGGCGACCATGCTGAAGACCGGCTTGATGACCGGCCAGGTCACGTAGCGGTACACGCCGTAGCTGGTGGCGCCGTCGAGGGACGCGGCCTCCTCCAGCTCCTGGGGGACCTGGGTGAGGGCGGCGTACAGGGTGACGACGACGAAGGGGATGGCGCCCCAGACGACCAGCAGCGTGATGATCGCGAAGCCCTGGACCGGGTCGAGGTACCAGTTGTGGCCGAGCCAGTCGTCGCCGACGACCTTCGCGATGAGGGTGTTGATGAGGCCGTAGTCGGAGTCGGCCATGAACCGGAAGATGGAGGCGGCGACCATCAGCGGCATCGCCCAGGCGGCGATGAGGCAGAAGGTCAGGACGAGCCGCACCCAGTTGGACAGCCGGCGCATCAGCAGGGAGATCAGCAGACCGATGCCCATGGTCAGCGACACGCAGACGGCCATGAAGACGACGGTGCGGAAGGTCACCCACCAGAACTCGGAGTCACCGAGGATGTTGGTGAACTGATCGAAGCCGACCCAGGGTGCGGGATCACCGGTCCACAGCTCGCGCCGGCCCATGTCCTGGAAGGACATGATGACGGTCTTGGCGAGCGGGTAGAGGTAGACGGCGGCGATCGCCACGATCGCCGGGAGGATCAGGAGGTAGGGCAGCAGCTCGCCCTTCTTCCGCTTCCTCTTCTGCTTCAGGGGAGCGTTGCCGCCTTCATCGGACAGCGGGCTCCCGTCCGCCTTGGGATCACGTGGTACGGGGACCGGTGGCCCGGCGGCCTTGGTATCGGCGGCAGTCACGTGGCTGACCTTCCATCGCGGGTCCGAGGCAGCCCCCGGAAAACACGGCGTTCTTGAGCTGGGGCGTGTTTCGAAAGTAGCGCCGTCCGCCCGGCAGGCGGGACGTTCGAAACCCGCCCGAGGGGGAGCGGGGGCCCGGCGCAATGCCGGGCCCCCGCCTGGCGATCGGAAGACTTACGCCTTCTTGTTGATCAGTGCGTCGATCTCGCTGTCGGCCTTCTTGGTGGCGTCGGCGACGGACGTGCCCTTGAGGATCTTCAGGAGCATGTTCTCCAGAATCTCCTCCTTCTCGATGGAGGCCCAGCCCGGCGCGATCGGCGTGAACCAGGCGTCCGGCACCGCGTTGGCGATGGCGGCCGTCTCGGGCTTGGCCTTCAGCGGCTCAAGCTGCTTCTCGTTGTTCGGGAGGATGTTCTTCGACGCGAGGACGTCCATGGACTTCGCGTTGGTGAAGAGGGAGATCCACTCCTGGCCGAGGTCCTGGACCTTGGACTTGGAGATGGTGGCGAGGTCGGAGCCGCCGATGAAGGACGGGAGGGCCTTGCCGTTCGGGCCGGGCATACCGGCCGTGGCGATCTTGCCGTCGAGCTTCGGGTTGCCGTTCTCGCCCGTGGTGACGCTGCCGGCCTCCCAGGCCTGGCCGTAGATGACCGCGGCCTTCTCGTTGGCCATGACGTTGGCGTGGTCCTGCTCGTCCTTCGTCTGGTCGGCCTTGTTGTACTTCTTGACCAGGTCGACGAAGTGCTGGATGCCCTTCTGCGCCTCGGGGGTGGAGAGGGTGGCCTTCCACTCCTTCGAGCCCTCGTCGTACTTGGCGATCTGGCCGCCCTCGGCCGCGACGTAGGACATGGCGGCGTACCAGTAGCGGCCCGGGTAGTACAGGGACGAGGCGCGCTTGTCCTTCTTCGCGAGCTCGGCCTGGACCTTGTCCATCGCCTTGAGGAAGTCGTCCTCGTTCTGCGGGAGGGCGTCGCTGCCGGTGCCGGCCTTCAGCATGTCCTTGTTGTAGACCGCCAGGCGCGCGGAGGCGTAGTAAGGAACGCAGTAGACCTTGCCCTCGAAGGAGCAGGTGTCCTTCAGGCCCTTGATCCAGGTGTCCGAGTTCTCGTACTTCGAGGTGTCGATCTCGCCGAGCGCACCATTGAGGATGTACTGCATGGTCTCGGTGTTGCCGAGTTCGACAACGTCCGGGAACTTGTCGCCACCGAGGGAGGTGTCGAGCTTCTTGACCTTGTCCGCCCAGCCCTGGTACTGGATCTTGACGTTGACGTTCGGGTACTTCTTCTTGAACTGGGCGTTGACGTCCTTGACCAGTTCGGGCCAGGTCGACTGGGCCTCGCCCATGAGCCAGACAGTCAGGTCTTCCTTGCGGTCCTTCGGGTCCTTCGAGGACGTCTTGTCGTCCGAACCACACGCCGCGATGGAAACCAACATGCCCGCGACGCCGATCGCCGCGATGAGCTTGCGCTTCACGCCACCCTCCTCAGGGATGCTGCAACCCCCTCCCCACCGCGCGAGAACGTCGACGAGTACCTCTGGGGCTGGGACCTGGTCTTTAATGGTTTAGACCAGTACCGGGAGCTTGGCCTAGACCTTTAGGGGTGTCAAGGGTGTATAAGAAGTGCACTCGCGTCCGTTATAGGACCGACACCTGAGGGAGGGCGACGAGCCGTGACCGGACCGTGCCACCATGTGAGCCGCGACAGACGGAGGAGCCGGTGACGGCAGCAACGCAGCAGTCGGGAAGGCGGGCCATGGGCGCCGACGGGGGCAGTTCGGAGAACGAGGCGGGCACGGGCGCCGGGACGCGCACCGCGCGCGTACCCAAGTACTACCGGCTGAAGCGACATCTCCTCGACATGACGGACACCATGCCGCCGGGCACCCCCGTGCCCCCGGAACGGACCCTGGCGGCCGAGTTCGACACCTCGCGCACCACCGTGCGCCAGGCGCTCCAGGAGCTGGTGGTCGAGGGCCGCCTGGAGCGCATCCAGGGCAAGGGCACCTTCGTCGCCAAGCCGAAGGTCTCCCAGGCCCTGCAACTCACCTCGTACACCGAGGACATGCGCGCCCAAGGGCTCGAACCGACCTCGCAGCTCCTGGACATCGGCTACGTCACCGCCGACGACACCCTCGCCGGACTGCTCGACATCAGCGCCGGCGGCCGCGTCCTGCGCATCGAGCGGCTGCGCCTGGCGAGCGGCGAGCCGATGGCCATCGAGACCACGCACCTCTCGGCCAAGCGCTTCCCCGCGCTGCGCCGTTCACTGGTCAAGTACACCTCGCTCTACACCGCGCTCTCCGAGGTGTACGACGTCCGGCTGGCCGAGGCCGAGGAGACCATCGAGACCTCGCTGGCCACCCCGCGCGAGGCCGGGCTGCTCGGCACCGACGTGGGCCTGCCGATGCTGATGCTCTCCCGGCACTCACTGGATGAACAGGGCGAACCGGTCGAGTGGGTGCGCTCGGTCTACCGCGGCGACCGCTACAAGTTCGTGGCCCGCCTGAAGCGCCCGCTGGACTGACCGTCGTACCGACTGACCCGGCGTACGCATGTGCGCCGCGAACGGCCCCCGGACCCGCCTCCGGGGGCCGTTCGGCGTTTCCGTGGCGGCCTTGGACCGGACCAACCCCCGGACGTTTGCCGCCAATCCGGTCATCCGGCCGGCCGGTGACGACCGTTGCCGGACCGCAATGCGGACGGGGGGTGACGGTGGCCGGATGCCTCGCCTAGATTTCCTGCGCATTACAGGTGATCAGCGAGGGGACGGAGTCGCCGCCATGCCCGAAGAACCAGAAGGAAAGCCACCCACGGTCACCCCGGTGCGGGTGGTCATCGCGCTGTGTCTCATCGCGCCGTTCGTGGCGATGCTCTGGGTGAGTTCGTACGCGAAGATCGACCCGACCTTCATCGGCATCCCGTTCTTCTACTGGTACCAGATGCTCTGGGTGCTGATCTCCACCGCGCTCACCATGGTCGCGTACAAGCTGTGGCAGCGTGACCAGCGCGCCCGCAAGGGGGGTGCGTCGGCATGAAGGACGGCGTGAACGGCGTCGCGCTCGGCGTCTTCATCTTCTTCTTCCTGGCCGTCACGGTCATGGGCTTCCTGGCCGCCCGCTGGCGCAAGGCCGAGAACGAGGCCACGCTCGACGAATGGGGCCTGGGCGGACGGTCGTTCGGTACCTGGGTCACCTGGTTCCTGCTCGGCGGCGACCTCTACACCGCGTACACCTTCGTCGCCGTCCCCGCGGCCATCTACGCGGCGGGCGCGTCCGGCTTCTTCGCCGTGCCCTACACCATCCTGGTGTACCCGCTGATCTTCACCTTCCTGCCGCGCCTGTGGTCGGTCTCGCACAAGCACGGGTACGTCACCACCTCGGACTTCGTCCGGGGCCGGTTCGGCTCGAAGGGTCTCTCGCTGGCCGTCGCGGTCACCGGCATCCTCGCCACGATGCCGTACATCGCGCTCCAACTCGTCGGCATCCAGGCGGTGCTGGACGTGATGGGAGTCGGCGGCGGCGAGAACACCAACTGGTTCGTCAAGGACCTGCCGCTGCTGATCGCGTTCGCGGTGCTCGCCGCTTACACCTACTCCTCGGGACTGCGGGCGCCCGCGCTGATCGCGTTCGTCAAGGACGGGCTGATCTACCTGGTCATCGCCGTCGCGATCATCTACATCCCGATCAAGCTGGGCGGCTTCGACGACATCTTCTCGGCCGCCGCGGACAAGTTCAACCCGCCCGGGAAGCCGCCGACCGGCGCGCTCGCTCCGGGCGAGGCAGGGCACTGGGGTTACGCCACGCTGGCACTCGGCTCCGCGCTGGCGCTGTTCATGTACCCGCACTCGATCACGGCGACGCTCTCCAGCCGCAGCCGTGAGGTGATCCGCCGCAACACGACGATCCTGCCGCTGTACTCGCTGATGCTGGGCCTGCTCGCGCTGCTCGGCTTCATGGCGATCGCCGCCGGCGTCAAGGTGGAAAACGGCCAGCTGGCCATCCCGCAGCTGTTCGAGAACATGTTCCCCGACTGGTTCGCCGGGGTGGCGTTCGCCGCGATCGGCATCGGCGCACTGGTGCCGGCCGCGATCATGTCCATCGCCGCGGCGAACCTGTTCACGCGCAACATCTACAAGGACTTCCTGAAGCCGGACGCGACGCCCGAGCAGGAGACCAAGGTCTCCAAGCTGGTCTCGCTGCTGGTCAAGGTCGGCGCGCTCGCCTTCGTCCTCACGATGGACAAGACCGTCGCGATCAACTTCCAGCTGCTGGGCGGGATCTGGATTCTCCAGACCATGCCGGCCCTGGTCGGCGGCCTGTTCACCCGGTGGTTCCACCGCTGGGCGCTCATCGCCGGCTGGGCGGCCGGCATGGTCTACGGAACGCTGGCCGCTTACGGGGTCGCGAACCCGAACGGCTCACAGAAGCACTTCGGCGGGTCCTCCAAGGAGATCCCGGGCCTCGGCGAGATCGGCTACATCGGCCTCACCGCGTTCGTGCTGAACGTCGTGGTCGTCGTCGTCCTCACCTTCGTCCTGAACGCGGTCAAGGCCCCGGCAGGGACCGACGAGACCTCTCCGGCCGACTACACCGCGGACGCGGGCGACCCGGGCGTGCAGGAGAAGCTGCCGCCGGCCACGGCGGGGGCGCCCGGCGGTCACTGACCGCACACCCTTACACCTCGCGACACAAGATGTGGGGGCTGCCCGACGGGGCGGCCCCCACATGTATGCTCATGCTCGCTGTCGCCGCAGGGGAATCCGGTGCGAATCCGGAACTGTCCCGCAACGGTGTTTTCGGTGCGCTTTCACGCACCCGACGAGTCCGAGGACCTGCCGACGGCGCATCCGGCTCGACCGAACCGGATGCCCAGACGTCCGGGCCTCGTGGGATGGGCCGGTGGACGCCGCACGGAGTGCCGCCCCGCCCGGGCCCCCTCCTGCCCGGCTGCCCCCGCTCCCCGCCTGGCCGGAGCCGAGCGAGGGAGAGCACCACGTGACCATCGCGCCAGCCGATCCGGTTTCAGCGGCCGGAGCAGCGGGGACCGAGAACGACGGACCGGGCACCGCGCTGCTGCGGACCCTGACCGACCTCACCGCGGACCTGCCCGACACCGACCCCGGCCGCGTCGCCGCCGCCGCCCTGCGCGGCCGCAACGCCCGGTCGGACGAGGCGGAGCTGCGCTCGCTGGCCACCGAGGCCGCGGCGGGCCTCATCTCCGAGGACCCGGCCTACTCCCGCCTCGCCGCCCGGCTGCTCACCCGGACCATCGCGGACGAGGCCGCCGGGCAGGGTGCCACCTCGTTCGCCGCCTCGGTCGCCGTGGGCCACCGCGAGGGCCTGATCGCGGACCGGACCGCCGAGTTCGTCACGCTGCACGCGGCCGCCCTGGACGCCCTGGTCGAGCGGTCCCTCGCGGACGGGGCCGACGACCGCTTCGGGTATTTCGGGCTGCGCACCCTGTACAGCCGCTACCTGCTGCGCCACCCGATCACCCGCCAGGTCATCGAGACCCCCCAGCACTTCATGCTCCGGGTCGCCGCCGGGCTCGCCGAGGACACCTCCGAGCGGGCGCTGGACGAGGTCGCGGCGCTGTACGGGCTGATGAGCCGGCTGGACTACCTGCCGTCCTCGCCGACGCTCTTCAACTCCGGGACCCGCCACCCGCAGATGTCGTCCTGCTACCTGCTGGACTCGCCGCTGGACGAGCTGGACTCGATCTACGACCGCTACCACCAGGTGGCCCGGCTGTCGAAGCACGCGGGCGGCATCGGCCTCTCGTACTCCCGCGTCCGCGCCCGGGGCTCGCTGATCCGGGGCACCAACGGGCACTCCAACGGCATCGTGCCGTTCCTCAAGACGCTGGACGCCTCGGTGGCGGCCGTGAACCAGGGCGGGCGCCGCAAGGGTGCCGCCGCGGTCTACCTGGAGACCTGGCACGCGGACATCGAGGAGTTCCTGGAGCTCCGCGACAACACGGGCGAGGACCAGCGCCGCACGCACAACCTGAACCTGGCGCACTGGATTCCGGACGAGTTCATGCGCCGCGTCGACGCGGACGGGACCTGGTCGCTGTTCTCCCCGGCGGACGTGCCCGAGCTGACCGACCTGTGGGGCGACGCCTTCGACGCCGCGTACCGGGCGGCCGAGGCGAAGGGACTGGCCCGCAAGACCATGCCGGCCCGCGAGCTGTACGGCCGGATGATGCGGACCCTGGCGCAGACCGGGCAGGGCTGGATGACGTTCAAGGACGCCTCCAACCGCACCGCGAACCAGACCGCCGAGCCGGGCCGGGTCGTGCATTCATCGAACCTGTGCACCGAGATCCTGGAGGTCACCGACGACGGCGAGACGGCCGTCTGCAACCTCGGCTCGGTCAACCTCGGCGCGTTCGTGGCCGACGGCTCGATCGACTGGGAGCGGCTGGACGCCACCGTGCGGACCGCGGTGACCTTCCTCGACCGGGTCGTGGACATCAACTTCTACCCGACCGAGCAGGCCGGCCGGTCCAACGCCCGCTGGCGGCCGGTGGGCCTGGGCGCGATGGGTCTCCAGGACGTCTTCTTCCGACTGCGGCTGCCCTTCGACTCCCTCGAGGCCCGGGCGCTCTCCACGAAGATCGCCGAGCGCGTCATGCTCGCGGCCTACGAGGCGTCCTGCGACCTCGCGGAGCGGTCCGGTCCGCTGCCCGCCTGGTCCAGGACCCGGGCCGCGCGCGGGGTGCTGCACCCGGACCACTACGACGTGGAGCTGAACTGGCCGGAGCGCTGGGAGGCGCTGCGGGCCCGGATCGCGCGGACCGGGATGCGCAACTCGCTGCTCCTGGCCATCGCCCCGACCGCGACGATCGCGTCGATCGCCGGGGTCTACGAGTGCATCGAGCCCCAGGTCTCCAACCTCTTCAAGCGGGAGACCCTGAGCGGGGAGTTCCTCCAGGTCAACGGCTATCTGGTGGACGAGCTGAAGCGACTCGGCGTGTGGGACGCGCGGACGCGTGAGGCGCTGCGCGAGTCGAACGGCTCGGTGCAGGGCTTCGGGTGGATTCCGGCGGACGTGCGGGCGCTGTACCGCACCGCGTGGGAGATCCCGCAGCGCGGCCTGATCGACATGGCGGCGGCCCGTACACCGTTCCTCGACCAGAGCCAGTCGCTCAACCTGTTCCTGGAGACGCCGACGATCGGCAAGCTCTCCTCGATGTACGCGTACGCCTGGAAGCAGGGCCTGAAGACGACGTACTACCTGCGGTCGCGTCCGGCGACCCGGATCGCCCGGGCCGCTTCCGGGTCGGCGCCGGCCGCCGCGCCCGTCCCCGTACAGCAGGCGCAGGCGCCCGACGCGGATGCCATCGCCTGCTCCCTGGAAAACCCCGAGTCCTGCGAGGCGTGCCAGTAATGACCACCACGACCACCGATCAGAACCTGCTCGACCCGGGCTTCGAGCTGACCCTGCGGCCCATGCGCTACCCGGACTTCTACGAGCGCTACCGGGACGCGATCAAGAACACCTGGCACGTGGAGGAGGTCGACCTCCACTCGGACGTGCCGGACCTCGCGAGGATGACGCCCGCCGAGCAGCACCTGATCGGGCGGCTGGTCGCGTTCTTCGCGACCGGTGACTCGATCGTCGCCAACAACCTGGTGCTGACGCTGTACAAGCACATCAACTCCCCCGAGGCCCGGCTCTATCTGTCGCGGCAGCTGTTCGAGGAGGCCGTGCACGTCCAGTTCTATCTGACGCTGCTCGACACCTATCTGCCCGACCCGGACGACCGCGCGGCGGCGTTCGCGGCGGTCAAGAACATCCCCTCGATCCGCGAGAAGGCGCAGTTCTGCTTCCGCTGGATGGACTCGGTGGAGAAGATCGACCGGCTGGAGTCGAAGGCGGACCGCCGCCGCTTCCTGCTGAACCTGATCTGCTTCGCGGCGTGCATCGAGGGGCTGTTCTTCTACGGCGCCTTCGCGTACGTGTACTGGTTCCGCTCGCGCGGGCTGCTGCACGGCCTCGCCACCGGGACCAACTGGGTCTTCCGCGACGAGACCATGCACATGAACTTCGCGTTCGAGGTCGTGGACACGGTCCGCAAGGAGGAGCCGGACCTCTTCGACGACGCCCTCCGGCAGCAGGTCACCGACATGCTGAAGGAGGCCGTCGAGGCGGAGCTGCAGTTCGGCCGCGACCTGTGCGGTGACGGGCTGCCCGGCATGAACACCGAGTCGATGCGCGCGTACCTGGAGTGCGTCGCCGACCAGCGGCTCGCCCGGCTGGGCTTCCCGGCCGTGTACGGATCGCAGAACCCGTTCTCGTTCATGGAGCTCCAGGGGGTCCAGGAGCTCACGAACTTCTTCGAGCGGCGCCCGTCGGCGTACCAGGTGGCCGTGGAGGGCACGGTCGCCTTCGACGACGACTTCTAGGCGGACAGCCCCTAGATCCTCGCCCAGCTCCTGACGTACGGACGCCGTGCGGCCCCCGCCGGCCGCGCGGCGTCCGCGCTCTGCGGTGGGCGGGTGCTCCGGTCCTGTTCCGCTTCGCGCAGCTCGCGGTCGATGCGGCGCTCGCGGGCCATGCCGACCAGTGCGGGCAGCAGGACGAGGGTAAAAAGTGCGGAAATGCCGAGGAAGTTCAGGAATGTGTTCATGCCTCTACTGTCCTCGTTCCGGCGCAGAAGCGGCAGTGGCAGGACTGTCATAGGACATCGAATTACTGCCACACTGGGTCCATGCTGAACAACGTCGCCGCCCTGCTGCTCGATGACGTCCATCCCTTCGAACTCGGTGTGCTCTGCGAGGTCTTCGGCCTCGACCGGAGCGACGAGGGCCTGCCGGTGCACGATTTCGCGGTGGTCTCCGGCGAGGGGCCACAGCTGCGGACCCACGCCGGCTTCACGATCAGCACCCCCTACGGCCTCGACCGGCTGGAGGAGGCCGACCTCGTCGCCGTGCCGGCCGGCAGCCGCTTCGGGGAGCGCGAGTTCCCCGAGGAGGTCCTGACCGCCCTGCGCCGCGCCGTGGAGCGGGGCGCCCGGGTGCTCAGCGTCTGCTCGGGGGCCTACCTGCTGGGCGCGGCCGGGCTGCTGGACGGCCGCCGCTGCACCACGCACTGGCGGCACGCCGACGACCTGGCCCGCCGCTTCCCCGAGGCCGCCGTCGAGCCGGACGTGCTGTACGTGGAGGACGGGCCGGTCACCACGTCGGCGGGGACGGCGGCGGGGATCGACGCCTGCCTGCACCTGGTCCGGCAGGCGTACGGACCGGCCGCCGCCAACACCATCGCCCGGCGGATGGTGGTGCCGCCGCATCGGGACGGCGGGCAGGCGCAGTACATCCAGCGGCCGCTGCCGCGCACCCGCTGCGACACGGTGGGCGACACGCTGGCCTGGATGGAGCGCCACCTCGACCGCGAGATGACCGTCGAACAGCTCGCGGACCGGGCGCACATGTCGCCGCGCACCTTCGCCCGCCGCTTCCAGCAGGAGACCGGGACCACTCCGTACCGCTGGCTGCTGCGCCAGCGCGTCCTGCTGGCCCAGCACCTGCTGGAGACGTCCGACGAGACCATCGACACCATCGCCGACCGCACCGGATTCGGGACGGCGGCGGCACTGCGCCACCAGTTCGTACGGGCACTGGACACTACGCCACAGGCGTACCGGCGCACGTTCCGGGGGCCGTCGGCGGTCGGCGCGGCGGCCTGAGCCCGGAACCGTCACCGGACCGTTCGTCCAACCGGTCGCGTGACATGTCCATGGACCGGGGTCACGCCCGCGCGCCAGGGTCGGGCGCATGGAGATGCGGAAGGCAAGACGAAGGACCATCGGGGCCGTGGTGGCCGCGCTCGCCGCCACCCTGCTCCCCTGGCAGACCGCCTCGGCCGAGGAGGCCGGGGCGACGGCTCCGCCGCCGGAGGTGCTGCCCTCGCTGCGCCAGTGGCAGCCGGGCAGCGGGGAGTTCGTCCTCACCGACCGGGCCAGGATCGTGCTGGACGGGGTGCGCGAACGGCGTACGGCGGACGACGCGGCCCGGTTCGCCGGTGAGCTGGCGGGCAGACAGCAGGTGTCCCGGGGCCCGGCGCGCGCCGGTGACATCGTGCTGCGCCAGGACGCCTCGCTGAAGGGCTCGCTCGGGGCGGAGGGCTACCGGCTGGAGGTCGGCGACCGGGTCACGGTCACGGCGGCCACCTCGGCGGGCGTGTTCTACGGCTCGCGCACGGTGCTCCAGCTGCTGAACGACGACGGGCGGGCCGCCCGCGGCTCGGCATCCGACGTGCCCGCGTACCGGGAGCGCGGCGTCGGGGTCTGCGCCTGCTACATCAACGTGTCGCTGCCCTGGTTCGAGCGGCTGATGAAGGACATGGCGTCCCAGAAGCTCAACCAGCTCTGGATCGAGGCGAAGGTCCGCAGCGACACCGACCCGGAGTCGGCGTTCTGGGGCTACTACAGCAAGCCGCAGATCCGCGCGCTGGCCGCGATGGCGAAGAAGTACCACATCGCACTGGTCCCGGAGATCAACTCCCCCGGCCACATGGACCCCTACCTGGAGAAACACCCGGAGCTCCAGCTCAAGGACAAGGACGGCGTGGCCTCCCCGCCCCGCCTGGACATCTCGCGGCCCGAGGCGCTGACGTACTACACCTCGCTGGTCGACGAGGCCCTGGACGTCTGGGGCGCCGACACCTGGCACATGGGCGCCGACGAGTACATGCTCGGCTCCTCCTACCCGGACTATCCGCAGCTCCAGGCGGCGGCCGTCGCGAAGTTCGGCGCGTCGGCCACCCCGGACGACCTGTTCGTGGACTTCGTCAACCAGGTCAACGCCCACGTGAAGGCGCGGGGCCGCTCGCTGCGCATCTGGAACGACGGGCTGCTGGGCCGCAACACGCTCGTCCCGCTGGACCGTGACATCACCGTCGAGCACTGGCTCGGCGGCGGCGCCATCCAGAAGGCGTCCGCCCTGCTCGCCGAGGGCCGCCCGGTGATGAACTCCGCCTACGCGCTGTACCTGGTGCGCGGCGGCTTCACCAGCAACACCCGGCAGCTGTACGAGAGCGACTGGACGCCCCTGCGCTTCGAGGGCGAGACGCTGCCCGCCGCGGCGGCGAACCTGACCGGCGCGAAGATCAGCCTGTGGCCGGACAGCGCGGCGGCCGAGACCGAGAACGAGGTCGAGGCGAAGGTGTTCATGCCGCTGCGCTTCCTCGCCCAGGCCACCTGGGGCGGCCCCAGGCCCAGCCCGACGTACGCCGGTTTCGAGGCCATGGCCCGCCGCATCGGGCACGCCCCGGGCTGGGCGAACACCGACCGCGCCCCGCTGCCCGACGGCACCTACCGGCTGACCTCCGGCGCGAAGGCGCTGGCCCCGGCCGCGGACTCCGGGGTCGCCCTGGTCAAGGGCTCCGAGGCGGCCTGGACGCTCGCCGCGACCGCCGACGGCTACTACACGGTCCGCTCGACGGACGGGCTCTGCCTGGACGCGGTGCGCGGCAGGAAGTACCTGGGCGCCCCGCTGGAGGTGGGCGCCGAACTGTCGCTCGGGGCCTGCTCGGCGGGGGCGCGCACCCAGCGCTGGCAGCTGGACGCCGGCCACGGGGCGTTCGTCCTGCGCAACGCGATCTCCCAGCTGCGCCTGGCCGAGCGCTCACCCGACGGAGCGGCGGTGCAGACGACGGGCGGCACGCCGCTGCGGGCCTGGGCGTAACCGCACGGGTGGGGCCCGCCGACGACCGGCGGGCCCCACCGAGCGGGTCAGATACCGCAGTTGGGCGCCGACCAGTAGTGGCTGGGGCCCTGGTTCACGTGGACGTGGTCGTTGTGGTCCGGGTAGCCCGGGCCGAGAATCCCGTTGAACCCGTGGTAGCGGGCCTCCTTGGCGAGGGTGCAGAAGGCGATCCCGCCGAGGTCGGCCGCGTCCCCGTACAGATGGCGGCTGTTCGACGCGCCGCCGACCGCGCTGTTGCAGGACGTCGAGCGGAATCCGCTGTTGATGTTGATCGGCCGGTCACCGAGCGCGTGGCGCAGGGCCTCCAGCTTCCACATGGTGCTCAGCGCGTTGGCCTTCGCCGTGGCCGCCGAGACCGCGCCGCCCGACCAGGTGCTGTTGCAGCGGTTCATCTCGGCGTACGTGAAGTGCGCCGGGGTGCAGTCGCTGTCCTGGAGGGCATAGATCTTGGCCTGGGTGGCAGGGCCCGCGATCCCGTCGGCGGCCAGTCCGTAGGCGGCCTGGAAGCGCTTGACGGCGGCGGTGGTGGCGGGCCCGTAGGAGCCGTCGATGGCCAGGACGGAGTTGTATCCGGGGTAACCGGCGACCCTGATCTGGAGCTGGGCGACGTCATTGCCGGTGGCGCCGGGACTCAGGGTGCGGGTCCAGGTGTAGCAGTCGTCGGCCTGCGCGGTGCCGGCGGTGACCACGGCACCACCCAAGGCGAAAGCCATGGTCATGACAAGGCTGAGCAGGAGTCGTGCGGAACGTCTGATCACGGGGGCTCCCAACCACTGTCGAAGGTGTGGTGCACGAGCCTGGCGGATGAGACGGAGCCCGTCAACTACGCGTGTAGAAACGGCGGTTGACGGAAAGGCGAACGCGGTGCCGGACGGGCCCGCGCCGCGTTCGCCTCCCGGGGTCAGTCGTTCGGGACGACCTCGTAGCGCGGGGTGTTCTCCGCCATCTGCCGCAGCGCGTCCTTGCGCTCGCGCTTGGAGAGCCGGTCGATGTACAGGTAGCCGTACAGGTGGTCCGTCTCGTGCTGGAGGCAGCGCGCGAAGTAACCCGTGCCACGCACCCGGACCGGATTGCCCTGGGCGTCCTGCCCGCGCACCACCGCGTAGTCCGGGCGGGCCAGCTTGGCGTACGCCGTCGGCACGGAGAGGCAGCCCTCGCCCGAGTCGTCCAGGACCCGCGCCTCGGGCGGCAGCTCCTCCAGGACCGGGTTGCAGATGGCGCCGACGTGGCGCACGCCCTCGTCGTCGGGGCAGTCGTAGACGAAGACCTTGAGGTCGACGCCGATCTGGTTGGCGGCCAGGCCCACGCCCTCGGCCGTGCGCTGGCTCGCGAACATGTCGTCGATCAGCGCGGCCAGCTCGTCGCCGAACTCCGTGACGTCCTTGCACTCCTTGTGCAGGACCGGGTTGCCCACGACCGTGATCGGGCGGGAGGTACCGCGCTCGCGGTGTGCCGTCTCGCGCGCCTCACAGTCCTCGGTGTCGATGAGGAAACCCTCCTCGTCGACGTTGACCTGCTCGTCCGTCTCCTGCTGCGCCATGTCCGCAGTACGCCTTCCTCAAAACCCGAATCGGTGCGTACACAGACTACGGGCAGCGCTCAGCAGACTTCTTCGAGATCGCGCCACTCGCGGCTGTCCGGGCTGTCCGCCACCCAGCCGTCCAGCAGCCCGCGCACCAGACCGGCCGGGGCCGCGAGGCCGCATTCACGCTCCGGCACCCACAGCTCACCGGCCGTGCGGTGGCCCAGCGGGCCCGGATGTCCCGGCTCGCTGTGGTCGTGCGGGTCCAGGTGCTCGCCGTCGCCCTCGTCGCTCTCCATCCGGCTCTCCGAGCAGGACCGGCACAGCAGCCGCACCGACGAGGACCAGTCCTCGGCGGCGAAGCCCGCGTCCGAGGCCAGCTGCTCCAGCGCGTCCCGGTCCGCCTCCGTGGCCGCCTCCAGCAGCACCACCCAGGTCGGCACGGGCGACGGGGCCCACAGCTCGATCTCGTCGAACACCGGGTAGGACGGGCCCGCCGCGGTGATCCGTTCGCCGTTCGGCACCCCGTCGTGCAGCACGACCTCGCCCCAGCGCCGCCCGGACGAGGGCAGCGGGATCGACAGCACCTCTATCCGGGCCGGGTCGAGACGGCGGCCCCACACGACCTCGGCCTCGCCCTCCGGCGACAGCCGTACCGCCGCGCTGCCCAGCTCCATGCCGACCGGCTCGTTGCCCGCGGCCGGGGTCTGCTGCCCGCCACCGGGGACCTTCAGGCCGTACGCCTGCCAGGCGCGGCGCGCCAGCGGCCAGTCCTGGAGGGCGGTCGCGGCGATGCCCACGTTCCACCAGTCCGGCGCTCCGGACTCCTTGTCGAGCAGGGCGACGGCCCGCAGCCCGGCGGCCCTCGCCTGTTCCCAGTCGTGCCGGAACTTGTGCAGCAGCGCCAGGTTGAACCACGACTCGGAGAGCCAGGGCTCCAGGTCCGCCGCGCGTGTCAGCAGCGCCCCCGCGTCCTCGTACCGGCCGTCGCCGATCAGCGTGAACGCGCGGTCCGTGGCCTGCCGCCAAGAGGCGGACGGCCGATGCCGTACCTTCCCGAAGATCCTCACGATTCCCGCCTGTCCCGACTGGACACCCTCGTTCTACCGCTCTCTTCGCATCCAACCATGCCGGGCCCGGGGCCCGCTCATTACCCATCGGTTACCCGGGCGGGACGGGGGTCAGACCTCCCCGGGCCAGCACCCGGGCCAGCGACTCCACCACCTGCGGCTGGTAGTCGTGCCCGGTGCCGAGCCTGAGCTGTTCCAGCGCACCCAGTGGCCCGGAGAGACTTTCCCCGCTGAGGTCGTCGTATGCGTTCACCGCCCGGACGATCCTGGCGGACAGCGGCTGCTCCCGGTAGGGGTCGGCCTGCCGCTCCACCACGACGGCCACCTTCGCGTCCACCCCGGTCTGCCGGACCACCGCACCGCCGAGCAGCGCGATCCGGCGCTGCTCGGCGGCCGGCAGCAGGGCCGTCGCCCCGTCCGGCACCGGGTCGACCAGGGAGAGCTGGCCGATGTCGTGCATCAGCGCCGCGTACTCCAGCACCGTGAGCTCCGGCCCGGACAGGCCCATCTCGCGCCCGACGGCCGTGCACAGCTCGGCCACCCGGCGGGCGTGGCCATGCGGGGTGTAACCGGCGATCTCGGTGGACCGGGCGAGCGAGGCGATGGTCTGCCGGTAGGTGGTGCGCACGGCGGCGAACCTGCGGTACGAGAGCTGGGTGAGCAGCAGCGGTACGCAGAGCACGGGCAGCGCCCACAGTCCGGCGGCGGCCACCCCGAGCGCCATGACCGCGCCGGTCGCGCAGACGGCCGAGCCGATCCCGGTGAGCGCCCGCAGCTCGTCGCGGAGCAGCGGCCCGTACGGGGCGGGGGCCTGCCCGGCGCGGGAGCCGCGCGGCCGGGTGCGGGCGCGCAGCAGGAGCGCGGCGAGGACGGCGTCGCAGAGGGCGGTCAGGCCGAGCAGCAGGAGCAGGAAGGCCGCGTAGTACGGACCGTCGCCGAACCACTTCTCGCTGCGGCCCGCGTTGTACAGCGGCTGGAAGCAGACCGCCGCGAACGCCACGGTGAGCATCCGCCGGGCCACCTGGTCGGCGCCCGGCCCGGCGCCCCGGGCCAGCTGCGGCACCGAGGCGACGAGCTGGGCGGCGACGACGACCGCGACGACCTGGAGGACTCCGTGGCTGGTGGGCTGCCCGCCGCTGCGCCCGAGCAGGGCGTAGGCGAGGGCTCCGGCGGCCCCGAGGGGCGCGGGTTCCCGCTCCCCGGGCAGGGCGCCCCAGCGGGTCAGCTCCCCAATGGTGATGAGGGCACCGAAGGCGAGGGCGTGCCCCGGATCGTGGACCCCGCGCCACAGCGTGTAACCGAGTCCGGCGGCGGCGAGCAGGAGGGCGGCGCCGCGCAGTCCCAGGGTCGCGGGCCCGGCGGTCACCGGCGCCCCTGCCCGTCGGGACCGTCCGGCCGGGGGCTCAGCGGCGCGGGGACGGGCCCGGCGGGCTCCTTGCGCGGCGGCGGCAGCTGCGCGTCGTCCGCCGTGACGGCCCCGGACCAGCCGTACCGCTCCAGGCCGCGTGCCAGGGCCCGCACCATCTGCGGGTCGAACTGCGTGCCCGCGCACCGCTTGAGCTCCTCCACGGCGGCCGGGACCGGCCGGCCCCGCCGGTAGGAGCGGGTCGAGGTCATGGCGTCGAAGGCGTCGGCGACGGCGACGATGCGGGCGCACTCGGGGATGCCCCGGCCGGAGAGCCCGTACGGGTAGCCGCTGCCGTCGAGGCGTTCGTGGTGGTGCAGGATCGCGGCCCTGGCCTCGCCGAGGAAGCCGATGCCCCGGACGATCTCGTGCCCGTACTCCGGGTGCAGCTCGATGACGCGCCGCTCCTCCGGGGTGAGGGGGCCGTCCTTGCGCAGGACGCGGGTGGGGACGCCCAGCTTGCCGACGTCGTGGAGGATGCCGGCGAACCGGAGGACCTCGACGCGTTCCCGGTCGAGGCCCAGTTCGTGCGCGATGAGGACGGAGGCGCGGCCGACCCGTTCGCTGTGGCCCCGGGTGTAGGTGTCCTTGATGTCAACGGCCTGGACGAGCGCCCTGATGGTGGCCCGGTGCGCGGCGTGCTCGCGGTGGTACTGGGCGTAGACCCAGCCGGAGATGTACATGGGCAGCAGCACGAAGAGGGCGGCGAGCGGCCCGTACGAGCTGTTCCAGAGGACGGCCATCAGCAGCCCGGCGAGGCCGTGCACCAGGTGGGGGGCGAGTGAGCGCGGCAGGATGCCGCGCCAGGCGCGTCGGGCCGGCAACTGCTCCGCGACGAGCAGGATCGAGCCCTCCAGGGCGGCGAGCACGACGCTGAAGGCGAGGGCCGCCGCACAGACGGGCAGCAGCGCGTAGGGCAGGTCGGGCGGGCTGCCGAGCGCGGCGGGCCCGCCGAGCAGCGTGTGGACGCGGGCGGCCGCCCAGACGGCGACGGCCGACTCGGCGGCGCGCCAGATCCGCCGGGCGGCGGCGGGTGGTTTGCCGGTCCCGCCCGCGAGGGAGCCGGGGACGGCGACGAGGGCCGCCGCCGGGGGCGGGAGCAGGAAGGCGGCGGCGAGCAGCAGCGGGAAGGAGGTGCCCGCCCCGACGGAGCCGGCCGGGGAGGCGCGGCGGCCGGGGGCGCGGCGCGGGCCGGGCGGGACTTCGCGGACGCGGCCCAGGAGTTCGCAGGCGAGGTGGAGCCCGGCGAGCAGGGCGACGGTGGTCCACGGGGTGCCCGGGCGCAGGGCGGGCGCGGCGCACAGGGCCGCGCCGAGGGCGACGGCGCCGATATGGGCCCGCGCCGCCCCGCGTGTAGCTCTCACCCTCGCTCGCCCCCCAGCTCCGCTCGTGAAGGGGCCACGCTAACGAGCGGGCTGGTCCCGGCGGGTGCCGTTGGGGGCGATTAGCACGTTCGGGTGAAGCGAGGAACGGCTACTCCTTGGCCGCGCTCGGTACCTCGGGGCCGGAGACGGCGACGTCCTGTTCCGGCACCGCCTGTCCCGAGCGGATGAGGTCGATGCGGCCCATCACCTTGGAGCGCAGGTCGGCCGGGACGTCGTCCTGGCCGCAGCAGCGCTTCACCAGCTTCTTGACGGCCTGCTCCAGGCCGTACTTCTCCAGGCACGGGGAGCACTCGACGAAATGCTCCTCGAACTTGGTGCAGTCGCTGTCGGGCATTTCCCGGTCAAGAAACTCGTAGAGGTGATCGAGGACCTCTGCGCACTCCGTCTCGTGCGGCTCTCCGCAGCTCATGAGCCCGAGCCTTTCCGATCGTCCGACTCTCCGGCGCCGGCCGGGACGAGCCCGCGGTCACGGGCGTAGTCCTCCAGCATGCCGCGCAGTTGACGGCGGCCCCGGTGCAGTCGGGACATCACCGTACCGATGGGAGTCCCCATGATGTCCGCGATCTCCTTGTAGGCAAAGCCCTCGACATCGGCGAGATAGACCGCGATGCGGAACTCCTCCGGGATCGCCTGCAGCGCGGACTTCACGTCCGAGTCGGGCAGGTGGTCGAGCGCCTGCGACTCCGCGGAGCGCAGCCCGGTCGACATGTGCGACTCGGCGCGGGCCAGCTGCCAGTCCTCGATCTCCTCGGCGGCGCTGCGCTGGGGTTCGCGCTGCTTCTTGCGGTACGAGTTGATGAAGGTGTTGGTGAGGATGCGGTACATCCACGCCTTGAGGTTGGTGCCCTCACGGAACTGGTGGAAGGAGCCGTACGCCTTGGCATACGTCTCCTGGACCAGGTCCTCGGCGTCCGCGGGATTGCGCGTCATGCGCAGGGCTGCCGAGTACATCTGGTCGAGGAAACCGAGGGCGTCGCGCTCGAAACGCGCGTTTCGCTCGGCCGTCGTCTCCTGCGGGCGGCCGTCGTCGGTCCCTGTGTCGGTCCCTGTGACCGGACCCACCTCCTCCAACGCTGGGGCGGAGCCGAAACCGGACCCGCTCGAATCGGAGAATAGTCGACCTTGGTCCGGCGCGGGCTGTCGTTCCGTTCCGCCGAGTGACCGCGCGGGAGTGTTCTTGGCCGCGTGCAGGACCGTCCACTCCAGGTCAGCAGTGTTCGAGCGACGTGGGCAGATGGTCGAACCCATGCGACGGACTCCCTCTCCACTTACGACGTTGGCGTACCGATGTCCGGAACAACAGCGGCCCCCCACGGGGCATTCCCGGGAGCCCGGACCTCACGTCAGGTCCGCCAGCCAGTCGGTGACGGACGCGGTCAGGATCTCCATCGCCCGCTCCTCGGTGAGCCCGGATTTCTTCGGTACGGAGAAGCCGTGGTCGCCGTACGGCACTTCGGTGATCCGGTAGTCGCCGGGCGGGAATTCGGCGGGCTTCCCGAACGGGTCGTTGCCGCCCTGGACCACGAGGGCGTCCACCCCGCAGTCCAGCAGCTCGTCGGCGCGGGTCCTCTCGGGGCGGCCCGGCGGGTGCAGCGGGAAGCTGAGCGCGAGGACCGCCCGGGCGCCGAGCCCGGCGGCGGTCCGGCAGGCCACGCGGGCCCCGGCGCTGCGTCCCCCGGCGACGACCGGCAGCCCGGGGGCGGCGAGGGCCGGCCAGATCCCGCGCCAGCCGGTGTCCAGGGTCTTCGGGGCGGGCGCGAGCTTCTTGCCGGCCACCCGCCAGGGCTGCTCCACGAGGGCGACGCTCACGCCGTGCGCGGGCAGGGCGGCGCCGAGGGCCCTGAGGTCCCGGGCCTCGATGCCGCCGCCGGCGCCGTGGCCGAGGGCGAGCACGAGGCGCGGGGCGGGGGCGTCCAGCCAGGTGACGCGGGCGGTGCCTGCCCCGGTCTCGACGGTCTCGGCACGGGGGGTCACGTCGTCGGTGTTCACGGGGTCCATCCAACCAACACCGGGTGACCGGTACGGGGAGGGCGCGAACCCCGTCGCGTACGGCTCAGAAGAGGGTGCTCACCTCGGGCTCGGCCAGCTCGTCCTTCAGCTCGGGGCCGTTGTTGCGGACGTTGCTGACGGCGGTCGCGACCGGGTAGGCGCGCATCAGGCCGGGCGGCGGCGGTGCGAGCAGGGCGCGCAGCTCCTCGATGTCGGTGTGCGAGGGGTCCAGCCAGTCGTCCCAGCGGTCCGGGGTGAGCATCAGCGGCATCCGGGGGTGGATCTCGGAGAGCGAGGCCGGTCCGTCGGCGGGGGCGACGGCGAGCGGGCTCGTCTCCGCCTCGGTCGTGATCACCGAGCAGGTGACCCACCACGCCTGCGGGTGGTCGTCGGGCAGGGTGCGGTCGCGCCAGAACTCGTACAGACCGGCCATCGCGAAGACCGAGCCGTCGGCCGGAGTCACGAAGTAGGGCTGCTTGCGAGGGCGCTTGCGGCGCCCCTTCTCCTCCAGCTGCCGTTCCTCGGCGCCGGTCACCCACTCGTAATAGCCGTCGGCGGGCAGGATGCAGCGCCGGGAGACGAAGGGGCGGCGGAAGGACGGCTTCTCGTGGACGGTCTCGGCCCTGGCGTTGATCATCCGGGCGGCGCCCTCCGGGTTCTTGGCCCAGGACGGGACGAGCCCCCATTTCAGTGCCCGCATCTGGCGAACCGGGCGCTGGTCGTCCGCGTCTTTCACAGGACGTTCCAGTACGGCGTAGACCTCCTTGGTCGGCGCCACGTTGTAGTCGGGTTCCAGCGTCTCGGCCGGTTCCCACTTCTCCACCTGGAAGAGTCCGGTCAGGTCCTCGGGCCGCCGACTCGCTGCATACCGTCCGCACATAAGTGCCAGACTGCCACGACCGCCCACCCGAACGGACCCCGATCCGGCAAGGAGCCGCCCACCCCATGGACAGCACCGATCTCGGCAACCTGTGGGACCGCGTCACCGGCACCCAGCCCGCCCCGGAGCAGTGGCTGGTGGTGGTGACGGCGACCGCGGCGCTCATCGCGGTCGTGCCGAACATCCTGTGGCGGATGTCCAGGAACGCGATCACCATCGCGCACGAGGGCGGCCACGGACTGGTCGCCCTGCTCTCCGGCCGGCAGCTCTCGGGCATCCGGCTGCACTCGGACACCAGCGGCCTGACGGTGAGCCGGGGCAAGCCGACCGGGATCGGGATGGTGCTGACCGCGGCGGCGGGCTACACCGCGCCCTCGCTGCTCGGGCTCGGCGGCGCCTGGCTGCTGGTGGACGGCCGGATCACGCTGCTGCTGTGGCTGGCGACCGCGCTGCTCGCGGTGATGCTGGTGATGATCCGCAATGTGTACGGGGCGCTGACGGTGATCCTCACCGGTTCGGTGTTCCTGCTGGTGTCGTGGCTGGCCTCGCCCGCCTGGCAGTCGCTGTTCGCGTACAGCGTGGTGTGGTTCCTGCTGCTGGGCGGCGTGCGCCCGGTGTTCGAGCTCCAGTCGAAGCGACGGCACGGCGGGGCGCCGGACTCGGACGCGGACCAGCTGTCCCGCCTGACCGACGTCCCGGCGGCGCTGTGGCTGTTCCTCTTCCACGCGGTGTCGCTGTGCTCCCTGATCGGCGGCGGACGCTGGCTCCTGGGGCTGTGACCGGGCGTGACCGGGCTCACCCCGGTCCCAGCCTCTAAAGTGAGCGCATGACCGAAAGCTCCGTGCACCCCGCCCTCTGGCCCGCCCCCTTCGCGAGCGGGGCCGTCGACGCGACCGTCACGGTGCCCGGTTCCAAGTCGGTCACCAACCGCGCGCTGGTGCTCGCCGCGCTCTCCTCGGAGCCGGGCTGGCTGCGCCGGCCGCTGCGTTCCCGGGACACCCTGCTGATGGCGGACGCGCTGCGCGCGATGGGCGTACGCATCGAGGAGACGGTGTCCTCCAGCTCGTCGGCGACCGGCGCGGCCGGTGGTCCGGAGGGCGCGGGCGAGGCCTGGCGGGTCATCCCGGCCCCGCTGCACGGCCCGGTCACCGTGGACGTCGGCAACGCCGGTACGGTCATGCGCTTCCTGCCGCCGGTGGCCACGCTCGCCGAGGGCCCGGTCCGCTTCGACGGCGATCCCCGCTCCTACGAGCGCCCGCTGACCGGGGTGATCGAGGCCCTGCGGGTCCTCGGTGCCCGGATCGACGACGACTCCCGGGGCTCGCTGCCGATGACCGTGCACGGCGGCGGGGCGCTGGACGGCGGTCCGGTCGCGATCGACGCCTCCTCGTCCTCCCAGTTCGTCTCGGCGCTGCTGCTGTCCGCGCCGCGCTTCAACCAGGGCGTGGAGGTCCGGCACACCGGCGACCGGCTGCCCTCGATGCCGCACATCCGGATGACCGTGGACATGCTCCGGGCCGTCGGCGCGCAGGTGGACGAGCCGGAGACCGGCGGCGAGCCGAACGTCTGGCGGGTCTCCCCCTCGGCGCTCCTCGGCCGCGACCTGACCATCGAGCCGGACCTGTCCAACGCCCAGCCGTTCCTGGCGGCGGCGCTGGTCACGGGCGGCCGGGTGACCATCCCGGACTGGCCGGTGCGAACCACGCAGCCCGGTGACGCGCTGCGCGACATCTTCACCGCGATGGGCGGCAGCTGCGAGCTGACCGAGCAGGGGCTGGTCTTCACCG
This sequence comes from Streptomyces sp. NPDC052299, assembly GCF_040679335.1. Classification (NCBI taxonomy): domain Bacteria; kingdom Bacillati; phylum Actinomycetota; class Actinomycetes; order Kitasatosporales; family Streptomycetaceae; genus Streptomyces; species Streptomyces sp. NPDC052299. Next base: position 96,445 of record NZ_JBFAUP010000006.1, on the reverse strand, counting down.
GCTCCGGCCGCGTCCACGGCATCGACGTGGACCTCTCCGAGGTCGGCGAGCTCACCCCGGGCATCGCCGCCGTCGCCGCCCTGGCCGACTCCCCCTCCACGCTGAGCGGTGTCGCCCATCTGCGGCTGCACGAGACGGACCGGCTGGCCGCGCTCACCAAGGAGATCAACGAGCTGGGCGGCGACGTCACCGAGACGGCCGACGGCCTGCACATCCGCCCGCGCCCGCTGCACGGCGGAATCTTCCATACGTACGACGACCACCGGATGGCCACCGCGGGGTCGGTCATCGGCCTTGCCGTCCCCGGAGTGGAGATCGAGAACGTGGCGACGACCGCCAAGACCCTGCCGGACTTCCCGCAGATGTGGACCGGAATGCTCGGGGCCTGAGACATGCGCCGCTACGGCAAGAACCCCGACGAGGACGACATCCGCGTCCGCCCCAACCGCAAGGGCAACCGCCCGCGCACCCACATCCGGCCCAAGCACGAGGACGCCGAGGACGGCATGGTCCTCACCGTGGACCGGGGCCGCCTCACCGTCCTGGTCGGCGACCGCACGATCGTCGCGATGAAGGCCCGCGAGCTGGGCCGCAAGGCCGCGGTGGTGGGCGACACCGTCTCGCTCGTCGGTGACCTGTCCGGCGACAAGGACACCCTCGCCCGGATCGTCCGCATCGGTGAGCGCCGCTCGGTGCTGCGCAGGACGGCGGACGACGACGACCCGTTCGAGCGGGTGGTCGTGGCCAACGCGGACCAGCTGGCGATCGTGACCGCACTGGCCGATCCGGAACCGCGTCCGCGCATGATCGACCGCTGCCTGGTCGCCGCGTACGACGGGGGGCTCTCCCCGCTCCTGGTGCTGACCAAGTCCGACCTGGCCTCCCCGGACCAGCTGCTGAGCGCGTACACGCCGCTGGGCGTGCCGTTCGTCGTCACCAGCCGCGAGGAGCTGGAGAACGGGGACGCGGCCGACCGGGTCCGCGAACAGCTCGACGGCCGGGTGACGGCCTTCGTCGGGCACTCGGGCGTCGGCAAGACCACGCTGGTCAACGCGCTCGTGCCGAAGGAGAAGCGGCGCACCACGGGGGTCGTGAACGCGGTGACGGGCCGCGGCCGGCACACCACCACCTCCGCCCTGGCGCTGCCGCTGCCGGGGTACCGGGGCTGGGTGATCGACACCCCCGGGGTGCGCTCGTTCGGGCTGAACCACATCGACCCGTCGCGGGTCATCAACGCATTCCCGGACCTCCAGCCCGGTACGGAGGAGTGCCCGCGCGGCTGCACCCACGACAGCCACGAACCGGAATGCGCGCTGGACGCCTGGGTGGCGGACGGGCACGCGGACCCGGCGCGGCTGGACTCGCTGCGCCGGCTGCTCTCCACCCGCAACCGGCGCGAGGGCGACTGACCGGCGACCGGGCCGGGCACGTTTGCGATCACTCGCTTCCGGTAAGTGCATAATCACGCCCAGCGGCACCGGCCGGTGCGGGCGGTGGGCGATGCGGGAGGGTGCGGACGATGGCATGGCTGCTGGTCGTGGTCGCGGGACTTCTGGAGACCGGGTTCGCGGTCTGCCTGAAGCTCTCGCACGGCTTCACCCGGCTGTGGCCGACCATCGCGTTCTGCGTCTTCGCACTGGGCAGCTTCGGTCTGCTGACCCTCTCGCTGAAGAAGCTCGACGTCGGGCCCGCGTATGCGGTGTGGACCGGCATCGGCGCGGCGGGGACGGCCATCTACGGCATGGTCTTCCTCGGTGACGTGGTCTCCACGCTCAAGCTGGTGTCGATCTCGCTGGTGATCCTCGGCGTGATCGGGCTCCAGCTCTCCGGCTCCGCGCACTGACCGCCCCGGGGCCCGTGTGGCCCGGCTCACCGGCGGGTCGATACTGTGACGGCATGCCCGATTACCACGATGATCTGCGCCTGGCCCACGTACTGGCGGACGCCGCCGACGCGGTGACGATGGACCGGTTCAAGGCTCTGGACCTCAAGGTCGAGACCAAGCCGGACATGACGCCGGTGAGCGAGGCCGACAAGGCCGCCGAGGAGTTGATCCGGGGGCATCTGCACCGGGCCCGTCCGCGCGACGCGATCCTGGGCGAGGAGTTCGGCGTCGAGGGCACGGGGCCGCGGCGCTGGGTGATCGATCCGATCGACGGCACCAAGAACTACGTACGGGGCGTGCCGGTGTGGGCGACGCTGATCTCGTTGATGGAGGCGGGCGAGAACGGCTTCCAGCCGGTCGTGGGGGTGGTCTCCGCGCCCGCGCTGAACCGGCGCTGGTGGGCGGCGAAGGGCTCGGGGGCGTACACCGGCCGCAGCCTGACCTCCGCGACCCGGCTCCAGGTCTCCAGCGTGGAGCGGATCGCGGACGCCTCGTTCGCGTACTCCTCGCTGACCGGCTGGGAGGAGCAGGGGCGGCTCGACGGCTTCCTGGACCTGACCCGGGCCTGCTGGCGCACCCGGGGTTACGGGGACTTCTGGCCGTACATGATGGTCGCCGAGGGGTCCGTGGACATGTGCGCGGAGCCCGAGCTCTCGCTGTGGGACATGGCGGCGAACGCGATCGTCGTCCAGGAGGCGGGCGGCCGGTTCACCAGTCTGGACGGTGTGGACGGGCCGGGCGGCGGGAACGGCGCGGCGTCGAACGGGGCGCTCCACCGCGAGCTGCTGGGTTACCTGAACCAGCGTTACTGAGCGCGTTCCGCCCGCAGGGCGGCGTAACGGGCGTTTCGAGGGGCGCGCGGCGGGTCCGCGCGCCCCTTTCGTGATCTCCGCGACCCCTTGTCGCCCTCCCGCATCGGTGCGACTCTGAGCATTCCCCCACTTGTGAACTTGTGAATCGACTCACGTGGTCGCTTCACCGAGGAGGTGGCACCCTTCATGCTCGTCCGTGACGCCATGAGCACGATGGTCCTCACCATCGGCCCGGCCCATACGCTGCGCCAGGCCGCCCGGCTGATGTCGGCCCGCCGGATCGGGGCGGCCGTCGTCCACGACCCCGATACCTGCGGGCTCGGCATCCTCACCGAGCGCGACATCCTCAACGCCGTCGGCTCGGGCCAGGACCCCGACACCGAGACGGCCTCCGCCCACACCACCACCGACGTGGTCTTCGCCGCCCCCGGCTGGACGCTCGACGAGGCCGCGGCGGCCATGACGCACGGCGGCTTCCGTCACCTGATCGTCCTCGACGAGGGCGGCCCGGTCGGGGTCGTCTCGGTCCGCGACATCATCCGCTGCTGGACGCCCGCGCCCCGCCGCCCGGCCGCGCTGGTCGGCTGACGCCCCGCCCCCACGCCCGCGACCGGCCCGGCCCCCGGGTGCGGGGCCGGGCCGGTCGGCCGTACGGGCCGTGGGGACTCAGGCGCGCAGCGCCTGCACGGCCGCCTCCAGCCGCTTGCCGAAGTCCTCGTCGGCGCGGCGGAAGTTGCCGATCGCGCGCTCGGCGATGTCGTCGCGCGAGACCTTCGCGATGAAGCCGGACAGGTTGTCGACCAGCCGGACCTTCTCGTCCTCGGACATGAGCCGGTAGAGGTTCCCGGCCTGCACGAAGTCGTCGTCCTCGGCGTGCAGCGGCGTGGGGTGGTTGCCCGTGACGCCCGCGACGGGGGTGGCGCCCGAGAGCGGCCGGCCCGTCTCGGCGGGGCCGCCGAAGCTGTTGGGCTCGTAGTTCTTCGCGCCCTTGTGGCGGCCGTCGTACAGATAGCCGTCCCGGCTGTTGGTCCGCGCCTCGGTGGCGTGCGGGCGGTTCACCGGGAGGTGGTCGGCGTTGATGCCGACGCGGTAGCGGTGCGCGTCGCCGTACGCGAAGAGACGGCCCTGGAGCATCTTGTCCGGGGACGGACCGATGCCGGGAACGAAGTGCGCCGGGCTGAAGACGGACTGCTCGACCTCGGCGAAGATGTTCTCCGGGTTCCGGTTGAGCTCCAGCTTGCCGATCTCGACCGGCGGGTAATCCGCGTGCGGCCACACCTTGGTCAGGTCGAACGGGTTGAAGCGGTACGTCGCCGCCTCGGCCGCGGGCATGATCTGCACCTGGACCGTCCAGGACGGGAAGTCGCCGCGCTCGATGGACTCGCGCAGGTCCCGCTGGTGGCTGTCCGGGTCCACGCCGGAGAGGCGGACGGCCTCCTCGGTGGTGAGGTTCTTGATGCCCTGATCGGTCTTGAAGTGGTACTTGACCCAGAAGACCTCGCCCGCCTCGTTCTGCCACTGGTAGGTGTGCGAGCCGAAGCCGTCCATGTGCCGGTACGAGGCCGGAATGCCCCGGTCGCCGAAGAGCCAGGTCACCTGGTGGGTGGACTCGGGCGAGAGCCCCCAGAAGTCCCACACGTTGTCCGCCTCCTGGGAGCCGGTGTACGGGTCGCGCTTCTGGGTGTGGATGAAGTCGGGGAACTTGATGGCGTCCCGGATGAAGAACACCGGGGTGTTGTTGCCGACGAGGTCGTAGTTGCCGTCCTCGGTGTAGAACTTCAGCGCGAAGCCGCGCGGGTCGCGCACCGCGTCGGCGGCGCCGAGGTTGCCCGCGACGGTGGAGAAGCGAAGGAACGTCTCGGTCTGCTTGCCCACCTCCGAGAGGAACCTCGCCCGCGTCCACCGCGACACGTCACGGGTCAGCGTGAACGTGCCGTACGCCCCGGCGCCCCGGGCGTGCACCACGCGCTCCGGGATGCGCTCGCGGTTGAAGTGCGCCAGCTTCTCCATCAGCGACTGGTCCTGCACCAGGACCGGGCCGCCGATCCCGGCGGTCTCGCTGTTCTGGTTGTCGGCGACCGGTGCGCCTGCCTCCGTGGTGAGCGGTCCCTGCGTCACGTGCGCCTCCTGCGTCGTTTCCGCACGTCATGCCTTCATGCCGTGCCCGCGTCCGGCCTTCCTGTCCTTCGACCGACGCCAAAAGCGATCCTACATTGGACAAAGTCCAAGTCAACTGAGCATCCAAAGTCGCACCTATTCAAGACCTGGCCCCTGCGCTGCTAGAATGGCGCCATGAGTGACCTGCTGGAACGACTTCGAGGACGCGGCTGGCGCATGACCGCGCAGCGGCGCGTCGTGGCCGAGGTCCTCGACGGGGACCATGTGCACCTGACCGCCGACGAGGTCCATGCCCGCGCGGTGGCCAAGCTGCCCGAGATCTCCCGCGCCACCGTCTACAACACGCTGGGCGAGATGGTGAGCCTCGGCGAGGTCATCGAGGTCTCCACCGACCGCCGCGCCAAGCGCTACGACCCCAACGCGCACCGCGCCCACCACCACCTGGTGTGCGCGCAGTGCGGGGCCATCCGCGACGTGCACCCGTCGGGCGACCCGCTGGCGGACCTGCCGGCCGGTGAGCGCTTCGGCTTCACGATCTCGGGCGTCGAGCTGACCTACCGGGGCATCTGCCCGGACTGCGCCGCGGCGGCCTGAGGACGGGACGTCGGACCGCCCCCGCCGGGGGCGGTCCTTTTGTGCGCGCATACGGCCGAGGGCCGGATCTCCGAAAAGATCCGGCCCTCGGCCTTCAGTAGCGGGGACAGGATTTGAACCTGCGACCTCTGGGTTATGAGCCCAGCGAGCTACCGAGCTGCTCCACCCCGCGTCGTTGTGTTCACAACCCTACGGGACGGCTCGGACCAGTGCAAATTCGTTCGGGCGACGGCCCCGGGGGCTTTCGTTCGGGCGACAGCCCCTAAGCCGTCAGCTCCTGGTGCAGGGCCTCGCGCAGGCGGGCCGCGCGTTCCGCGACCTCCGCCGGGCCCAGCTCGACCGCCCGGGCGCACCAGCGCTGCCCCTCCGCCAGCTCACCGCGGCGCGCGGCGAGCAGGGCAAGCCGCAGCGCCGCCCGCCCGTGCCCGTCGGCGGCGGCGCGGGTCCACCACAGGGCGGCCTCGCGCTCACTGCCCTCGCGGGCCAGGAGCAGGCCGAGGTTGAACGCACCGTTGCGGCTGCCGGACTCGGCCGCCTGCCGGTACCAGTGTCCGGCGCTCTCCACGTCGCCCCGGGAGGCGGCGAGCATGCCGACGCGGACCTGGGCGCGGCGGTGCCCCTGCTCGGCGGCCCGCTCGTACCACTCCTCGCACTCGGTCTTCTCGGGCAGCGGCTCGCCCAGCGCGGGCGGCCCGGGCGGCGGCTGACGCGCGTCCAGCAGACCGGCCAGCCGGAACGCCGCCTCCGCGCTGCCGCCACCGGCCGCGCAGCGCAGGTGGCGCTCGGCCTCCTGCTCCTCGCCGTGGTGCAGGAGCGCCATGCCGACCTGGAGCGCCGCCTCGGTGTGCCCGGCCGCGGCGGCCCGCTCGTACCAGAGCAGGGCGGTGCGGTCCTCGTCGCGCCCGGCGTAGAGGATGCCGAGGTTGAAGGCCGCGTCGACGCTGCCCGCTTCGGCCGCCTTGGAGAACCAGGGCTCGGCGCCGGCCGGGTCCCCGGCCTGGAGCAGCAGGACGGCGAGCGCGTTGGCGGCCTCGCGGTGGCCCGCGTAGGCGGCGCGGCGGTACCACTGCTCGGCCTGGGCGGTCCGGTCCTGGGCGGCGCAGAGCAGCCCAAGGTTGTACGCGCCGTTGACGTCGCCCGCGTCCATCGCCGCGCGGTACCAGCGCTCGGCGGTCTGCTGCTCGCCCCGGGCCGCGTGCAGCGCGCCGAGGGCGTTCGCGGCGTTGCCGTCGCCGTCCTGGGCGGCGCGCAGCCACCACACGGCGGCGCTCTCCCGGTCGCCCGCGTCGCGCAGCAGGAAGCCGAGCGCGCAGGCGGCCCGGGCCTCGCCCGCCTTGGCCGACATGAGGTACCAGCGCCCGGCCTCCTTGAGCTCGCCGCGCTGTTCGAGGATCGCGCCGAGGTGCAGGGCGGCGCGCCGGTGACCGCGCGCGGCGGCCTGCCGGTACCACTGCTCGGCCTCGCCGGGGCGCGCGTGGCCGGGGCCGGCGACGGGGCCGTCGCCCTCGGCGGTGCGGCGGGGCGCGACGGATTCCCCGGCCTCCGCGCCGGTGTGGGGGCCCAGGCCGGGGCGGCCGAACACCTCGTGCGGGGCGTCGGCCGCGTTGCGCTCCAGGAGGCGCGCGAGGCGGTAGGCCGCCTCGCGGTGGCCCTGCTCGGCGGCGGCGCGCAGCCAGCGCTCGGCGCCGACGTCGCTGCGGTGCTCCAGGAGGTCGGCGAGGGCGTAGGCGCCGAGCGCGTGGCCCTGCTCGGCGGACTGGCGCAGCCAGTATTCGGCGGCGGGCTCGTCCCCGCGCTCGCGGAAGTGCCGGCCCAGGGCGTGCGCGGCCGCGGCGGAGCCGGCCACGGCGGCGGTGCGCCACCAGCCGGCCGCCTCGTCCGGGTAGCCGCGCTGGTGCAGCAGGACGCCCAGGTTGTTGGCGGCGGCCCGGTCTCCGTCGGCGGTGGCGCCGCGCAGATAGGGCTCGGCGCCGGCGAGGTCGCCCCGGCGCAGGAGCAGCGCGCCGAGCACGCTCATCGAGGCGGTGTCACCGGCGTCGGCCGCGCGGCGGTGGCGCGCCTCGGTCTCAGCGCCGTCCGCGCTCGCCTCGGTCTCCGCCCGCTCGGCGTTCTCCACGCCGTCGGCGGTCTCGATGGTCTCTGCGGGCTCGGTGGTCGCGGCACTCTCCGCGGTCTCGGCGCTCTCGGCGGTGGTCTCGGAAGTCTCGGCGCTCTCGATGGTGTCTTTGTACTGCTCGGCGGCAGCGACAAACACCACATCCGCCAACTTTTCCGCCGGATGGACGTGACCCCGCACAAACCGCCCTGTCTTCAACAGAGTTGACCTGTCCCCCATAAATACCATCGTCGCACCACCTGTAACCCGCGTACACCTGGTATATCGCGGTCAGTGACGTCACTTCAGCGTTTTGTCGACATGCCCACAGAGAGACAAGTCAAACACGTCCCCGGCCAACTGGTGCCCCTCGAACCGCACTTCACGCCCACCTTGCGAAACAAGCCGTCATGACACGACGAAGGCCCGGATCCCCTGGAGGATCCGGGCCTTCGTCTTTCAGTAGCGGGGACAGGATTTGAACCTGCGACCTCTGGGTTATGAGCCCAGCGAGCTACCGAGCTGCTCCACCCCGCGTCGTTGTGTTCAAACCGTACCACGACGCGGAGGTGGAGCTTTACCGGGTTACTCAGCCCCCGCCCTCATCGCCCGCTTTGTCCGAAGCGCCGGCTCGACTGGCCTTGTCCCCCTTGTCGGGGGACGCCTTGCCGTCATCGGACTTGTCGGCCTTGCCGTCGCCGTCCGCCTTGGACTGGGCCGCGGCCGCCCGCTCCAGAGCGTCCTGGAGATCGGTCTGCGCCTTGCCGTAGGCCGCCCAGTCCTGCTTCTTCAGGGCCGCCTCGCCCTCCGTGTACGCCTTCTGGGCGTCGGCGATGGCCTTCTTGAGCGCGGCGTCACCGGTGGCCGGCGGCTGGCTGGTGTCCGGCGGCTCGGTGGTGTCGCCCGGTGGCTCGCTCGTATCGGAGCCCTCGGCGCCGAACACGGCGTTCAGGGCCTCGCCGAGACTGTTCTCGAAGACGATCTTCGAGCCGTACGAGGCGGCGACCTTGCGCAGCAGCGGGTAGTTCTGCGTACCACCGCGCGTGTAGACCGGCTCGATGTAGAGGAAGCCGCCTTCGAGCGGGACCGTCAGCAGGTTGCCGTACTCGATGTCGGAGTCGGTGCCCTTGAGGTTTCTCACGAACTCGGCAACGTCGTCGTTGCCGTTGAGCTCACTCTGTACCTGCCCGGGGCCCTTCACCGCACCGGTGACTCTCAGGAGCCTTATGGTGCCGTAGTCCTTGCTGGCCGCATCGGCGTCCACCGCCATGAACGCCCCGAGGTCGGGCCGCCCCTTCGGGGTGAACGTCGTGGTGAGCGAGAACTTCTGAGCCGTCTGACCCGGCATCTTTATGCTCAGGTAGTACGGCGGGACGGAGCCGGACTCCTTGTTGGTCGGGTCGTCCGGGACCTGCCAGGCGTCACTGCCGCTGTAGAACTGGGCGGGGCTGGTGACGTGGTAGCGGGTCAGCAGCTCGCGCTGCACCTTGAACAGGTCCTGCGGGTAGCGCAGGTGGTCCATCAGGTCCTGCGGGATGTCCGCCCGGGGCTTCACGGTCCCGGGAAACGCCTTGCGCCAGGTCTTCAGGACCGGGTCCTTGGTGTCCCACTCGTACAGCGTGACCGTGCCGTCGTACGCGTCGACGGTGGCCTTGACCGAGTTGCGGATGTAGTTGACCTGGTTCTGCTGGGCGACGACCGCGCGCTGGTTGGTGGTCAGCGAGTCGGCCGTGGTGTCACCGAGCGTGGTGCGCGAGGCGTACGGGTAGCCGTTGGTCGTCGTGTAGGCGTCGACCACCCACTGGATGCGCTTGTTGACCACGGCCGGATAGGCGTCGCCGTCGATGGTGAGCCAGGGGGCCACCGCCTCGACGCGCTCCTTGGGCGTGCGGTTGTAGAGGATGCGCGAACCGTCGCCGATGGCGCCCGAGTACAGGATCTGCGGCTCGCTGAACGCCACGGCGTACGCGGCGCGGTTGAACGTGTTGGAGAGGCTGACCCCGCTGTCGCCCTTGTAGCTGGTGGTCTTCTCGCCGTCCTCCTCGTAGTCGAGCTCCTTCTGGGGCCCGCCGACGATGGAGTACTGCTCGGTCTTCTCGCCGTAGTAGATCTCCTGCTGATACGTGCCCAGGTCGCCGGTGGTCGGCAGTCCGGACTCCGTGAAGTCGGGAGATCCCTTCGGGTTCTTACCGGTCGTGGTCCCCCGGGCGGCGATGGCGCCGTAGCCGTGGGTGTAGGTGAAGTGGTCGTTGATCCAGTTGCGCTTGGGGATGCCCTCGATGTTGAGCTCGCGCAGACCGATGACCGTGTCCTGCTCCTTGCCGGAGGCGTCCTTGTACCGGTCGACGTCCAGCGTCTTGGGGAACTGGTAGTAGTTCCTCTTCTGCTGGAGCTGCTGGAAGGCCGGCGAGACGACGTTGGGGTCCATCACCCGGTAGCTGGCGGCGTCGTTCGCCGCGGCCCGGAGCTTGGCGTCGTCGTCCTCGGTGGACTTGCCCGTATAGTCCGAGACCTGGGCGTCGTCGATGTCGTACGCGTTGCGCGTGGCCTCGATGTTCTTCTGGATGAACGGGGCTTCCTTGGCCTGCTCGTTCGGCTGGACCTGGAACTTCTGCACGATCGCCGGGTAGAGGCCGCCGATCAGGATGGCCGAGAGGACCATGAGACCGAAGCCGATCACCGGCAGCTGCCAGGTGCGCCGCCAGAGCGTCGCGAAGAACAGCACGGCGCAGATCGCGGCGATGCAGAACAGGATCGTCTTCGCCGGAAGGTAGGCGTTGGCGTCGACGTAGCGCAGGCCCGTCCAGTTGTCCGTGGCCTTGAAGTCACTGGACTTCACCGCCAGGCCGTACCGGTCCAGCCAGTACGCCACGGCCTTCAGCGCGACGAAGACCCCGAGCAGCACGGACAGGTGACCGGTGGCCGCGCCCGTCGCCCGCGCGCCGGGGCTGGTGACACGCAGCCCGCCGTACAGGTAGTGGGTCAGCGCGGCGGCGATCAGCGAGAGCACCGTGGCCGCGAAGCCGAAGCCCAGCATGAAGCGGTACCAGGGCAGGTCGAAGGCGTAGAACGACACGTCCAGATGGAACTGCGGGTCCTTCTGGCCGAACGACACGCCGTTCACGTACATCAGCCACGTCCGCCACTGACCCGAGGCGGAGGCCCCGGCGATCAGACCGACCAGCGCGGTGACCGCGAGCAGCACCCACTTCTTGTACGGGGCGAGGCTCATCCGGTAGCGGTCCAGGCTCTGCTGCTCCAGTGACATCGCGCTGAGCGGCGGCCGGAGCCGGTGCGCGAGCCAGATGTTCAGCCCGACGGCCAGGGCCATCAGCAGTCCGAAGACGAGGAACAGCCCGATCTTGGTCCACAGGGTGGTGGTGAAGACGGACGAATACGCGACCGACCGGTACCAGAGCCAGTCCGTCCAGAACCCGGCGAACATGACGAACGCCATGGCGAGAATCGCCAGGACGCCCAGAGTCATGAGCAGGGTTCGGGCGCGCCGGGACGGGCGGCCGACTCTGATCCGTGGCCCGGTCGGGCCTCCGCCGCGGTCCGGCATCTGGAAAGCCAACGTGCGCACCTCGAAGTTCGCGGGTCGTGTGGAGCGGGCCCAGCGATCGTAGAGCCCATCCCTTCAACTTACTGATGCTTTACCTAGTTCCCGTTCCGGGGTCGGAAGGAGGCAGGATGTTGCCCATGTCCAACGTTTCCCCCTCAGGCCCCCCGATGGCCGCGAGCCCGCTCACCGTCGCGGTGCTCGAAATCGACGAGTACGTCTCCACCCTCGGCTGGGACCAGCCGGCCCGCCTCTTCGCCCTGGTCGACACCGCGCGGCTGCGGGCCCAGGAACCGGGCCTCGCCGCCCAGCTCGGCCTTGACGACGACGGTGCGAAGGCCGCCGCGCTGACCCCCGTCGAGCAGGAGGAGCTGCCCGCGGGAACGGCGCTGGACGAGTTCCTCGCCACGATCGCCTGGCCCGACGCGGTCGCCGGTTGCGCCATGACGGTGGAGCGCCTGATGCTGCCGCCGTCCGCCGAGGCGTCCGTGCCGGACGGGCTGGACGACGAGCGGCTGACCAAGTGGGTCGCCGAGCACCCCGACCGGCAGGAGGTCCGGATGACCGTGGCCGTCCTGCGGGACGGCGCGCGCGAGTCCGCCGTACGCCTGCGGGAGAAGGACTCGGCGAGCGAGGTGCTGACCGGTGCCGGTCTGGTGCCGGGGCTGGCCGAGGCGCTGGCGGCCACCTTCGAGTCCTGACCACCGCCTGGTGCCGCGGGGGCGCGGTCAGCCCGCCGAGCAGCTCGGCAGCCCGGCCGTGTCCCCCGCACGAAGCTTGTCCAGCGACTTCTTGGCGTCGTCGATGTTCTTGACCCGGATCAGGGTGAGCCCGTCGGGGGTGTCCGCCGCGGCGGCCGCGCAGTTGTCGTCGGGGGTCAGGAAGTAGCGTGCGCCCGCCTCGCGGGCGCCGACCAGCTTCATGGTGATCCCGCCGATCGGGCCGACCTTGCCGTCGTCGTCGATGGTGCCGGTGCCGGCGATGAACTTGCCGCCCGTCAGCTGCCCCGGGGTCAGCTTGTCGAGGATGCCCAGCGAGAACATCAGCCCCGCGCTCGGACCGCCCACGTCGGCGAGCTTGATGTCGATCTCGAAGGGGAAGGTGTGGTCGGTCCCCGCCTGGATGCCGACGATCGCGCGGTCCCCCTCGGGGGCCTTCTCGGTGGTGAGGGTGATCTTCTCGGTGCCCTCGGGCTGCTTGCCGGCCTTCTCGGCCGCCGCCGCGGTCTTGGCCGGGATCACGGTGAAGGTGACGTCCTGGCCCGGCTTGCGCTTGGTGACCAGCTTGGCGACGTCCTCGGGCTTCTCGACCGCGGTGCCGTCGACCTTCTTGATGATGTCGCCCGCGTGCAGCTTGCCCTGCGAGGGGCTGTCCTTGACGACGCTGGAGACCACGACGTGCGAGGTGACCGGGATGTTCAGCTCCTTGAGGGCGGCGACCTTGGCGCTCTCCTGGGACTGGCTGAACTCCTCCGCGTTCTCCTGCGTCGACTCCTCCTCGGTCTTGCCGTCCGGGTAGAGGGTGTCGTGCGGGACGACGACGCTGTCGTGGCCCAGCCATCCGGAGACGGCCTCGACCAGATTCATGCTGTAGTCGGCGCCGGTGACGCGGACCGTCGTCATGTTGAGGTTGCCGGAAGTCTTGTACGTCTTGTGGCCGGTGATCCGCAGGACCGGGTCGCCCTCGACGTCGCCGAGCGTGTTCACCGTCGGGCCGGGAGACATCTCCGAGTACGGCACTTTGATCAGCACGCCCGCGCAGAGCAGCGCGATCAGGATCAGCGTGGAGGCGAGCATCGTCGCGGTGCGGCGTGGCATGGAACGACAGTACGGGAAGGCTCTGTCAGTGCACCGCCGGGGCCGGTCCGTACGGGGCCGGGGGCGGGTCGGGTGAGGGCGCCGGACGCGGCCTCAGACGTTCGATATCTGCTCCACCGGTTCGGAACCGGAGTGGGACTTCTCCATGGCTTCGCGGAAGCGCGCGTACCCGGCGAGCTCGGTGACATCACCGGTGGTGCGGTTGCGGGCGGCCCAGCCTCCCCATATCGCCGCGCCGAACGCGGCGAGAACCGGAATCAACAACCAGGCGAGCGCTGCCATGCCGACCTCCCTACCCTCTGACGCGGCCGACTGGCCGATCAGCAGATTAACCGTCTGGAAAACCAACGCTCGTGGCAGGGGTGCGGTTACGCAAATCGGGGCGGATGGACGCCGTTCCGGTTTGCGCTCAGCAGGCGCCGACCCACTCCTCCGTGCCGTCCGAGAAGCGCTGGTGCTTCCAGATCGGAACCTCGTGCTTGAGGTCGTCGATGAGCTTGCGGGACGCCGCGAACGCCTCCGCGCGGTGGGGGCAGGAGACCGCCACGACGACCGCGATGTCACCGACCCGCAGTTCACCCACTCGGTGGACGGCGGCCAGGGCCCGGACCGGGAAGTCGGCGACGACCTTCTCCGCCACCCGGCGCAGCTCATCGGCGGCCGACGGGTGGCACGAATAGCCCAGGCCGTCGACGTCCTGTCCGCCGTCGTGGTCACGCACGGTGCCGACGAAGAGGGTGGTGCCGCCCGCGGCGTCGTCACCGACCGCCCGGAAGACCTCGTCCACCGACAGCGGCGTGTCCCGGATGTCCAGCAGCCGGATCGGGTCCTGCGCGGTCTGCTCGCCGGGGTGGTCGTACGTGAGTGCCATGACCCCATCGTGCCGCACCGCACCGACAGGACGGTATTGCCGGTTCACCCGGCGGGCCGCGCCCCGTCTTGGAGCCTTCTACAGAGTGCTCAGATACGGCGGCGGGCCTTGCGGGCGCGGCGCACCAGGGCCGCGGTGCCGAGCAGCGCGACAGTCGCCCCGGCGGCTCCGGCGGCGGTGGCGTCCTTGCGGCCGAGGCGGCGCCCGGCGACGGTGTGGCGCCCCTCCACCTCTTCCAGGAGCGCGGCGAGCACCTCCTCGTTGGTCCAGGCCGGGCGCCAGCCCGCATCGTGCAGCCGGCTCACGCTGACCACCCAGGGGTGCATGGTGTACGCCAGGTCGCCCGCGGGCGAGGGCGTGAGGCCGATCCGGTGCAGCCGGGCGGCGGCGCCCAGCGCGACGGCGGAGGGGAGCTCCATCCGGCGCACCCCGCTCAGCTCCTCGACCTCCTCCTGCTCCAGCCAGCCGTCGCAGCCGACCGCGAACTCCCCGTCGATCTTCTCCAGGGCGGCGTACTCCAGCGCCGTCACCAGGTCCTCCACGTGGCAGAACTGCCAGGCGGGCCGGGAACCGGCGACGACGAGCAGCCTGGGCGACTCGAAGTAGCGGGTCAGCGCGGTGTCCGTGCCGCCGACGAGCACGGCGGGGCGTACGACGGTGACGTGCAGCCCGGGGTGGGCGCGCGGGGCGCGGCGGCCGAGCCGTTCGATCTCCAGCAGGTCGCCGACCCCGGTGGCCTCGGCGGTGGCCCGCAGCTCGGCGTCCTCGGCGAGCGGGAGGTCGTTGTCGGGCAGCGCCCCGTAGACCATGGCGGAGGTGCACAGGACGACGCGGTGGACGCCGGCGGCCGCGGCGGCGGTCAGCACGGTCTGGGTGCCGCGCACGTTGTAGGCGGTGCGCGCGGCGGGGTCGGTCTCCAGGTCGAGGTCGAGCGCCAGGTGGACGACGACGTCCGCGCCGCGCAGCTTGTCGGCGATGGCGGGGTCACGGACGTCGAGGAGGTGCCAGGTCGCGTCGGAGACCTCGCCCCGGCGCTCGTCGATGGCGATGACCTGCTTGATCTCCTCGGAGGCGGCGAGCCGCGCGGTGAGCAGCTCACCGACGCCCGTCGCGGCCCCGGTGACGGCCACGACCGGGCCGCGGCCTCTGGGGGCTCCGGGGACGGTTTTCTTCTCGGGCGACGGGTCGGCCAGGTTTCGCGCTGCGCGAACCTGCGGATCTGGGGAACTCACCGGGCGTCTCCAGCGGTTGTCTTCAGTACGTACCCGCGTGACACGTACGTACCAGGTGGCGTCCATCCTGCCGCAGGGCCGGACCGGGCGGAGCACTGAGGCCCTGAGCGGACTTGGTGTCTACGCTGGATGGTGATGTCGGGCAGTCGCCGTCGGTTCCCCCGGCGGCCCTACGAGCCGAGGAAACCCGTGAGTGACACCCCATTCGGATTCGGCCTTCCGCCGGAGGAGCCGGACGACGGCGACAAGGGCAAGAAGAACGACCCCACCGGAGGTGGGCAGGGTTCGGGCGGTCCGGCGAACCCGTTCGGCTTCGGCCCCGGCGCGGGCGGTGACAACCCCTTCGCCGCCATGTTCGGCTCGATGAACCCGAACGACCTGGGCGCGGCCTTCCAGCAGCTCGGCCAGATGCTGAGCTACGAGGGCGGGCCGGTCAACTGGGACATGGCCAAGCAGATCGCCCGCCAGACGGTCTCGCAGGGCACGCCGGACGGCTCCAAGGACGCGAGCGTGGGCCCCGCCGAGCGCTCGGCGGTCGACGAGGCGCTGCGCCTGGCCGACCTGTGGCTGGACGGCGTGACGTCGATGCCGTCCGGGGCCATCTCCAGCGTGGCGTGGAGCCGCGCGGAGTGGGTCGAGGCGACTCTGCCGGCCTGGCAGCAGCTGGTCGACCCGGTCGCCGAGCGGGTCGGCCTCGCCATGGGCGATGTGCTGCCCGAGGAGATGCAGGCGATGGCGGGCCCGCTGATCGGCATGATGCGGTCGATGGGCGGCGCGATGTTCGGCCAGCAGATCGGGCAGGCCGTCGGCGTGCTGGCGGGCGAGGTGGTCGGCTCGACCGACATCGGTCTGCCGCTCGGCCCGGCGGGCCGGGCCGCGCTCCTCCCGCTGAACGTGGAGCGGTTCGGCAAGGA
This sequence comes from Streptomyces sp. NPDC052299, assembly GCF_040679335.1. Taxonomy (NCBI): domain Bacteria; kingdom Bacillati; phylum Actinomycetota; class Actinomycetes; order Kitasatosporales; family Streptomycetaceae; genus Streptomyces; species Streptomyces sp. NPDC052299. The sequence continues at coordinate 80,545 of NZ_JBFAUP010000006.1, read as the reverse complement.
CCTGTCCGTCCCGCAGGACGAGGTGCGGCTGTATCTGGCGCTGCGCGAGGCCGCCCACCAGCGGCTCTTCGCCCATGTGCCGTGGCTCCGCTCGCATCTGTTCGGCGCCGTCGAGGGTTACGCGCGCGGCATCAAGGTCGACACCAGCAAGCTGGAGGACGTGGTCGGCCAGTTCGACCCCTCGCAGCCCGAGCAGCTGCAGGAGGCCCTTCAGCAGGGCATGTTCCAGCCGGAGGAGACCCCGGAGCAGAAGGCGGCCCTGGCTCGCCTGGAGACGGCCCTCGCGCTGGTCGAGGGCTGGGTGGACGCGGTGGTGCACGCGGCCGCGAAGTCCCGGCTGACCTCGGCCGACGCGCTGCGCGAGACGATGCGCCGGCGCCGTGCGTCCGGCGGTCCCGCCGAGCAGACCTTCGCCACGCTGATCGGCCTCCAGCTGCGTCCGCGCCGGCTGCGGGACGCCTCGCGGCTGTGGGCCTCGCTCACGGACGCCCGCGGTCTTGAGGGGCGCGACGCGCTGTGGGAGCACCCCGACATGCTCCCGACCGCTCACGACCTGGACGATCCGGACGGCTTCGTCCACCACGAGCAGCTGGACTTCTCGGAGCTGGACAAGATGCTCGGCGAGGCGGCGAACGGCCCGAAGAAGCCCGCGCCGGAGGCGGACGCCCCGGACGACGCCACGGACGAGGGCGACGGCGACCGCAAGGACGACACCGACAAGTGAGCCTGCACGACGACGCCGTCCTCGTACTCAAGGGATACGGGGCGGGGGCCGGCGCCGCCCAGGAGGAGTTGCGCGACGCCTATCTGGAGCACCTCGCGCGCCATCCGGACGGGATGTGGAAGTCCTGCGGGGCCGGGCATCTGACGGCCAGCGCCCTGGTCGTGGACCCGGAGCACGGCCGCGTTCTGCTCACACTGCACCGGAAGCTGCGGATGTGGCTGCAGATGGGCGGCCACTGCGAGCCCGGTGACGCCACGCTCGCGGCGGCCGCGCTACGGGAGGCGACGGAGGAGTCCGGGATCGCCGGGCTGACGCTGCTGCCGGGCGGGCCCGTGGTCCTGGACCGGCATCCGATCCCCGGGCCGTGCCACTGGCACCTGGACGTGCAGTACGCGGCGGTGGCGCCGGCGGGCGCGACGGAGAGCATCAGCGACGAATCCCTGGACCTGCGCTGGTTCGCGTACGACGAGGTGGCCGGAGTCGGCGACGCCTCGGTGGTCCGGCTGGTGGAGCGTACGCGCGCGGTGCTGGAGGGCGGCCGGTAACGGCCCGTACGAGAGGACAACGGTAAGGGGCGGCCTCCGGGGAGGCCGCCCCTTACTTCGCTGTGCGGCTCAGTTCCAGGCGTTGTTCTGGTTCTGGGCGTGCGCGCCGTGCTGGCCCATGCCGTACTGGGCGGCGAGACCCTGTCCGATCTGGGCGTTCTGCGGCGGCATCAGCTCGCTCGGCTGGACCAGGGCGAAGCCCTGCCCGAGGAAGCTCAGCTCCCAGCCCTCACCGGTGTTGCCGCGCCGGCGGAAGACGCCCGAGGAGTGCGTCTGCGCCTGCATCTGCACCCGCAGCGAGGTCGACCAGGCGACGATCGCGTCGGCGTCCGCGCTGACGTACTTGTCGGGCGTGACCTGCATCATCAAGGGCTGGCCCGAGGTCATCAGGGCGACCTTGCCGGTGCCGGAGATGTTGAGCTGGTACTTGCCGGTGCCCGAGATGCCGTACTGGCTGTCCACCGCGATGACCTCGGTGTGCAGCGAGGAGTCGAGCGCCAGGACGTAGGAGCTGTCCACGGTCAGGCCGTCGTGGTCGACGTCCACGACGTGGATGTACTGCGCCAGGTTGGCGAAGTAGACGGTGCCCTGCCCGGAGCAGCGCATCAGGTCCAGGCCCTCACCGGTGTGGGCGCGGGAACGGCGCTGGCTGTTCGACTGGTACTCGCCGTCGAACTCCATCAGCCCCTGGTAGGCGACCATGGCGCCCTTGCGGGCGAGGACGTCGTCGTGGCCGGTCAGCGCGACCCGCAGAAGCTGCGGGTTCTGGATCGTGTAGCGCTCCTGGGACTGCTGTTCCGTGAGGCCGAAAAGCGAACTCTGCATGGTGTGTCTCCCTCCCCGTCAGTGCCGGACGCGCAGCCGGTCGGTGCTGTCCTCGCTCGGCTGGACGACGACGATCCCCTGGCCGGAGAAGGCCATCTGGAACGCCTCGCCGCTGCCCCGCCCGATGAGCGAGGACGCCTTGAAGCTGCGCTTGCCCTTCACCTTGAGATTCGGGGACCAGGCGACCAGTGCGTCCGGGTCGACGTACGTCTCGTCCTCACCGCGTCCGCAGTCGACGACGATCGGCGTGCCGCGCGAGGTGATCGCGACCCAGCCGGTCCCCGAGATGCAGACGTTCCACAGGCCCTGGCCGGCGAACTTGGCGAGACCCTTGACCCGCTCGACGCCCCAGGTGAGGTGGCCGTCGAAGGCGAGGACGTTGGTGCCGTTGACCGAGAGGGAGTCGTTGTTGAGGTTGATGACGACGACGTCGGCGCCGTAGTCGGCGAGGTAGAGCAGCCCGTCGCCGGTGCACTTCATGAGGGGCGCGCCCTCGCCGGTGATCCACTGCGAGGCGATCTGGCGGACGGCGGGCGGGTTGGGCTCGTACTGGATGAAGCCCTCGTACGCGACCATCGATCCGGTGCGCGCGTAGAGGTCCTGGCCGGTCGCCATGGCGACCTTCAGCATGGAATGGCCGTGGTTCTCCATCCGTGCCGTGACGGGGGTCGGGGCGTAGCCCGCGAGTTGCTGGTTCATGACGGGCTCCCTCAGACCTCGTAGGGCTGGACGACGATGAAGTTGCCGGGCGCGCCCCGGAACTGGAGGTTCACGGTCTCCCCGCTGTGTCCGGGGTAGGCGTTGCGGCGCAGCCGGACCTGGCTGGAGATGATCACCTGGGAGGCGGACGACCACGCCACGACCGCGTTGCAGTCGGCGAAGGTGGTCGGGGTGACCGGCAGGACCACAGGGGTGCCGTGGGTCTTGACGACGAGCGTGCCGGTGCCCTGGAACTGCATGGTGAACAGGGCGCCGCCGGGGATGCCGTGGCCCTCGATCCGGCGGACCTCGTACTGGAGCGACTCGTCGAACGCGAGCACGTTCTCGGCGGAGACGCAGACCCCGTCGCCCTGGAGTTCGATGGTGTGCAGATGGGCGCCCTGCTCGGCGAGGAAGACCTGGCCCCGGCCGGTACAGCGCATGAGCTGCATCTCCTGGCCGGTGGCGTTGCCCACCATGCGGCCTGCGAAACCCGCGCCCTTGTAGCTGAAGTCGACCTTGCCCTGGTACATCACCATGCTGCCCTGCCGGGCGAGCACTCCCGTGCCGCCCATGGTCAGGTCGACCCGCATGAGCTGCTTGTTCTGCGGGGTCCAGCGCTGTCCGGTCGCGGTCTCCTTGTACGGCTGGAGCGCCGCCTGCAGACCGCCACCGGCGGCCTGCGGCATGCCGCCGGGCATGCCCTGCCCGCCCGGCGGCATGCCGGGAGGCTGCTGGCCGTACGGGGCCGGGGCCTGCTGTCCGTAGGGCGCGGGCGCCTGGCCGGGGACCTGGCCGAACTGCTGCTGGGGCTGGTGGGGCTGTTGCCCGAAGTGCTGCTGCGGCTGCTGGCCGGGCTGCCCGTACGGGGCCGGCGCGGGCGGCGGGGGCACCGTACCGCCGGGCGGCGTCATCGGCGCGACGATCGTCGGCGCGGCGTGCATCTGCTGCTGCGGGGTCGGCGCCGGGCCGGGAGCGGGCGCCGGGGCCCCGAAGGACGGCGCGGGCTGTGGGGCCTGGGGTGCCTGCGGGGCTGCCGGGGCACCGAAGGACGGGGCCGGGGCCGCCTGGGCGGGCGGAGCGAAGGACGGGGCGGCACCCTGCGACGGTGCGGCGGCGGCCGGTTCCTCCTCGGCGACCTCGCCGCCGAAGTTCTTCAGCAGCGCCTCGAGGCCACCGTCGAAGCCCTGTCCGACCGCGGCGAAGCGCCAGACGTCCTTGAGGTAGAAGTCGCCCAGCATGACGGCGCGCTCGGTGCTGAACTCCGAGCCGTTGAAGGCGTACCTGACGACTTCCTCGCCGCCCGCGACGATCCGGATGTATCCGGGACCGACCTGCGACATCTGCCCGGCGCCGTCCACGGTCGCGGTGAAGGAGAGCTTGTGGATGTTCGCCGGAATGCGGTCCAGGGTGACGCGGAACGACTCGGTGTCCCCGGCCTGGGCGCCGAGGAGCTGAATGGACTCCTCGGGAGATTTCGGCTGGTTGAAGAAGATGAAATACCGGTCGTCGGAGAGCTGCTCATTGGCATCGAGCCCGAAGCAGCTGATGTCAAAGCTCAGCCCCGGGCCGGCGATCTGCACCCCTACGTACAGGTCCGTCCCCGGCGTGAGATCGCTGATCTTGGCCTTGTGGCCGCGTTGGAATTCCCTGGCCATGCGTAACGACCGTCCCCCATCCGGAAGGTGAATGCGTCGCGTCAGGCTATCCGCAAACTCCTGCATTGGGCGAAGCCGGTACAGACCCGGTACAGAAACACCCGACACCGCTCACCCGGCGCCACCACCAGTCACTCGCCGCGTGCGGCCGGCAGGTGCGGCAGCCGGTCGGCGGCCACCACACCCTCCAGGTAGCCACGGGCCCGCTCGGTGCGGGGGTAGGCGTCCAGCAGCCGCCAGAACCGGGGCCCGTGCCCGGGCACCAGGAGGTGGGCGAGCTCGTGGACGAGCACGTAGTCCACGACGTACTCCGGCATGCCCTGCAGCCGGTGCGACAGCCGGATGCTGCCCTCGGAAGGGGTGCACGAGCCCCACCGGGTGTTCTGGTTGGTGACCCACCGCACGGACGCCGGCCTGGCCCGGCCCTCGAAGTACTGGGCGGACAGGTGCTCCGCCCGTTCGGCGAGCTCGGTGTCACCGAGGACCCGCCTGCTCTCCTGGGCGGCGAGCTTGTCGAGCATCACGTCCACCCAGCGCCGCTCCTCGGCCTCGGACATCCGGGCGGGGATGAGCACGATCGTGCGGTCGCCCTCGCGGTAGGCCGAGACCGTCCTGCTGCGGCGGGCGCTCCTGCGGACCTCGACCGCGCTCGTCACGGGGGCGCGGCGGGCAGGGTCCGCACGGCGTCGGCGGGGTCCGGCGGCGGGCGCGGCAGGCTTCCCGGCAGAGCCGGGCGACGGATCGGCGGGCACGCCTCGACGTTACCCGCTGTATGCGGGGGAAGTCCCGCCTCCGGGACGGTTCTCCATGATCGGCTCCACGCCTTGCACCATTTGAACGACTAATACCCACGCCTGTGGATAACTTTCCGCACGCCTCGGCGCCCCGCTGCATTCTGGCAAAGGAACACGCACAGCAAGTCACGCACAGCGGAGTCACAGACACACAGACCGGGGGAAGCCGTGCATCCGATGTTGAAGCCCGCACTGCGCCGCGCTTGGCGGGGCGGGGACACCGTGCAATTCGGGGTGACACCCGCGCACGCGGTGAAGGTCGGCCCGATGGATATCGCGACGGGCTGTTTCATGGAACTGCTGGACGGCACCAGAGGCATGCCGCTGCTCCGCGAACAGGCCCGGGCGATGGACTTGACCGAGCGTCATGTGGACACCCTGGTGTCGCGGTTGGTGGATGCCGGACTCGTGGACGACGTACGGGCGGGCGGCCCGGCGGCGGAGGCGCTGCGAACCAGGTCCGACGTCCTGGAGCGTCACCGCCCCGACCTGGCCTCGCTCTCCGTCGTGCATCCCGAGCCCGGCGGAGGGATGCGCAGACTCGCGGCCCGCCGCTCGATGCGCGTGCAGGTCAGAGGCGCGGGCAGGGTCGGCGCGGCCGTCGCGGCGGTGCTCTCCGGAGCGGGTGTCGGCCAGGTCGAGGTCATGGACGGCGGGTGTACGGAGCCGGGGGACGTGTCCCCCGGCGGGCTGCCCGCCTCCGCCGTCGGGGAGCGCCGGGACCAGGCGGCCCGGCAGTTGGTGCGTCGCTCCGCCCCCGGCCCGGGGCCCAGGGCGCCCGGGGCCGCGGGCTGCGGTCCGGCCGGGCACGAGCCGGGGCTGTCCCTCATCGTGGTCGCCCCGCGCGACGGACTTTCGGCGTACGTGCCCGATCCGGGCACCGCCGAGCCGTGGATCTCCTCGGGCACACCCCATCTGTACGCGGGTGTGATGGAGGCCACCGGGTTCGTCGGGCCCCTGGTGCTGCCGGGCGGCACGGCCTGCGCGGGTTGCCTCCAGTCGAACCGACGGGACCGGGATCCGCAGTGGCCGCGCATGCTGGCGCAGTGGCAGTCCGGGCGGCGCGGCGCCGCCCAGGCGTGCGACCTGGGCCTGGCGACGGCCGTGGCGGGGCTGGCGGCGGCACACGCGCTCTCCTTCCTGGACGGCGAGCTGCCGGTGAGCGCCGGTGCGCGGTGGGAGGCGGCGCTGCCGCTGTTGGACTGGAGGTCGGAACGGATCGGTGCGCACCTCGACTGTTCCTGTGGCGCCGCCGGTCACACTGAAGGGGTCCGCGCCTCCGGAGCCGGCACGGCGCACGACACAATGGCCGGGTAACCGCCGCACGCAGCGCGGCAGTCTGGGAATTGGAGGGGCACATGTCTGATCTTCCCCGGAAGGCGGTCACCCGTACCGCCAAGCTGGCCGCGCTGCCGTTGGGTTTCGCCGGCCGCGCCACGTGGGGGCTGGGCAAGCGCATCGGCGGGAAGTCGGCGGAGCTGGTGGCCCGCGAGGTGCAGCAGCGCACCGCGGACCAGCTGTTCAAGGTCCTCGGGGAGCTGAAGGGCGGGGCGATGAAACTCGGCCAGGCCCTGTCGGTCTTCGAGTCCGCGCTGCCCGAGGAGGTCGCGGGGCCGTACCGCGCGGCGCTCACCAAGCTCCAGGAGGCCGCTCCGCCCATGCCCAGCGGCACGGTGCACGCGGTCCTGGCGGAGCGCCTCGGCGAGGACTGGCGGGAGCTGTTCCTAGAATTCGAGGACAAGCCGTCGGCCGCGGCGTCGATCGGCCAGGTGCACCGGGCGGTGTGGCACGACGGGCGGGACGTGGCCGTGAAGGTCCAGTATCCGGGGGCGGGTGAGGCGCTGCTCTCGGACCTGACCCAGCTCAGCCGGTTCGCGCGGCTGTTGGGCCCGCTGATTCCGGGCATGGACATCAAGCCGCTGATCACGGAGATGCGCGACCGGGTCTCCGAGGAGCTGGACTACGAACAGGAGGCGCGGTCCCAGCAGGCGCATGCCGAAGAGTTCGCGGACGATCCCGATGTCGTGGTCCCTGAGGTGGTCCACCAGTCGGCCCAGGTGCTGGTCACCGAGTGGATGGACGGTGTCCCGCTGTCCGATGTGATCGCCGATGGGTCGACCGGGCAGCGCGACCGGGCCGGCCAGCTCCTCGCCCGGTTCCTCTTCTCGGGCCCCGCGCGCACGGGCCTGCTCCACGCCGACCCGCACCCGGGCAACTTCCGGCTGCTGCCCCCGGACCCGGAGAGCGAAGAGGGGGCCGACGAGGCCCGATGGCGGCTGGGCGTGCTGGACTTCGGGACGGTGGACCGGCTGCCGGGCGGACTGCCGCAGACCATCGGGGACGCGCTGCGGCTGGCACTGGGGGGCGACGCGGACGCGGTCTACGAAATGCTGCGGGCGGAGGGGTTCGTCAAGGACTCGATCGACCTGGATCCGGACGCGGTGCTGGACTACCTGCTGCCGATCATCGAGCCGGCCGACGTGGAGGAGTTCACGTTCAGCCGGAGCTGGATGCGGCATCAGGCGGCCCGGATAGCGGATCCGCGCTCCCCGGCCCATCAGTTGGGCAAGCAGCTGAACCTGCCGCCGTCCTATCTGCTGATACACCGGGTCACTCTGAGCACGATCGGGGTGCTGTGCCAGCTCGGTGCCACGGTCCGGCTCCGCGACGAACTCGAATCCTGGCTCCCGGGGTTCCTGCCGCCGGAGGACGCGGAGGACGCCGAGGTCACGGAAGCCCTGGTGGACGACGAGAGCCCGGAGGACCTGGGCCGGGAGGACCTGGGTTCGGAGGGAGGCCAGGGCCCGGAGCACGCTCCGCCCGCGCCGAGGTCCGCCGAGACAGTGGACGCCGGCTAGCGGAGCCGGGCCCGCCGACCGGAGCCGCGCCGGACCTGCCGGGCCGGGCCGCGCCGGGCCGGGCGAAACGGCCCCGGGGCCGGTCCGTTGGACGGATCGGCCCCGGGGTGGGGTGCTGCGCGGGTGGCTCCGGGAGGCGCGGGCCCGCCGGGCGCAGAGAGCGGCTGCGTCCGGGCGGGGCCTCCGTGGCCGGCCGGGCCGGGTCAGTGCATGACGGCCATGGCCAGCGCGCGGCGGGCGCGCATCGAGGCGCGCTCGGCGCGGCGCTGCATCCGCCGGGCGGAGATCAGGCGCACGGCCTGACGGTCCGCGTCGGCTTCGCGCATGCGGTCGTGCATATGCGCACGGGCCAAGGCTTCTGGGATGAGTTGCATTTCGCGGGTCCTGTTCTGACGCGAGTCGTTCGCGCCGATGATGGTGACGTCTGGGGTCGCGGAGCCGGCGGGCTCGGACGTGGGGGCGGGGATGGTCATTGGAGCCTGGTTTCGGGGATCGTGGGTCAGGGGACGGTCGATGGTTCCGATGCGCTTCATGGGCTTGGGGGCCGGGAACCCCACGGTGGTCACGCCGCGACCGGGTTCTTGCGCGGGCGGCCACGCGGCCGCTTCCGGGCGACGACGACGCCCTGGATGAAGAGCTCGCCACCCCAGACGCCCCACGGCTCGCGACGCTCCTTGGCGCCCGCGAGACACGCCTCGACAAGCGGGCAGGTGCGGCACAGGGACTTGGCGTACTCGACGTCCGCCGGCGACTCGGCGAAGAAGACCTCCGGGTCGTAGGCGCGGCAGGGGACGGGTACACCGAGGTTCTCGATGGCGTCGTCGAGCGCGGTGAGCGCGGTGAGGGGGGTCAAGGTGGAGTCCTCCGTGAGGCCGGGCGGGGAGATCGTGTCGGAAGGCGGTACGGACGGGGCGTGCGCTTCGAGTTGCACGGTGGTGGTGTCCTCGTCTGGTCGTTTCCGGCCTGTTGGCCGGGGGGCGGCTGGTACCAGGTCCTGCTTGTCCCGAGGCTCCTTCTCGCTGTCCCGCCCGTTGGGGCAAAACAAAAGGGCCGCGGATCCCGAGTGGGGTTCCGCGGCCCTGAAGGCGCCGGCCTGATGCTGGATCAGGCTGGATCACTCCAGGGTTCAGGCCCACGGAAGGCCCACATCGTGTGGTGCTGCTTCGTCTGCTCGGTGACGCCGGCTTCCGCTCCCGCACCGACGGCCGCAAAGGCATAGGCCGGGGCCTGTCCCTTCGCTACTGCTGCTGCCGGTGCCTGGGTCGGTCGCTCATTGCGCTCCCGCACGGGAAGACCGGCCAGGGACATCGGAATGACGGCGGAGACGCCGGACACACCGGTGGCGCGCAGGGAGGACTTCGGGGCACGGGCGAGAAGGCCGAGCGAGCAGGCGGAGACGACCGAGAGATCGGTCATTTTGTTGGTCTCGATGATGCTGATCACTTCAATCGCCTCCTCTCGGCGTCTCGGGGGGACCGGCGGGCCGGTCCTGCGTATTCGGATAAGTACAGCACGGATCCAGGGCTTCAGAGAAGCCGCTGTTTCCGTGGTTAAGAACCTATGGTGATGACTGGGGCGGGCGCAAACTATTTTTGCGACGAGTTTTTCTCACATCTCCCCGGCGGCATCCGCCTCGCCCTCGCACCCGTCCCCGCCTGCGCAGATGTCCAGAACGGCGGCTCCGAAGCGGCCCAGCTTCCGTGCGCCGACCCCCGGGATCCCGGCCAGCTCGCCCTCGCTGCCGGGCACCGCCTCCGCGATGGCCATCAGCGTCCGGTCGGTGAACACGCAGTAGGCGGGCTGACCGATCTCCCGGGCCCGGACGGCCCGCCAGTCGTGCAGCCGCTCGTACAGCGCCTCGTCCATGTCGGACGGGCAGTCGTCGCAGCGCATCAGCTTCATCTCGCCGGCGTCCGTCAGCGTCTTGCCGCAGACCCGGCACCGGGCCGGTGTCCGGGGCTTGCGCCTGGCCGCCGGACGCTCCGCGCCGCCGCGGCCGACACCGCCCTCGCCGCTACGGAAGCCCTCGCCGCCCCAGACGCCGCCCGGGCCGGCCGCCGTGCTCCGGTCGCCAGGGCCCGTCGAGCCGGGGCGGAGCCCGTTCAGGAAGCGGGTCGGACGGCGTCCGGGGCGGCCGCCGGGCGACCGGGAGAGCGACCAGGACAGGGCGAGGTGGAAGCGGGCCCGGGTCACGCCGACGTAGAGCAGGCGGCGTTCCTCCTCGATCTGCTCCGGCGTCTTGGCGTAGGTGATCGGCATCATGCCCTCGGTCAGCCCGACCAGGAACACCGCGTCCCACTCCAGGCCCTTCGCCGAGTGCAGCGAGGCCAGAGTGACGCCCTGGACCGTGGGGGCGTGCTGGGCGGCGGCCCGCTCGTCCAGTTCGGCGACCAGGTCGGAGAGCGTCGCCCCCGGGTGGGCCCGCTCGAAGTCCTCGGCGAGCCTGACGAGAGCGGCCAGGGACTCCCAGCGGTCGCGCACCGCGCCGGACCCGGCGGGCGGCTCGCTGCGCCAGCCCTTGGTGGAGAGCACCGCGCGCACCTCGGCGGGGAGGTCGTCCGCGTGGTCCAGGAGGGAGTCGTTGCCCCCGGCACGGGCGGCGCCGCGCAGGGCCACGCCCGCCTCGCGGACCTCCGCGCGCTCGAAGAACCGCTCGGCGCCCCGGAGCTGGTAGGGCACGCCCGCGTCCGCGAGGGCCTGCTCGTAGACCTCGGACTGCGCGTTGACCCGGTAGAGCACCGCGATCTCGCCGGCCGGGACGCCCGCCGCGATCAGGTCGCGGATGCGGCGGGCGGTGCCCTCGGCCTCGGCGGGCTCGTCCGCGTACTCCACGAAGGCGGGTTCGGGCCCGGGCTCCCGCTGCGAGATCAGGTCGAGGCGGTGCTCGGCGGCCCGGCCGGTGGCCTGGGAGAGCAGCCCGTTGGCCAAGTGGACCACCTGCGGGGTGGAGCGGTAGTCCCGGACCAGCTTGACGACGGTCGCGCCGGGGTGGCGGGTGCGGAAGTTGAGCAGGTGGTCCGGGGTGGCCCCGGTGAACGAGTAGATCGTCTGCCCCGCGTCGCCGACGACGCAGAGGCTGTCCCGGTCGCCGAGCCAGAGGTCGAGCAGCCGCTGTTGGAGCGGGCTCACGTCCTGGTACTCGTCCACGACGAAGTGCTGGTACTGGCGGCGGACGTGGGCGGCGATGTCGTGCCGGTCCTGGAGGATGCCGACGGTGAGGAGCAGCACGTCCTCGAAGTCGATCACGGTGCGCTCGCGCTTCAGCTCCTCGTAGGTCTCGTAGACCTTGGCGACCTCCGCCGGGTCGCGCGGGGCGTCCCGCTGGGCCTTGGCCACCACCGCCGGGTAGTCGGCGGGGACGGTCTGGGTGACCTTGGCCCACTCGATCTCGCTCGTGACGTCGCGCAGCTCGTTGCGGTCGAGCCGGAGGCCGCTGCGGGCAGCTGCCTCGGCCACCAGCTGGACCTTGCGCTCCAGGAGCCGGGGCAGCTCGCCACCGACCGCTTTCGGCCAGAAGTACTGGAGCTGGCGCAGGGCCGCGGAGTGGAACGTGCGCGCCTGCACCCCGCCCGCGCCGAGCTGGCGCAGCCGGCCGCGCATCTCGCCCGCCGCCCGGTTGGTGAAGGTGACGGCCAGGACGCTCGCCGGCTGGAGTATCCCCGCGCGCACCCCGTAGGCGATGCGGTGCGTGATGGCGCGCGTCTTGCCCGTACCGGCGCCGGCCAGCACGCACACCGGGCCCCGCAGGGCCGTGGCCACCTCGCGCTGCTCGGGGTCGAGCCCGTCGAGGACGGCGTCCGCGGAGTCCGGGACCCGGGGGAAGAGGGTGGAGTGCGTTGCTGATGTCACCCCGCCATGCTGCCAGGTCACCCGGGGCGCGTGCGGTGGTTGTCCACAGGGGTGAGGTATCCGTCGTACTAATGCGGGGGCGGTCCGCGCGCAGGTCCGGTGCCCGCCCTCGCAAGGGCCCCGGGGGCGGGAATGGCGGCCGGGTCGCATACGTTCACCTGGCGTGCGGCAACGCACGCCCCGGCCCCGTGTGACGCAGCAGACGCGTGAACGCCCGTCCGGGCGTGACGGGATTTGCCGGGACCGAAGAGACAGAGGAGTGCGAAGACATGCCGGGCACTGTGACGATGTACAGCACCACCTGGTGCGGCTACTGCCGTCGGCTGAAGGGGCAGATGGACCGCGAGGGCATCGCCTACACCGAGATCAACATCGAGCAGGACCCGGAGTCGGCCGCCTTCGTCGAGAAGGCCAATGGCGGGAACCAGACGGTCCCGACCGTCCTCGTGGTCCCTGAGAACGGCGGCAAGGACGTCGTGATGACGAACCCGAGCCTCGCGCAGGTGAAGCAGGCCCTCGGGGCCTGACCCCTCGGCACTCCGCCCCCTCCGGTCCGCGTACCGGTGGGGGCGGTGGCATGTCCGGGCCCGGGTCAGGCCCCCGCGCGCACCGGCTTCGGGAGCGGCTTGCCGTACCAGAGCTCGATCAGCCGGGAGGCGATCGAGATGCCGAACGGGGGCAGCATCTCGCCCGACTCGAAGGCGGCGGTCAGCTCCTCGCGGGAGAACCAGCGCGCCTCCTCGATCTCCTCGCCGTCCACGTTGATGTCGAACGTCGAGGCGCGGGCCATGAAGCCCAGCATCAGGCTGGACGGGAAGGGCCAGGGCTGGCTGGCGACGTACTCGACCGCGCCGACCGTGATGCCGGCCTCCTCGAAGACCTCGCGGGCCACGGACTGCTCGATCGACTCGCCCGGCTCCACGAATCCGGCGAGCGTGGAGAAGCGGCCCTCGGGCCAGTGCACCTGGCGGCCGAGCAGCGCCCGGTCCTGGTCGTCCGTGACGAGCATGATGACCGCCGGGTCGGTGCGCGGGTAGTGCTCGGCGCCGCACGCCGGGCAGCGGCGGATGTGTCCGGCCGCGGCGATCACCGTGCGCTCGCCGCAGCGGGAGCAGAAGCGGTGCAGCCGCTGCCAGTTCTCCAGGGCCACCGCGTGCACCATCAGGGCGGCGTCGCGCGGGCCGAGCAACATCCCCGCCTCGCGCAGCCCGGCCGGGCGGGCCGACTGGTCCATGCGGCCGGGCAGGGTGTCCTTCTGGAGGGCGAAGTAGCTGACGCCGTCCGCGTCGGTGCCGAGGAAGTAGCGGTGGGTCTCGGTGACGGGTGCCTCGAAGGCGGGCGTCATCACGAGCTCGGTGCCGTCGTCGGTGTCGTCGATCAGCACCTGGCCCCCGGAGACGACGAAGACCCGGGTCGTCGGGTGGCTCCACGCGGCGGACAGCCACGCCTCGTCAAGGCGGTGGTGCGCCGCTCGGTCGATGCCGCTCGGCGCGGTCAGACCGATGGGCCGGTCCGTGGTGGCGTTGTCGAAGGTGCTCACAGGTGCTTCCTACTCCCCCGGGATGGATCGGGCGTTCAGAGAATTCAGCGGAGGGCGGCCGCCAGGTCGCTCCAGAGGTGGGCGGCCGTCTCGACGCCCTTGAACAGGAGGTCCAGTTCGACCTTCTCGTCGGGGGCGTGCCAGCCGTCGGACGGTACGGAGATGCCGAGGAAGAGGACGGGCGCGCCGAGCACGTCCTGGAGGTCGGCGGCGGGTCCCGAGCCCCCTTCCCGGGTGAAGAGGACCTTCTTGTCGAACGCCCGGCCCATGGCGCGGGCCACGGCCCGGAGCGCCGGGTGGTCCAGGGGCGTCAGGCAGGGCCGGGTGGCGGGGAGGAAGGTGATCCGGTGGCTGATCCCGGCGGGGACGCGGGCCTCGGCCCAGGCCCGTACGGCCTTCTCGATGTGGTCCGGGTCCTGGCCCGCGACCAGGCGGAAGCTGATCTTCGCGCGGGCGGCGGAAGGGATGATCGTCTTGCTCCCGGCGCCCTGGTAGCCGCCGCCGATGCCGTTGACCTCGGCGGTCGGGCGGGCCCAGATCCGCTCCAGCGTCGAATACCCGGTCTCTCCGGAGGCGGCCCGGGACTTGGCGGTGTGCAGCCACTCGGCCTCGTCGAAGGGCAGCTCGGCGAAGAGCGCGCGTTCGGTGGCGGTGAGCTCGGCCACGCCGTCGTAGAAGCCGGGGACCGCGACCTTCCCGTCCGCGTCGTGGAGCGCGGCGACGAGGCGGGCGATCTCGGTGGCCGGGTTGGGGACGGCGCCGCCGAACGAGCCGGAGTGGATGTCCTGCCCGGGGCCGTGGAACTCGATCTCGCACTCGGCGAGGCCGCGCATCCCGGTGCAGACGGTCGGCGTGGTCTCGTCCCACATGCCGGTGTCCGAGACGATCACCGCGTCGGCGGCGAGGCGGCCGGCGTGGCGCTCGACCAGGTCTCGGAAGTGCGGGGAGCCGGACTCCTCCTCGCCCTCCACGATCAGCTTGAGGTGCACGGCGGGGGCGGTGCGGCCGGTGGCGGCGAGGTGGGCCCGGACGCCGAGGGTGTGGAAGAACACCTGCCCCTTGTCGTCGGCCGCGCCGCGCCCGTACATCCGGCCGTCGCGGATCACCGGCTCGAACGGTTCGCTGCTCCAGCCATCCTCGCGGGCGGCGGGCTGCACGTCGTGGTGTCCGTACACCAGGACGGTGGGGGCGGACGGGTCGTCGGAGGGCCATTCGGCGAAGACGGCGGGTGCGCCGTCGGTCTCCCAGACCTCGGTGACCGGGAATCCGGTCTCCTTCAGCTTGGCCGACAGCCACTCGGCGCTGCGCCGTACGTCGCCCTCGTGCTCCGGCTGAGCGGATACGGAGGGGATGCGCAGCCACTCGGCGAGGTCGTCGAGGAAAGCCGCGCGGTGCTGCTCGGTGTACGTGCGGACGGCGCTGTCCGGGGTGTCGCTCATGACCTTCAGCTTATCCGTCCGACGGAAGTGGCTCGTCCAGAAGGATGCGCTCCAGCTCGGGGCGGCCCGGCAGGGAGGCCGGGCGGACGGCCTCGCCGGTGCGGACGAAGAGGAAGGTGGCCGTGACGTCGCTGAGCGGGAGTCCGTGCAGCTCGGCCCAGGCCAGCCGGTAGACGGCGAGCTGGAGCGGGTCGGCGGTGTGGGTGCGGCCGGTCTTCCAGTCCACGATCTCGTACGTGTCCCCCGTGCGGTACACGGCGTCGATGCGGCCCCGGACGACCCGGCCCGCCAGGGTGATCTGGAACGGCGTCTCCACGCGGTACGGGGTGCGGCGGGCGTACGGGGTGCGCTCGAAGGCTTCCTTCAGGGCGGCGAGATCGCGCTCGTCGCGGATGTCGGCGTCGCCCTCCTCGCCCCCGGGCAGCTCGTCGGGACCGAGCATGGGCAGCGGCAGCTCCTCGAACCGGGACTCCACCCAGGCGTGGAAGCGGGTGCCCCGGCGGGCGGCGGGCTGCGGCGGGCGGGGCATGGGCCGGGCCAGCTCCCGGGCGAAGGCGTCGGGGTCGTCGGCGAGGCGCAGCAGCTGGGTGGCGGAGAGCGAGGCGGGGACGAGGACGTCGCGCACGGTGGCGCGGGCCCGGCGCAGCTCCCCAGCCAGCGCGTCGAGGTCCCGGTCCCAGGAGGCGAGGGTGCGCGTCTCCTCGGGGGTGAGGCGGGGGGCCGGGACGTCCGGCACACCGGCGTCGCCGTCCGGGGTCTCGGGCCGGGCCAGCAGCTCCATGACCGTGTCCGCGGCGGCCCTGCGGCGGGCCAGTGCGGTGCCGTCCAGCGGGAGCGGCCAGGCGTGGTCGGCGGACGCCTCGGCCAGGGCCGGGTTCTCGTCGGTCTCCGCCGGGGCGTCCGCCCACACCTCGATCTCGCCGTACCCCGCGGCGCAGTGCTCGTACAGCGCGTGCAGGAAGGGGGACGGGCCGCGCGGCTTCTTCTGGGTGGGGCCCCACCAGTGGCCGGAGCCGAGCAACAGGGTGCGGGGGCGCGTGAAGGTGACGTAGCCGAGGCGCAGCTCCTCCGTGTGCTGGTGCTCCTTCATCTCCGCCTTGAAGCCCTTGAGGCCCTTGGCGTCGTAGCTGTGGAGGGCGGGCAGGGTGGCGGTGTCGCCGCGCAGGGCGTGCGGGAGGACCTTGGCCTGGGAGGTCCAGGCGTCCCGGGACTGGCCGCTGGGGAACTGGCCGGTGACCAGTCCGGGCACGGCGACGACGTCCCACTCCAGGCCCTTGGACTTGTGGGCGGTGAGGACCTTGACGGTGTTCTCGCCGCCGGGCAGCGCGTTGTCGAGGCCCTTCTCGTACTGGACGGCGGTGCGCAGGAAGCCGAGGAAGGCGAGGAGCGTGGCCTCGTTGTCGACGGCTGCGAAGCGGGCGGCGACGTCGAGGAAGTTGCCGAGGGTCTCGCGGCGGCGGGCGGCCAGGGCCTGCGGGGACGCGGAGAGCTCGACCTCCAGGCCGGTGGTGGCGAGGACGCGGTGCAGGACGTCCATCAGGGGGTCGGCGAGCGAGCGGCGCAGGTCGCGCAGTTCGGCGGCGAGGCGAGCGAAGCGGACGCGGGCCTCGGCGGAGAACGGAAGCCGGTCGTCCTCCTCGCCGCCGCCGTCCAGGAAGGTGTCCAGGGCGTCGGCGAGGGAGATCACCTCGGCCGGGTCGATGCCCTCGACGGCCTCGGCGAGCCTGCGGTCGGGGTCGTCCTCGTCGTCGCCGTGGGCGGCGCGGTGCACCAGGAGGCGGGCCCGGCGGCCGAGCAGGGCCAGGTCGCGGGGGCCGATCCGCCAGCGGGGGCCGGTGAGCAGCCGGACCAGGGCGGCGTTGGCCCCCGGGTCCTGGAGGACTTCGCAGACGGCGACGAGGTCCGCGACCTCGGGGAGGTGGAGCAGCCCGGAGAGGCCGACGACCTCGACCGGGATGTCGCGGGCGACCAGCGCGGCCTGGATCTCCGGGAAGTCACCGGCGGTGCGGCACAGGACGGCGATCTCGCCGGGCGCCTTGCCGGTGCGCACGAGGTGGGCGATCGAGTCCGCGAGCCAGCCGATCTCCTCGGTGTGGGTGGGCAGCAGGGCGCAGCGGACGAGGCCGTCGCGCTCGGCGCCGGGGGCGGGGCGCAGGGCCTCGACGCCCTCGTGCATGGCGCGCAGGGGGGCGGCGAGTCCGTTGGCGAGGTGGAGGAGGCGGCCGCCGCTGCGGCGGTTCTCGCTGAGCGCGTAGCGGGTCGCGGGGGTGCCGTCGGCGTGCGGGAAGTGGCTCGGGAAGTCGTCCAGGTTGGCGACGGAGGCGCCGCGCCAGCCATAGATGGCCTGGCAGGGGTCGCCGACGGCGGTGACGGCGTGCCCGGTCGGTTCGCCGGTGCCGGGGCCGCTGCCGAAGAGGGCGGAGAGCAGGAGGCGCTGGGCGACGGAGGTGTCCTGGTATTCGTCGAGCAGGACGACCCGGTAGGTGTCGCGGAGGATCGCGCCGACCTCGGGGCGGGTGAGGGCCAGTTCGGCGGAGAGGGCGATCTGGTCGCCGAAGTCGAGGAGGTCGCGGCTCCGCTTCGCCTCGCGGTAGCGCCGGGTCAGCGCGAGCAGTTCGCGGCGGGCCTCGGCGGTCGCGGGGATCCTGCGCAGCTCTTCGTTGCTGAGCTTCGCGGTCTCCAGCGCGCTCAGCAGTTCGGTGTCGTACGCGTCGAGCTGTTCGGGGCGTACGAGGTGCTCGGCCAGCTCGGCGTCGAGGGCCAGGAGGTCGCTGACGAGGGTGGGGAAGGACCTGGTGAGGGCCGGGTAGGGGCCGGGCGCCTCGCGCAGCACGCGGGCGGCGAGCTGGTAGCGGGTGGCGTCGGCGAGGAGGCGGGTGCCCGGTTCGAGCCCGATGCGCAGTCCGTGCTCGGTCAGCAGCCGTCCGGCGAAGGCGTGGTACGTGGAGATGCCGGGCTCGCCCGGGGGGTTGTCCGGATCGATCACGTCCGGGTCGGTGATCCCGGCGGCGCCGAGTGCCTTGCGTACGCGCTCGGCGAGCTCACCGGCCGCCTTGTTGGTGAAGGTGAGCCCGAGGACCTGCTCGGGGGCGACCTGGCCGGTGCCGACCAGCCAGACCACGCGGGCGGCCATCACCGTGGTCTTCCCCGACCCGGCTCCGGCCACGATCACCTGCGGGGCGGGCGGCGCGGTGATGCAGGCCGTCTGCTCCGGGGTGAAGGGGATGCCCAGCAGCTCCTTGAGCTGCTCGGGATCGGTGAGGCGCGGGGACACTCCACAGAGGCTAACCGGCACCACCGACAACGGGTGAAGCCGTGGAAGCGGCTCACACCGCCGCCTCCCGGTGGCATCCGTCACACCCGGACGGGTCTAGATTGTCGGCTTGTCGCACCAACAGCCTTACGAGGACGGTCATATGAGCGCCGACGCACCCGCCCCTGACGCCAGCGAGCTCAGGAAGCGCATCGACACGACGAAGGCGCATCCCGCGCGGGTCTACGACGTCTTCCTCGGCGGCAAGGACAACTATCCGGCCGACCGCGAGGCCGCTGCCATGGCGCTGGCCGCCAATCCGCGCGGCTACCTCACCGTGCGGCACAACCGGGACTTCATGCGGCGGGCGGTGACGCTCGCCACGAGCGACGGCATCCGGCAGTTCCTGGACGTCGGCACCGGGCTGCCGACGCAGGCGAACGTGCACCAGATCGCGCAGGGCATCGCGCCCGAGTCGCGCGTGGTCTACGTGGACAACGACCCGGTGGTCCTCGTGCACGCGCAGGCCCTGCTCACCAGCGGCCCCGAGGGCCGCACCGACTACATCGAGGCGGATCTGCGGGAGCCGGACCGGATTCTGGCGGCCGCCCGCCGGACGCTCGACTTCGGCCGGCCGGTCGCCCTGGTCCTCGCCGCCGTGACCCACTTCATCGAGGACGAGACGGCCTACCCGGTCGTGAAGCGGCTGGTCGACGCGCTGGCCCCCGGCAGCGTCCTCGTCCTGAGCAATGTCAGCTCGGACCTCAACCCGGAGCAGGTCGGCAGCATCACCAAGGGCTTCAGGGAGCGCGGCTTCGCCATGGTGCGGCGCTCGTACGCCCAGATGGAACGGTTCGTCACCGACAACGGCCTGGAACTCCTCGAACCCGGCATCGTCCCCGTGCACCGCTGGCGCCCCGAGCACGTGGTGGACCTGCCGGAGGCCGAGAACCCGGACCCGGAGTTCGTGGCGGGCCTGGACGAGCTGGACCGCACGCGCTACCAGGACATCAACGACGTCACCGACGCCGACGTCAGTGTGTACGGCCTGGTGGCCCGCAAGCACTGATCACTCGACGACGTGCCGGCCCTCGGGCTGCGCGCTGCACGACGCCTTGAAGGAGCAGTGGCCGCAGTGCTGGCCGGTCGTCGGCGTGAAGCGTTCGTCCAGGACCCGCCCCGCCGCGGTCGCCAGCAGGTCGGAGACCCACTCGCCGTCCGGCGGCGCCTGCGCCTGCACCTTGGGCGCGGCATCGCCGCCCTCCTTCTTGGGCGCGGCCTGGCGCAGCTGTACGAGTTCGGCGCCGCCGGGCTCCGGCCGCGTACCGCCGAAGGCGTCGTCGACCGCGCCCTCCCGTACCGCCAGCTGGTAGACGGCGAGCTGGGGGTGCCGGTGGACCTCGTCCCTCGTCGGGGACTGCTTGCCGGTCTTGAAGTCGACCACGTAGGCCCGGCCCTCGGCGTCCCGTTCGACGCGGTCCATGGAGCCCCGGATGCGCACCTCGTACTCCCCGGCCGCCAGCGTCACGTCGAAGTCGTGCTCGCTGGCGACGGGGGTGCGCCCCGCCCGGTCCATGACGTGCCAGCGCAGGAAGCGTTCGAGGGCGGCGCGGGCCTGCTCCTTCTCCTGGCGCGACTTCCAGGGGGCGTCGAAGACGAGCCCGTCCCAGACCGAGTCGAGCCGTTCCATGAGGACGGCCAGATCGGCGGGCGTACGGCCGGAGGCCACCTCGTCGGCCAGGACGTGGACGACGTTCCCGAAGCCCTGGGCGGCGCTCGCGGGCGCGTCGGCCTTCACCTCGCGGCCCAGGAACCACTGGAGCGCGCAGGTGTTGGCGAGCTGGTCGAGCGCACTGCCGGAGAGGGTGACCGGCTGGTCCCGGTCGCGCAGCGGCACGGCCGAGCGGGTCGGTTCGTACAGGCCCCACCAGCGGTACGGGTGCGCGGACGGTACGAGCGGCTGGCCGTCGTCGTCGGTGAGCGCCGCGAGCCGGGCGAGGCGGCGGGCGGCCTCCCCGCGCAACGCGTCCGACGCGGCCGGGTCGACCGTGGTGGCGCGCAACTCGGCGACGAGCGCGGCGACGGACAGCGGGCGGCGCGGGCGGCCGGTGACGTCACGGGGTTCGACGCCCAGCTCGGCGAGGAAGCGGGAGGGCTGGTCGCCGTCGTCGGCGGGGGCCTTGACCGCCGTGACGACCAGGCGCTCGCGGGCCCGGGTCGCCGCCACGTAGAACAGCCGCCGCTCCTCCGCGAGAAGGGCGCCCGGCGTCAGCGGCTCGGCGAGCCCGTCGCGGCCGATCCGGTCCGCTTCGAGGAGCGAGCCCCGGCGGCGCAGGTCCGGCCAGAGCCCTTCCTGGACGCCCGTGACGACGACGAGGCGCCACTCCAGGCCCTTGGAGCGGTGGGCGGTCATCAGCCGGACGGCGTCCGGGCGGACCGCGCGGCGGGAGAGGGTGTCGGCCGCGATGTCCTGGGCGTCGACCTCTTCCAGGAAGTTGAGGGCGCCCCGGCCGCCGGTGCGTTCCTCGGCGCGGGCGGCGGTCTCGAACAGCGCGCACACCGCGTCGAGGTCGCGGTCCGCGTTGCGCCCCGCGGTGCCCCCGCGCAGGGCCGCCCGCTCCAGCCTGCCCGGCCACGGGGTGCCGGACCACAGCTCCCACAGGGCCTCCTCGGCGGTGCCGCCCGCCTCCAGGAGCTCGCGGGCGGTACGCAGGAGCGCGCCGAGGCGCTGGGCGCCCCGGGCGTACGCCGGATCGTGCGTGACCAGGCGCTCCGGTTCGGCGAGCGCCCGGGCCAGCAGTGCGCCGGAGGGCGCGGGGACCTTGTTCCCGGCGGCGCGCTCCTCGTCCCGCAGGGCACGGCCGAGGCGGCGCAGATCGGCGGCGTCCATCGCGCCGAGGGGCGAGGCGAGCAGGGTCAGCGCGGTCTCGGTGTCGAGCCAGGGGGCCCCCGCCTCGTCGGAAGCCGTGCCGCGCACCGCCGCCTCCGCCACCGCGCGCAGCGCCGTCAGGAGCGGGCCGACCGCCGGTTCGTGGCGCAGGGCCAGGTCGTCGCCGTCGACCTCCAGCGGGACGCCCGCCGAGGTCAGGGCCCGGCGCAGGGAGGGCAGCGTGCGGCCTCCGGCGCGGACGAGCACCGCCATCTCGGACCACGGCACCCCGTCCTCCAGGTGCGCCCGGCGCAGCAGGTCCGCGATGTTGTCCAGCTCCGTGGAGGCGGTCGGATAGGTGTACGCCTCGACGTCGCCGCCCTCGCGGACCGCGCGCAGCTCGCGGTGGGCGCGGACCTTCGCCGACGGCAGCCGGGTGAGCGGCATGCGACGGGTGAGCAGCCGGGTGGCGGCGAGCAGCCGGTCGCCGGAGCGGCGCGAGGTGGTGAGGACGCCGACCGGGGCGGGCGCGCCGTCCGCGCGCCGGAACGTCTCCGGGAAGTCGAGGATGCCGTTGACGTCGGCGCCCCGGAACGCGTAGATCGACTGGTCCGGGTCACCGAAGGCGATCAGGTCCCGCCCGCCGCCGCCCCCCGGGTTGCTGCCCCGGTTGCCGGCCAGCGCGTGCAGGAGCCGCACCTGGGCGGGGTCCGTGTCCTGGTACTCGTCCACGAAGACCGCGTCGTACGCCCCCGCCAGCCGCGCCGACACCTCGGGGCGCTCCGCGAGCAGCACCGCGCGGTGCACCAGCTCCGCGTAGTCCAGTACGCCCTGGGCGTCCAGCACGTCGAGGTATTCGGCGAGGAAGCGGGCGGCTGCGCCCCAGTCGGGGCGGCCGGTGCGCCGGGCGAAGGCGGCGAGGGCGTCCGGGCCGAGGCCCAGCTCACGGCTGCGGGCGAGCACCGCGCGCACCTCGTCGGCGAAGCCGCGCGTGGTCAGGCAGGCGCGCAGCTCGTCGGGCCAGCTGATGTGCGGGCGGCCCTCCTTCTCCAGTTCGAGCTGGCCGGCCAGGAGGTCGCGGACGGTCACGTCCTGCTCCGGGCCGGAGAGCAGCCGCAGCGGGTCCGCGAAGAGGTCGGCGTCCTGGTGGGCGCGGACGAGGGCGTAACAGAAGGAGTGGAAGGTGGTGGCCTGCGGTCCCCGGGCGGCGCCGAGCCGGGCGGCCATCCGGTCGCGGAGTTCGACGGCGGCCTTGCGGCTGAAGGTGAGGACCAGCAGGCGGGCCGGGTCGGCGCCCCGGGCGACGCGCGCGGCGACGGCTTCGACCAGCGTCGTCGTCTTGCCCGTACCGGGTCCGGCGAGAACCAGGAGCGGGCCGCCCGGGTGGTCAACCACCGCGCGCTGCGCCGCGTCCAGGAGAGGGGGCTCCACCGAACCCGGCAGGGTGCGCACCAGCCGGTACGGGCCCGTGGTCCCCGGCCGTGCGCGACGGTGAGGACTGTGCCGGGTGGTGGAGGAGGTGCTCACGTGGGTTCGCCGGTCCTGGTGGGTGTACGGGTGGTGAGGGCGCGGCGTCCGCCGCGAACTGAAGACGCTACTCCGGCGCGCCCGCCGAATGCGGCGGGACGGCTGCGGGGATCGTCACGTTCTTCCGGCCGCACGGTCCCGGACGGCCGTCGGCGCCCGGGGGCCCGGGGCGCGGCCGGACCGCCGCCCGCCCGGCACCGGGCCGCGCGCCGCGCACCGTACGGAGCCGGATCCGCCCGTTCCGCCTCCCCATGGCCGAAGCTGTCAGGTGTGAGCTCCCCCACCGCCGCCCGTCACGCCGTCCCATCGCGCGCGCCGCATGTCCAGGCGCGGGAGGTGGCCCTCCGCGCTCGCGGGGGCCTCGCGCAGCGGGGTGTTCTCCGCGCGGTAGTGGTCCAGGGCGCGCAGCTCGTGGCCGGGCAGCAGCCTGCCGTCGGCCCGTACCACACGCCACCACGGCACCGCGCTGCCGTACAGCGCCATGACCCGGCCGACCTGGCGCGGGCCGCCCTCGTCCAGCCACTCCGCGACGTCGCCGTACGTCATGACGCGGCCGGGCGGGATCAGGTCGGCGACGTCGAGCACGCGCTCCGCGTACTCCGGCAGCGCGTCGCCCGTCGGGTGTTCGCTCATCCGCCCCATCCTGCCTCACCCCACCGACAGTCCCGGCCGCGCCGTGTTCGCGCGCACACGGAGCGTGCGCACGGCGGGAAAGGAGCGTATGTTGCGCATCGCACGCCCCCGCATCGCACCCTGATGCCCCCTTGCGCCCATCGGCCGTGCCACCATCATGCGGGCGGTGACCGGTGATACGAGAACACGAAGACCAATCAGAGGCGACGAAGGAGCAGGGCGTGCAGCCACCGAAGGCGGCCGACGCCTCCGATGCCGAGCCGCGTCCGGACAGCCCCCGGCGGGAGCCGGGCACGGACGCGGAGACCCTGGCCGGATCGACCCTCGCCGGCTCCGGGACGTCGCAGGCCGAGCGCGTCTCCGGTGACGAACCGCTGCTGCCCGCCCGGGTGCACCGCCCCTCCGACCTGCTGCGCCTGCTCATCGGGGTGCTGGCGGTCGTCGTGCTGTTCTCCGTCGCCGCCTTCGCCCACGGCACCACCACCGGTCTCGAAGAGGACATCAACAAGGGCACGGGCCAGGCCCCCGACCTGGTGATCAAGCTCGCCGGGCTGGTCTCCAGCATCGCCGTACTGCTCGTCCCGGTCGCCTTCGCCATCGAGCGGCTGATCAAACGCGACGGGCTCCGGATCGCCGACGGGGTGCTGGCCGCGGTGCTGGCGCACGGGGTGACGCTCGCCGCGGACCTGTGGGTCGCCAAGTCCGCCTCCGGCACCATCCGGGACGCGCTGACCCAGCCGCAGCCCGGCGACGTGGTCACCGATCCGGTGCACGGCTACCTCGCGCCCGTGATCGCGTACATGACCGCGGTCGGCATGGCGAGACGGCCGCGCTGGCGGGTCGTGCTGTGGGTGGTGCTGCTGCTGGACGCCTTCGCGATGCTGGTCGGCGGCTACACGACCCCGTTCTCCATCGTGCTCACGGTGCTCATCGGCTGGACGGTGGCGTACGGCACGCTGTACGCGGTCGGCTCGCCGAACGTCCGCCCGACCGGCCAGCACCTGATGGCCGGTCTGCGGCACGTCGGCTTCCGGCCGGTGACCGCGATGCGGGCGGACGACGCGCCCGACGCCGGCGACCAGAGCGACCGGGGGCGCCGCTATCTGGTCTCCCTGGAGGACGGGCCACCGCTGGACGTGACCGTCGTGGACCGCGAACAACAGGCCCAGGGGTTCTTCTACCGGGTGTGGCGCAGGCTCACCCTGCGCGGCATCACCCAGCGGCGGTCCATCCAGTCGCTGCGCCAGGCCCTGGAGCAGGAGGCGCTGCTCGCGTACGCGGCCATCGCCGCCGGGGCCAACGCGCCCAAGCTCATCGCCACCTCCGAGCTCGGCCCGGACGCCGTGATGCTGGTCTACGAGCACATCGGCGGCCGGACGCTGGACGCCCTGGAGGACGCCGAGATCACCGACGATCTGGTGCGCGGGGCGTGGGAGCAGGTCAAGGCCCTCCAGTCGCGCCGGATCGCGCACCGCAGGCTCACGGGCGACGCCATACTGGTGGATCGTTTCGGCACGGTGTTCGTGACCGACCTGCGCGGCGGCGAGATCGCGGCCGGTGACCTGGTCCTGCGGATGGACGTCGCGCAGCTGCTGACCACCACCGGGCTGCGGGTGGGCCCCGAACGGGCCGTGTCCGCCGCGCTCGCCGTGCTCGGCCCCGACGCGGTCGCCGACTGTCTGCCCCTCCTCCAGCCGATCGCGCTCAGCCGCTCCACCCGGGCGCAGCTGCGGAGGCTCGCCCGGGAACGCTCGCAGCGCGAACGCGAGGCCGTCCTCGAAGCGTCGGACGCGGCCAAGCGCGCCCGGGCCGAGGGCGCGGAGCTGTCCAGGAAGGGCGACCGCAAGAACGCGCGCAAGTCGCTGCGCACCGAGAAGCAGGCCGAGAAGCGGGCCATGGACGACGCCCTCGAAGAGGCGCGCGAGGAGGATCTGCTCTCCCAGATCCGCCGGGAGGTCCTGCTGATCCGCCCGCAGGCGCCGGTCGAGCCGGTCCGCCTGGAACGCATCAAGCCGCGCACCCTGATCAGCTTCATCGCCGGTGCCATCGCCGCGTACTTCCTGATCTCACAGGTCACCGAGGCCGACTTCGGGGCGGTCGTGGAGCAGGCGGAGTGGGGCTGGGTGGCCGCCGCGCTCGGCTTCTCGGCGCTGAGTTACGTGGCCGCCGCGATGAGCCTGCTCGGCTTCGTGCCCGAGCGGGTGTCCTTCGGCCGGACCGTCCTCGCGCAGGTGGCCGGGTCGTTCGTGAAGATCGTGGCCCCGGCGGCGGTCGGCGGGGTGGCGCTGAACACCCGGTTCCTCCAGCGGTCCGGGGTCCGCCCCGGTCTCGCGGTGGCGAGTGTGGGCGCGTCCCAGCTGTTCGGGCTGGGCTGCCACATCCTGCTGCTGGGCGCCTTCGGCTATCTGACCGGCACCGAGAAGACGCCGTCCTCGCTCACCCCGTCCAGGACCGTGATCGCCGGGCTGCTGACGGTCGCCGTGCTGGTCCTCGTGGTCACCGCCATCCCGTTCCTGCGGAAGTTCGTGGTGACCCGGGTGCGGTCGCTGTTCGCCGGGGTCGTGCCCCGCATGCTCGACGTGGTGCAGCGCCCGCAGAAGCTGCTCACCGGGATCGGCGGGATGCTGCTGCTGACCGGTGTCTTCGTGATGTGCCTGGACGCCTCGGTCCGGGCGTTCAGCGGACCGGACACCCCGCACCTCAGCTACGCGAGCATCGCGGTGGTCTTCCTCGCCGGCAACGCGCTCGGCTCGGCCGCGCCGACGCCCGGCGGCATGGGCGCCGTCGAGGGCGCGCTGACGCTGGGTCTGATCGCGGTCGGGCTGCCGAAGGAGGTCGCCGCCCCGGCGGTGCTGCTGTTCCGGCTGATGACCCTGTGGCTGCCCGTCCTTCCCGGCTGGCTGTGCTTCAACCACCTCACCCGCAAGGGGCAGCTCTGAACCCCGGGCGCTGACCGGGAGAGCCTGCGTGCACGGGCCACCCACTTGGACCGGCACCCCGTGCGCGTGCCCCGGCGCCACCGCAGCATGGAGCGATGAGGACCTCCCCCGCCCTGCGCGCCGCTGCCCTCGCCGCCACCGTGACCGTGCTGCTCCCCCTCGCCGGCTGCGCGGACGGGGGTGACAAGGAAGCCACCGGCCCGACGAGCCAGGCCCGCGCCGCGAACGCCACCACCGGCAGCCCGTCGTCCGGCCTCGCCTCCCAGAAGCTGACGTGGAAGAAGTGCCCCGCGCCCTCCCAGGCCCAGGGCGGCGGAAACCCGCCGTCCCCGCTGCCCGGCGGGGCGAACTGGGAGTGCGCCTCCATGAAGGCCCCCCTCGATTACGCGAAGCCGGACGGCGACACCATCGAGCTGGCCCTGATCCGCGCGAAGGCGGTCAGCACGGAGAAGCGGATCGGCTCGCTCATCTTCAACTTCGGCGGCCCCGGCGGCTCGGGCGTCGCGACCCTGCCCGCGTTCGGCACGGCGTACGACAAACTGCGCGCCCGGTACGACCTGGTGAGCTTCGACCCGCGCGGCGTGGGGAACAGCGACGGCGTCGAGTGCGAGACCGACAAGCAGTTGGACGCCCGCTACCAGGAGGACGGCACCCCGGACGACGCGGCGGAGGAGAAGGCGTTCGTCCAGGACACCAAGCGGTTCGCCGCCGCCTGCGAGAAGCGGTCCGGCGAGCAGCTTCCGTACGTCGGCACCACCAACGCAGCCCGCGACATGGACCTGATGCGCCAGGTGCTCGGCGACGAGAAGCTGTACTACTTCGGCATCTCGTACGGCACCGAGCTGGGCGGCGTCTACGCGCACCTCTTCCCGAAGAAGGTCGGCCGGGCGGTCCTGGACGCGGTGGTCGATCCCACCGAGGACGCCGAGCAGTCCTCGCTGAGCCAGGCCAAGGGCTTCCAGCTCGCGCTGGACAACTTCACCGAGGACTGCGCGGACCGGGGCGACGCCTGCAAGCTGCCCGGCTCCGACGCGAAGGAGATCGAGCAGGGCATCGCCTCCCTGCTGGACGAGCTGGAGAAGAAGCCCATCAAGGGCATCGGCGCCCGCAAGCTGACCGAGACCCAGGCCACCACCGGCATCGCGGCGGCCCTCTACTCCAAGGAGACCTGGCCGCTCCTGGAACAGGGGGTGGACGAGGCCGACGGCGGAAACGGCTCCCTGCTCCTGGCGCTCGCCGACTCCCTCAACGGCCGCTCCGCGAACGGGCGCTACGACAACTCCGCCGCCGCCTACTCCGCGATCAGCTGCGCCGACTCGCGCGAGCGGTTCACGCTGGAGCAGACGAAGGCGAAGCTCCCCGAGTTCCGCGACGCCTCGGCGGTCTTCGGGAACTACCTGGGCTGGGGCCTGATGGGCTGCACCGACTGGCCGGTCAAGGGCACCTGGAAGACCCCCGACGTCAGCGCGCCGGGCTCCGCCCCCATCCTCGTCATCGGCAACACCGGCGACCCGGCGACCCCGTACGAGGGCGCCAAGGCGATGGCCGACGAGCTGGGCGAGGACGTCGGCGTGCAGATGACGTACAAGGGCCAGGGCCACGGCGCGTACAACAGCGGGGACGCCTGCGTGCAGAAGGCGGTCGGCGGCTATCTGCTCGACGGCCGGACCCCGGAGGCCGGGACCGTCTGCGGCTGAGCCCGCGCGCGGCCCCCCTACGATGGGCGAACTGCCGTACGGGCAGCGCTCGACGGGGAGGGAACGCACACGTGGTCGCACACGCACGGGCCGGGGCACTGGCCGCCGCCGCACTGCTGCTGACAGGGGTGCTCGCGGGCTGCGAGGACGGTACGGACGACAAGCCGGGCGGGCGGGCGGACGACGGCGCCGCCTCGTCGCCCGCCTCGCAGCGCCTGGACTGGACCGGCTGCGAGGCCCCCGAGGGCGGCGAGGCACCGGGCTCCGAGTGGCGCTGCGCGACGGTGCGGGTGCCGCTGGACTACGCGAAGCCGAAGGGCGACACCATCGGCATCGCCCTGATCCGCAAGGAGGCCACGGACAAGTCCAAGCGCCTGGGCTCGATGCTCTTCAACTTCGGCGGGCCCGGCGGCTCCGGCGTCTCGATCCTGCCGCGCGCGGCGGCCGGGTACACCACCCTCAACTCCCGTTACGACCTGGTGGGCTTCGACCCGCGCGGGGTGGCGCAGAGCGCCGGGGTGCGGTGCCGCGACGACAAGGCGCAGGAGAAGGCGTACCAGAATGTGGACATGACCCCGGACACCGCGGCCGAGGAGGCGGCGTTCATGGCGGACGGCGCCGACTTCGGGGCCGGCTGCGCACGCCTGTCCGGCAAGGTCCTCCCGTACGTCGGCACGACGAACGCCGCCCGCGACATGGACCTGATCCGCCAGGCCCTGGGGGACGAGAAGCTGACGTACTTCGGCATGTCGTACGGCACCGAGCTGGGCGGCACGTACGCCCACCTCTTCCCCAAGCGGGTGGGGCGTACGGTCCTGGACGCGGTCGTCGACCCGACCGCGGACTCCACCGGGCACGCGCGCAACCAGGCGACCGGTTTCCAGCGGGCCCTGGAGAACTACCTCGAGGACCGCGGACAGGACCCGAAGGCGGGCACCCGGAGGATCGCGGCGCTGCTGAAGCGGATCGACGCCGAGCCGCTGCCGACCGGCACGGACCGCGAGCTCAACGAGTCGCTGGCGATCACCGGCATCGTGACCCCCCTCTACTCCGAGGACAGCTGGCCCACCCTCACCCGCGCCCTGGACGAGGCCGAGGCCGGCAGCGGCGCCCTGCTGCTCCAGCTCGCCGACTCGTACAACGGCCGGGACGAGAACGGCCACTACGACACCCAGAACCACTCGCAGCGGGCCATCTCCTGCGCGGACAGCAAGGCGCGCCCCACGGCGGCCGAGGCGAAGGCGCTGCTGCCAGAGTTCGAGAAGCTGTCCCCGGTCTTCGGGCCGTTCCTGGCCTGGGACACGGCCGGCTGGTGCTCCGGCTGGCCGGTGGCGGGCGAGCACGACGACCCGGAGGCGAGCGCTCCGGGCGCCGGTCCGGTCCTGGTCGTGGGCACGACGGGCGACCCTGCCACGCCCTACGAGGGCGCCCGCCGGATGGCGGACGAGCTGGGCGAGGGCGTCGGTGTGCTGCTCTCCAACAAGGGCGAGGGGCACGGCGCGTACGGCGGCAACCGCTGTGTGACGTCGGCCGTGGACGCGTACTTCCTGGACGGGAAGGTCCCGGCGGACGGCACGACCTGCTCGTAGCGGCGCCCCGGAACGCCGAAGGGGCCGGCCCGCGTGATGCGGACCGGCCCCTTCGGGACGCTCTAGTAGACCGGCTTCTCGGGCTCGATCTGGTTGACCCAGCCGATCACGCCGCCGCCCACGTGGACCGCGTCGGCGAAGCCCGCCGACTTGAGGACCGCGAGGACTTCCGCACTGCGGACACCCGTCTTGCAGTTCAGGACGATGCGCCTGTCCTGCGGGAGGTCCTGGAGGGCGTTGCCCATCAGGAACTCGTTCTTCGGGATCAGCCGGGAGCCCGGGATCGCGACGATCTCGTACTCGTTCGGCTCGCGGACGTCGATGATCTCGATCTTCTCGTCGGCGTCGATCCACTCCTTGAGCTGCTTCGGAGTGATGGTCGAACCGGCCGCCGCCTCCTGGGCCTCCTCCGACACGACGCCGCAGAACGCCTCGTAGTCGATGAGCTCGGTGACGGTGGGGTTCTCGCCGCAGACCGCGCAGTCGGGGTCCTTGCGCACCTTGACCTGGCGGTACTGCATCTCCAGGGCGTCGTAGATCATCAGCCGGCCGACCAGCGGGTCGCCGATGCCGGCGAGCAGCTTGATGGCCTCGTTGACCTGGATCGAGCCGATGGAGGCGCAGAGCACACCGAGGACGCCGCCCTCGGCGCAGGACGGAACCATGCCCGGCGGGGGCGGCTCCGGGTAGAGGCAGCGGTAGCAGGGACCGTGCTCGGACCAGAACACGGACGCCTGGCCGTCGAAGCGGTAGATCGAGCCCCACACGTAGGGCTTGTTCAGCAGGACCGCGGCGTCGTTGACCAGGTAGCGGGTGGCGAAGTTGTCCGTGCCGTCCACGATCAGGTCGTACTGGGAGAAGATGTCCATCACGTTCTCGGCTTCGAGCCGTTCCTCGTGAAGGACCACCTTGACCAGGGGGTTGATGCCCTGGACGGTCTCCTTGGCCGACTGGGCCTTGGACTTGCCGATGTCGCCCTGGCTGTGGATGACCTGGCGCTGCAGGTTCGACTCGTCGACCTCGTCGAACTCCACGATGCCGAGCGTGCCGACACCGGCGGCGGCCATGTACATCAGGGCCGGCGAACCGAGGCCGCCGGCGCCGACACAGAGCACCTTCGCGTTCTTCAGCCGCTTCTGCCCGTCCATCCCGACATCCGGGATGATCAGGTGGCGGGAGTACCTGCGGACCTCGTCGACGGTGAGCTCAGCAGCTGGCTCGACCAGGGGTGGCAGCGACACAGGAACCTCAACAATGCAGGTGGTCGGTTTCTACGTACTTCGACTACGTACGGTTGTTCTTCCCGTAACACTGCCACGCCCCCTCTCATTCCGAGATACCGGGTCCGATCCGCGAGACGATTTCGTCCCAGTACCTGGGCAGTGCCGCGAATGGGTCGCTTTGTCCGTCGCCGTTCCGGCCGTTCCCCGGACCGGACCGGCCGCCGCGGTCGGTGAAGAAGATCGTCCCGGCGCCCTGCCAGCGGGCGATGCGCATCGCCTCCTCCAGATGCGTCCGCGGAACGCCGTGCACGAAGTGCGCGAAGCGGCCGGGCGGATAGGCCGCGGTCCACTCCGCCACCTGCGACCAGCGGTAGTCGCTCCACGCACCCCGGAACGTGACGAGCTGGTCCCCCGTCTCCGCGTAACCGGGATACGGATGGGTGTCGTGCCCCAGCACGAGGTGCCCGTGGTCCTTCCCGAGGAAGGCCCGCAGGGTGCCGGTGAGCCGTCGGACGGCCGGCAGCTCGGCGCGTCCGGCCGGACAGCGGTCCAGGTAGAAGCCGTCCACCCGGTACCAGTCCAGATAGGACCGGGCGTCGGCGAGCAGTTCTCCGAACGGCCGGGTGCCGTGGGCGAGGTCGAGCTGTCCGAGCAGCCGGCCGCCGGACGCCCGTACCGCGTCGAGCGGGTCGCCCTCGCGCAGTGCGCGGGCGCGGGCGTTGCGCAGCCGTCCGGCCGCCTCCAGACAGTGCGGGTCGGGCCGGCTGCCGGGGCCGTTGTCGATGTTGAGGACGGCCCAGTGCAGCGGGGTGCCGGGGCGGGTCAGCTCGGCCCACTCGGCGGGGGCGAGCAGCGGGTGGGCGTATCCGGGGACCCCGACTCCGAGCCGGTCGGCGCCGCTGCCGCGCCGGGCGGTGCCGGTACTGGTCAGATACGGCACGCCGCCTCCATCCAGATGTCGGCGAGCGATTCCTCCAGGTTGATCCGGGGGCGCCAGCCGAGCCGGTCCCGCGCGGTGCGGACGTCGGCCTGCTGCCAGGCGCCGCAGCCGTCCGGGTACGGGGACGGGGTGGCCGAGAGGTGTTCGATGACCGACTCGGTGGAGGTGCGGGGCGCGCCGATGGGGAGGCGGGCGGGGGGCGTGTCCAGCTCGTGGAGCACTCCGGCGTATCCGGCGACCTTGGCGAGGACGGCCGCCGCGTCGCGCAGCCGGACGGCCCGGCCGGTGCCGATGTTGACGACGCCCTGCGCGGCGGAGAGCGAGGCGGCGTGGACGGCCCGCGCCACATCGCGCACGTCCACGAAGTCCCGCTGCACGCCGAGGCCGCTGAGCTTGAGCTCGCCGTCCCCCGCCTGCATGGTGCGGCGCATCGCCTCGGCGAGCCGGCCGAGCGGGGAACCGGCCGGGGTGCCGGGGCCGACCGGTGAGAAGACCCGCAGGACGACCGCGTCGAGGCCGGAGCCGAGGACGAGCTCGGTGGCGGCGAGCTTGCTGACGCCGTAGGGGCCGCCGGGGCGCGGGATGGCGTCCTCGGCGGTGGAGGACCCGGGCTGGGACGGCCCGTACTCCGACGCGCAGCCGACCTGGACCAGGCGGGCGGTGCAGCGGCTGCGCCGCATCGCCTCGCAGACGGTGGCGACGGCGACGGTGTTGTGCCGGGTGAGGTCGCGCGCGCCACCCCGGGTCGCGCCGGCGCAGTTGACGACGACCCCGGGGTGGACGGCGTCCAGGAAGCGGGTGAGCGCTCCGGGGCTTCCGGTCGCGAGGTCGAACCGGACGTCGGCGTCGTCGCCGCGGCCGAGGGCCGTGAGGTGGACGGCGGGGTCGGCGAGCAGCCGGTCGGCCACGAACCGGCCGATGAATCCGTTGGCTCCGAGCAGCAGCACCCTCATCGCGCACCGCCCCGGCCTGAGGGCCGACGGCGGGCTGCCGGTGCGGGGGATTGGCGGGTCATGTCGGTGTCTCCTTGAGGGCTGTCCCGTACGCGTCGCTGCGTACGGTTCGGGTGGTGACGGTCCGCGGCGTCGGCTCCGCGGGGAAGGGGGGCCGCCTCAGGGGGCGGCGTGGGCGGATGCCCGGGAGAGGGCCAGGACGGCGGTGATCAGCAGGCCGAACGCGGCGGTGCCGCAGGCCAGTACGGGCACGGCCCCGGGGCCCGCCGCCCCGATGAGGGCGTCGACGGGGCGGGCGACCGCGTCGAGCCCGGGCAGCCGCCCGGCCAGGATCAGGGCGGGAGCCGCCGCCTCCATCGCGCAGGCGGCGGCGATTCCGGTGGCGGCGGGTTCCGGGAAGCCGTGGACGGTCAGCAGGCGGGCCAGCAGGAGCAGCATCCCGAGGGCGGCGGCCCCGGCCGGCGAGCCGCCGGTGCCGAAGCCGAGGCGGGCCAGATACAGCAGTACGGCGAGGGCACCGGCGAAGAGCGCGACGACGCCGAAGAGCAGGGGGCGCGCGCCCGCCCCGAACTCCTCCAGCGCGTGGCTGCCGTGCAGGCGGCGGTGTGCGGCCAGGGCGAAGAGGTGGGCGCACCAGGCGGCCGGTGCCACCGCGACGGCGAGCCCCAGCAGGGGGGCCGGGGTCATCGTCCAGGGGCCCTCGGGGCCGCCGCTGAGGACCTGGTGGAGCAGGTCGTCGCCGTACAGGACGTAGCCGAGCAGCCAGCCGGCGCCGAGCGCGACGGCGCCGGACGACCCCCTCCCCTTCCGGGCGCTGAGCGGGCCGGTGCGCAGGGCGAGGGCGAGGCCGACGAGCGCGAGGATCGCCCCGGCGGAGCCGATGGCGAGGCGGGCGTCGCCGCCGAGGACCCCGTCGGTCAGCCCGAGCGCGACCAGGGTCGCGAGGCAGGCGGCGCCGGGCAGCAGGGCGCGCAGGGACCAGGCGGCGCGCGTGGTGACGTCGCGCGCCGGAGCGGGGCCGGTCGCGACGGGCTCCCCCGCGACCGCGGGGACCCGCGCGAAGAGCTCCTCGGCGAGCGAGAACACGTCGCGGTGCCGGTAGCGGGCGGCGGTGCGGTCGGTGACCCCGTGGGCCTCCAGTCCCGCTGCGATCTCCAGCGGGTCGACGGCCCGTTCGCACAGCTCCCGGTGACGGTGCATGAGCGCCCGCACCGGGTCGGCGGTCCCCCGCCGGCCGAGGGCCGCCTTGCGCAGGGCGGAGGCGGGGTGCGCGTGCGCCACTTCGGGGGCGCGCGCGGGCGCGTCCGCGGACGCGAGCTCCGGCGCGGATGCGGCGTCCCCCTGGTGGCCCTCGCGGCTCATCGTCATTCCTCCGTGGTGCTGTCCGCCCGGTACGGGGCCGGCCGTCTCGTGGCTACGCATCGCCGCTCCCGGCGCCCGCCCAGCTGGGGGTGCGGTCGCGGTCGGCGCGCTCCGCTCCCGCCGGCTCCGGCCAGTGGTCCAGGACGTGGGCCTCCGGCGGGGTGGCGAAGGGGCGCGGGCCGTCGTGCGGGGCGGGCTGGGGCCTCTCGCGCACCGGGGCCCGCGCGATCAGCTCCAGGTAGATCCCGTGGAAGGCGGCGAGATTCTGTTCGACGGTGAAGAGTTCGAGCGCCCGGGCGCGCGCCGCCGCGCCCAGGCGGGCACGGCGCT
Organism: Streptomyces sp. NPDC052299; assembly: GCF_040679335.1. Lineage (NCBI taxonomy): Bacteria > Bacillati > Actinomycetota > Actinomycetes > Kitasatosporales > Streptomycetaceae > Streptomyces > Streptomyces sp. NPDC052299. The sequence continues at coordinate 46,299 of NZ_JBFAUP010000006.1, read as the reverse complement.
CGGGGTCGCGCAGGAGGGCGACGCAGGCGTCCGCGAGCGCCCGTGGGTTGCGCGGCGGGACCACGAGCCCCGTACCGCCGATGACCTCGACGACCGCGCCGACGTCCGTCGACACCGTGGCCCGGCCGCAGAACATCGCCTCGACCAGGCTGATCGGGAAGCCCTCGACCACGCTGGAGAGCACCACCACCCCGCCCGCCGCGTAGGCCTGGGCGAGCTCCGGGACCTCGGGCCCGCCGATCTCCTCGAAGCCGACCGCGTCCTCCTCGGGGAAGAGCTGGGCGGCCAGGTCGCGGCAGCGGGCCAGGTAGGCGGCGCCCGCCGGGCCCGGGGCCGGGGCGCCGATGATCCGCAGCCGGGCGTCCGGCTCGGCCAGGCGCACCTCGGCGAAGGCGTGCAGGAGGCCGGTCAGGTCCTTGGCGGGCTCGATGCGGCCGACCCAGACGAGCGTGTCGGGCCCGCCGTCGTCCTCGCGCTCGCCGAGCGCGGCGAACCGGGCCGCCTCCATGCCCGGGTACACGGTTTGCAGCTTCGCGGGGTCGGCGCCGCAGCGCTCCTGCCAGCGGCGGGCGTGGGTGTTGCCGGGGGTGATGAGCGCGGCCTGCCGGTACACCTCTGTGGCGAGCCGTCCGTGCAGGTTGGCGAGGAGGGCGCGCACCGGTGCGCCGGCCGGCGCGCCGCCCGACGCCAGGTAGTGGGCCCGCACCCGGACGGAGTGCTCGGTGACCAGCAGCGGCACCCCGAAGAAGCGTTTGGCCAGCAGACCCGGGAGCGCGGCGGCACCGCCCGCCGTCGCGTGGCAGAGGTCCACGGCGCCGAGGCCGTCCTCCTCGTACCAGTCGAGGGAGAGGGGGCGCAGCACCCGGTCCAGCTCGGCGGTGAAGGCGAGCAGGTCGGTGACGGTGGCGTTCTGCACGGTGCGTCCGGTGCCGGGTGCGCGGCAGGCGGCCTCCAGGATGCGCACGGCCGTCTCGGAGCGCAGGGCGGCGGGCAGCCCGCCGTATTCCCAGGCGAGTTCGGCGAGGCCGTAGAGGCCGCGGGTGAACCGCTCGTCCATGAGGCGGGTTTCGGCACCCTCTTCCGCGTGGCCCGTGCCCTTACGGCCGCGCTCCGGACCCGCGGCGGTGCAGACGGAGGCCGCGAGGTCAGCGAAGTGCGCGGCGAAGCGCCGCCGTTCGCGCCGGGCGTACATGCGCGCGCCCCCGCCGGTCAGCAGCCGGGCGAGCGGTCCCCGGGGGGCGTGGAGACCAAGGGCTTCCTCGTCGGCGGTCCACCGGGGTGCGGTGCGCACGCCGGCGACCTGGGGAGGGAGCCGGACCCAGCCGGCCGCCTCCTGTTCGGCGGAGCGGCTGAGCGCGAAGAGGTCGAACTCGTGCTGTGCGAGCCCGCGTACGAGCCGGTCGCACCAGAGCCTGGACTCACCGGTCGCGTACGGATAACCACCGTCGGTGAGCAGTCCGATCCGCACGAGCGCACCCCCGATCTCCCTTGTGAGCGGCCGCCGTTCCTTCGGCGACTCGCGGCGGGACGACCGTAAGCGGATACGCCGGTGGCGCGACGGACGGTTGTCCGTCGCGCCACCGAAAGGGGTGAACCGGCGTAACTTTCCCGGCGGAATAGCGTTCTGTCGCGCTAAGGCAACTGAGGGTTACTCAGTGGTGGGGTACACCCACGGGTTGGGGCGGCATTTGATGCCGTCGAGATCCAGCGTCTTGGTCTGCTGCTGCATGACCGGCGCGAGCGCGCCCTCCGTCCGGCAGCTCACGTGGTTGTGGCCGAGCCGGTGGCCGACCTCGTGGTTGATGAGCATCTGCCGGTACGCGTACAGCTTGTCCGGTCCGAAGGTGGCCGAACCCTGGGCCCAGCGGTAGGCGTTGATCATCACGCGCTCGGTGGCGGCCGAGTCGCAGGAGACGTTGTCCTCCATGGTGTCCAGGCCGGACTTGGCGCACCACGTGCCGGTGGTGCCGGGGCTGGCCAGCGTGATGACGAAGTCCGGATCGCCCTGGGAGATCCGTTCGAAGGTCATGTCGCCGTCGTGCGCCCAGCTCCGGTCGTCGTTGAGGGTCTTCTGGACGGCCTGGGCGAACAGCTGGGCGTCCAGCCCGAGGCCCTTCTCCACGTCGATCCGGTAGCGGTGGACCGTCCCCTTGCCGGGCGCCTCGGCGGAGCCGGGCACGGTCTCGAACTTCCCCGAGCCCGTCAGCGCCGGCGAGAGCGGATAGGGCTTGGCCATTTTCTGTTCATACGTAGGGGGCTTGACGGCCGCCGCCTCGGGCGAGGGGGTCGTACGGCTGTCCGAACGGGAGGCGTCGTCCGCGTCGTCCCGGTCGATCCCCGCGGCCTGCGCGGCACCGTTCCCCGAGGTGCTGTCGTGGGCGACCTGCCCGGCCACGACGACCGCGAGGACGGTGGTCACCGCGGCGGCCGCGACACCGGTGAACGTACGGCCCTTGCCGCCCTTGTTCGCCCTGGCCGGGACCGCTTCCTCGTCCTGCCGGGTCTCCGGCCCACGGGTGTCCCAGTCGGTGACGGAGCGGTACGGGTCCTCGGCCACCGGATCGCGCAGGTGCGGGGCGGGCGGGGCGGGCGGGTTGTCGAAGGCTTCGACGAACTCGCGCCGCGGGCCCGGTATCGGCGGCCGGGTGGCGGCGGGCTGCTGGTGGTGCGGGGGGCGCGGAGCGCCGGGGCGTACGCCGGGCGCGGTCCCCTGGAGGCCGGGGCGGGAAGGGGCGCGCATGGGGCCCGCGCCCCAGCCGCCGCCGGGTTCCCGCTGTTCGGGGTGGCCGCCGCGCACCTCGGGCGTTCCCCCGAAGGGTGCCGGTCCCGTTTGCCGTCTGCGCCGTCCGGTGCCGGCGACGGGCCGGGTGGCCTCGCGCCCCGCCTCGTCCGGCTCCGCCTGCCCGGTCGCGGGCGCGCTGGGCCCGGGGCCCCTCCGGCTGTGTCGTCCCACGCCCTGGATCAGCTCCCGCCGCATTCGTCGAGCAATTCCCGGAACGCCTGGGCGACTGCCTCCGGGTACTCCATCATCGCCACGTGCCCGGCATCGGGCAGTGTCAGCAGGCGCGCGTCGCGGAAGGCCGCGGACGCCCTGCGGGCCATCCGGAACGAGACGAGCCGGTCCCGTCCGCCGTACACCAGCTGGGTCGGCGCGAGCACCCGCTCGGCCTGGCGCCACAGCCCGTGCTGTCCGCCCAGCGTGTACGCGTCGACGATGCCACGGGCGGAACGCGCCATGGCGTCCCAGAAGTACGGCAGTTCCAGCCGGCGCTCCATTTCGGCCACCGCGTCGCGGAAGCCCGCCTCGGAGACCCGTGCCGGATCGCCGTAACAGAGTGCCATGACTCCGCGGGTGCGGTCCTCCGCGGTCCAGTCCCTGGAGAGCCGGGCGAACAGGGATGCGACGCCCGGCAGTGCGAGCAGGGCGGTCGGGGCGGCCGTGCGCTGCACCCGGATCTCCGGGAGCGCGGGCGAGATCAGCGTGAGCGTGCGCACCAGGTCGGGGCGGACCGCGGCGACCCGGGTGGCGACCGCGCCGCCCATCGAGTTGCCGAACAGATGGACCGGGCCGCGCTCCTGGGCGTCCAGGAGACGGATGACCGCGCGGGCGTGCCCGGTGACCGAGTAGTTGCCGTCGTCCGGGGGCGGCGAGTCGCCGAAGCCCGGCAGGTCGACCGCCTCGCAGTCGGTCAGGTCCTCGACCAGCGGCATCAGGGCCGACCAGTTCTGCGAGGAGCCGCCGAGGCCGTGCACGAAGAGGGCGGGCGGCAGCCCGGGGCCCCGGGACGGCCGGGAACGGACGGTGAGCGTCAGCCCGGGCAGCTCGACGGAGCGCAGCCGCTCCCCCTCCGCGACCCTGACGGCGCTCACCGTGGGTGACACCGCCGCGGCGGCGGCGCGGACTCCCGGCAGCTCGGTCGAAGACATGCGGCAATGTTACGAGATGATCACACCGGGGTTCATGTGTTCGCCGTCACACGATCGCATAGCGGCTTTACGGGGTACCTCCTAGGCTCGAACCGAGGAAGGGAGTCACCATGACGGTCGACCCGAGGGATCCGGAGACCTTCGAGGACGTCCAGCCGGACGAGCCCGACCAGGAGACGCCCGAGGCGGACGCCGCCGAGCAGCACACCGACCTCCGTCCGGAGAGCGACGAACCGCTCACGGACCTCGACCGCAGCGGCGCCAGCGAGGCGGACGCGGCGGATCAGGCCCGCGTGGTTCCGCAGGACGAGGACGATTACCGCTGATACGTCCCGCTCTGCGCACGAGGAGGGGCGATCTGCGGCTACCGCAGCCGTCCGGTCCGTGAAATTCTGCGTCCGCGCCGCGCATACCGGGGTTACCCAAAAGTACGATGTCGGTATGGCGCGGCACGTACGGAACGGCTGTGTCGGACCACGAATTTGGGAGGCGGCGTGACAGCCATCGAGCAGACCGAGGCGGCGCGCCCGCGGGGCACTCGCCTGCCCCGCCGCGCCCGACGCAACCAGCTGCTGGGAGCCGCGCAGGAGGTCTTCGTCGCGCAGGGCTACCACTCCGCGGCGATGGACGACATCGCGGAGCGCGCCGGGGTCAGCAAGCCGGTGCTCTACCAGCACTTCCCGGGCAAGCTGGAGCTCTACCTGGCCCTTCTCGACCAGCACTGCGAGTCGCTGCTCCAGGCGGTGCGCACGGCGCTGGCGTCGACCACGGACAACAAGCTGCGCGTCGCCGCGACGATGGACGCGTACTTCGCGTACGTGGAGGACGAGGGCGGCGCCTTCCGGCTGGTCTTCGAGTCCGACCTGACCAACGAGCCCGCCGTGCGCGAGCGCGTGGACCGGGTCTCGCTCCAGTGCGCCGAGGCGATCTCCGACGTGATCGCGGGCGACACGGGCCTGTCCAAGGACGAGTCCATGCTCCTCGCGGTGGGCCTCGGCGGGGTGTCCCAGGTGGTCGCCCGCTACTGGCTGTCGAGCCAGTCGGCCATCCCGCGCGACACCGCGGTCCAGCTGCTCACCTCGCTGGCCTGGCGCGGCATCGCCGGCTTCCCCCTGCACGGCATCGACCAGCACTGACCGCCCGGCGGCGTCCCGTGTTCGCTGCGGGCGTGCCCCGGGGAGCCCTGACGAGTCCCCTCAGCGGGCTAATGTGTGCTGCGTACGGCGCGTAGTGCGCAGGGACTGACCGTCGGAGGGACATAGCCGTGGAGGTCAAGATCGGGGTGCAGCACACGCCCCGGGAGATCGTTCTGGAGAGCGGGCTTTCCGCCGAAGAGGTCGAGAGCACGGTGTCCGAGGCTCTCGCCGGCAAGGCGCAGCTGCTCAGCCTCACGGACGAGAAGGGCCGCAAGGTCCTGGTGCCGGCCGACCGGATCGCCTACGTGGAGATCGGCGAGCCCAGCACCCGACGGGTGGGGTTCGGCGCGCTGTAGAGCGTACGAACGCGAGGAGCGGCCCGGCGGAGTTCTCCGCCGGGCCGCTCCTCATTCGGTGCCGGGGCCGGCTGTGCGTCGGCTGGGCGAAGCCTGTGCGCGGGAGGGTTGTGAGCGGTCGCTCACGGGTAGTACCAGCAGGACCGAAGCACCCGTTCCGCATATCTGCGAGGTGATCGTCCGTGATCCTGGAGACCTTGAGCGCCGTCGTGCTCGGAGTGGCCCTCTCCTGGGCGGCGCTGCGCTCGCTCCCCGGCCGGCTCCCGGCCCGCCGGACCGTGTTCGGCACGGGAGCGCTCGGCGGCCTGTTCGGCGCGTCCCTGATGCACTCGGTGCTCGGCCCGGGCCACGCGGCGGCCGTCGTGGTGGGCGCCGTGCTGATCGCCGCCGTGACGGTGTCCCTGCTGATCCGGCCCCGCAGCCGCCGGCTGAGCCGGTCGGCCGCCGCCTGACCCGTTCACGCGGCCGGCCCCGGCTCCTACGCGGCCAGCCCCAGCGCGGCCATGCGCTTGGTGTGCGCCTCGGTGATCCGGGAGAACATCCGGCCCACCTCCGCCAGGTCGAAGCCGTCGGCGACCCCGCCGACCAGCATCGTCGACAGCGCGTCGCGGTCCGCGACCACGCGCTGCGCCTGCGACAGCGCCTCGCCCATCAGCCGTCGCGCCCACAGCGCCAGCCGGCCGCCGACCCGCGGGTCCGCCTCGATCGCCGCGCGCACCTTCTCGACGGCGAAGTTGCCGTGGCCCGTGTCGTCCAGCACGGCCAGGACGAGCGAGCGGGTGTCGGAGTCCAGGCGGACCGCGACCTCCCGGTAGAAGTCGCTGGCGATCGAGTCGCCGACGTACGCCTTGACCAGGCCCTCCAGCCAGTCCGACGGTGCGGTCTGGCGGTGGAAGTCGTCCAGCGCGCGGGCGAAGGGCTCCATGGCGGCGGTCGGCTCGACCTCGATGGCGGTCAGCCGCTGGGTCAGCTGCTCGAAGTGGTGGAACTCGGCGGACGCCATCTTCGCCAGCTCCGCCTTGTCGGCCAGCGTCGGCGCCAGCTTGGCGTCCTCGGCCAGCCGTTCGAAGGCCGCGAGCTCCCCGTAGGCGAGGGCGCCCAGCAGATCCACGACGGCGGCCCGGTACTGCGGCTGCGCGGACGCGGTGGCCCAGTCCTGGTCGGCGATTCGGGTCGTCGCGGTGGCTTCGTTGGCGTTGTCAGGCGTCTCCATGCAGCGCAGAATAGCCCGCCCGGACGGCGGCGGAAGGTCCCGCCCGACGACCGACGTCACACCGTTCCGACGAATTCGCCCAACACAGATGCGCGGATCCGGGGTACAGTGGTAATGCGCTTACTGAGCACTTTGCATCTGCTCGTGGCGCGAAATTGAATGAGGATGCCCGGTCGGTGGCCCGATCGGCTCCGACCCGACAGCCCTCCACGCGGTGCGTGCACACGTACGACCGCAGATGAGGGGCCCCCTCAGCGGCACGAGCGCTCGAGCGACGGCAGTGGTCCCGCGCCACCCGGCATTTCCGCCGGATGACCAACCCCGGCACGGTACGACCCCCTTCGTTCGCCTCGGACCGCGTCTCACAGAAGAGGCAGCACCCTGACTACGTTCCGAGACCTCGGGATTCTTTCCGAGACGGCCGAGGCCCTTGAGGCCGTCGGCATCACGTCCCCCTTTCCCATCCAGGAGCTGACGCTCCCGGTCGCCCTCTCCGGCTCCGACGTCATCGGCCAGGCCAAGACCGGCACCGGCAAGACGCTCGGCTTCGGCCTCCCGCTCCTCGAGCGCGTCACCGTCCTCGCCGACGTCGAGGCGGGCCGCGCGAAGCCGGAGGAGCTGACCGACTCCCCGCAGGCCCTCATCGTCGTGCCCACCCGCGAGCTGTGCCAGCAGGTCACCAACGACCTGCTCACCGCCGGCAAGGTGCGCAACGTGCGGGTCCTCGCGATCTACGGCGGCCGCGCCTACGAGCCGCAGGTCGAGGCCCTGAAGAAGGGCGTCGACGTGATCGTCGGCACCCCCGGCCGGCTGCTCGACCTCGCGGGCCAGCGCAAGCTGGACCTGTCCAAGGTCCGCGCGCTCGTTCTCGACGAGGCCGACGAGATGCTGGACCTGGGCTTCCTGCCCGACGTCGAGCGCATCATCACGATGCTGCCGGCGAAGCGCCAGACCATGCTGTTCTCGGCCACCATGCCGGGCGCGGTCATCTCGCTCGCCCGCCGCTACATGTCGCAGCCGACGCACATCAACGCCACCTCGCCCGACGACGAGGGCACGACCGTCAAGAACACGGCGCAGTACGTCTACCGCGCCCACTCGATGGACAAGCCCGAGATGGTCGCGCGCATCCTGCAGGCCGAGGGCCGCGGGCTCGCGATGATCTTCTGCCGCACCAAGCGCACCGCCGCGGACATCGCCGAGCAGCTGGAGCGGCGCGGCTTCGCCTCCGGCGCGGTCCACGGCGACCTCGGCCAGGGCGCCCGCGAGCAGGCCCTGCGCGCCTTCCGCAACGGCAAGGTCGACGTGCTGGTCTGCACCGACGTGGCCGCCCGCGGCATCGACGTCGAGGGCGTGACGCACGTCATCAACTACCAGTCCCCCGAGGACGAGAAGACCTATCTGCACCGCATCGGCCGCACCGGCCGCGCGGGCGCCAAGGGCATCGCGATCACGCTGGTCGACTGGGACGACATCCCGCGCTGGCAGCTGATCAACAAGGCCCTTGACCTGTCCTTCCCGGACCCGGTCGAGACGTACTCCACCTCCCCGCACCTGTACGAGGACCTGGACATCCCGGCCGGCACCAAGGGTGTCCTGCCGCGTGCCGAGCGCACCCGCGCCGGTCTCGGGGCCGAGGAGATCGAGGACCTGGGCGAGACGGGCGGCCGCGGCCGCAAGTCCGCCGCGCCGGCCGCCCGCGAGGAGCGGGCCCCGCGCACCCCGCGTCAGCGCCGTCGCACCCGTGGTGGCGCGTCGCTCGCCGAGGGCGCCGCGACCGTGCCCGCACCGGCCGCCGAGGCCGACGCGGAGGCCGCGACCGACGCCCCGCGCACCCCGCGCCGTCGTCGCCGCACCCGCGCCGGTGCGGCGGAGGCCATCGCGGCGGAGGCCGTCGCCGCCAAGGCCGCGGTCGCCGTGGCCGAGGCCCCCGCGGCCGTGGTGGCCGAGCCGGAGGCCGAGGCCGCGCCGAAGAAGCGCACCCGGACCCGGACCGCCAAGCCGAAGACGGAGACCGTCGCCGCCGAGGCCGTGGCGGAGACCGCGACCGCCGAGGAGGAGGCCAAGCCGCGTCGCCGCCGGGCCCGCGCCGCCAAGCCGGTGGCCGAGGAGACCGTGGCCCAGGCCTCGCCGGTGGCCGAGCCGGAGGCGCCCGCCGTCACGCGGCCGCGCCGTCGCCGGGTGATCAAGCCCGTCGAGGACGAGGTCGACTTCCAGATCGCGCCGATCTCCGAGCCCGAGCCGGTCCGTCGTCGTACGCGTACGGCGTCCAAGCCGAAGACCGAGGCCGTCGCGGAGACCGCTGCCGCCGACGGCGAGGCCAAGCCGCGCCGGCGCCGGGCACCGCGCGCCACCGCGAAGGCCGAGGGCTGAGCGGACCGACGCGGCATCCGACGGGCGGCCCCGGGGTTCATTCCCCGGGGCCGCCCGTCGTTCGCGGTCGCGCGCGCCGCATTAACCTCGTGCCATGAGCCGCCCACCCACCTTCGTCCCGCCCTCCTGCGCCCGTGCCCGTGCCCTGTCCACCGCGCGCGGCGACTTCGCCGTGCTGGACGCGGCCCCCTCCGGGAGCCCGCGCGGCACCGCCCTGCTGGTGCCCGGGTACACCGGCAGCAAGGAGGACTTCATCGCACTGCTCGAACCGCTCGCGGAGGCCGGCTACCGGGCCGTCGCCGTGGACGGGCGCGGGCAGTTCGAGAGCCCGGGGACGGACGACCTCCAGGAGTACGCGCAGGAGGAGCTGGCCCGCGACGTGCTCGCCCAGACGGCCGCGCTCGGCGTCGGCGAGGGCGGGGTCCACCTGCTGGGGCACTCGCTCGGCGGACAGCTCTGCCGGGCCGCGGTCCTGCTGGACGCGTCGCCGTTCCGCTCGCTGACCCTGATGTCCTCGGGGCCCGCCGAGGTGGTCGAGGCGCAGCAGGTCAAGCTGAAGATCCTCGGTGACGCGCTGGCCACGATGACCATGAGTGCCGTCTGGGACGCGATGCGGGCCTTCGACCCGCCGGCCGAGGCGGAGACGGGCGGCGAGGACCTGCGACGGCGCTGGCTGCTCCACCGGCCGGCCCAGCTGATCGCGACGGGCCGTCAGCTGGCCACCGAGCCGGACCGGGTGGCCGGGCTCGCCGCGACCGGCCTGCCGGTCCATGTCGTCTCCGGCGAGGTGGACGACGTCTGGCCGGTGCCGTTGCTGGACGAGATGGCGGTCCGGCTCGGGGCGCGCCGGACCCGGATCGAGGGCGCCGAGCACTCCCCCAACACGGCCCGGCCGCAGGCGACCGCCGCCGCCCTCGCGTCCTTCTGGGACGGCCTGTAGCTCTTCCCCGTACCGGCCCGCCCCGGTGCGGCGGCTGTCAGTACTGGGACTGGAGGTGCTGCCAGAAGCCGTCGCGCAGCGCCCGGCGCAGCGGGGGGTGGCCGCGCAGGGAGCGCTGGAGGATGCGTTCGGCCTCGTGCAGCAGGTCCTGGTCGACGGAGCCCGGCAGGAAGGGGTGGCCCGGCAGCAGGTCGGCCAGGGACTCCCGGCCGCGCGCGGCGAGCCAGGCCGCCGCGATCTGCGCGCCGACGAAGTGGACGTCCTCGCGGGAGGGCGCCGGGGCGTCCTCCTCGTAGGTGGTGACGGGGCGTCTGGTCACATAGGGGCGGCAGAAGTCCAGGTCGAAGGTGCGCTGGCTGTCCACCTCCCAGAGCAGCGGCTCCGCCTGGTTGCGCCCCTCCCCCGCCTCGATGCCCCAGAGGTGGACGCGGGCTCCGTAGCCCTGGGCCGCCTCGACGGCGGAGACCAGGTCCTCGTCGCCGCCGACGAGCGCGGCGTCGCTGATGGCCCGGTGGCGGGCGAGCGATTCCAGGTCGCTGCGGATGAGTGAGTCGACGCCCTTCTGCTGGTTGTTGGCGTTGAGGTTGCCGAGTCTGACCTTGACGTCGGGGAGTTCGGCGATGGTCTGCTGCTCGGTGGTGTGGATGCGGCGCCTGGCCCCGTCGTACCAGTACACGCGCAGCAGCCTGCTGTCCGCGAAGATGGTGCGGGCCTTGTCGATGAACGCCTCGATCAGCCCTTCGGCGTCGAGGTCGAAGGAGCGCCGGTCCTCGGTGCCGGTGACGAGCAGCCCGGCGGCGGCGTACACATAGCCCGCGTCCACGAAGATCGCGTGGGTCGAGGGGGTCTTCGAGACCTCGGCGAGCACGCGTTCCAGCAGGGCGTTGGTGCGGTCCAGCCGCTCGCCGATCTCCACGTCGCTCATGCGCGTCCCGTCGCGCCCGCGCGCCTGATTACCGGCCGGTACTTAGACATCCGAAAAATTTCCTTAGCGTAGGGAATGATTGCAGGGGACAAGCCGTTGTACCCACCGTGGGGCGCACGACAGACATGCCTGGCGCCCCTCATCCTTGCGGACGGGACACCGTCCTCCCAGTAGTTCTCCAGCAGGAGGATCAGACGAAGGGAAGCCCCATGCGCTTCGAGATCATGCGACTCGACGACGTCGACGGTACCGCCGTGGACAGCACCGTCGTGGACGCCGCCTCCGTCAAGCGGATCGTGCAGCAGGCCGCGGCCACGGGCCAGCGCATCTACATCCGCCCGGCCGAAAGTCCGGCTTCGTAACACCTTGCCGATGTGAGTTGCTGTCGTAACGAAGACGAAGCGCCCCCGCACGGAAGATCGTGCGGGGGCGCCGTTGCGTCCGGATCCGGGTCAGCCGCCCCGGATGACCTGGGTGACGCCGTTGATGATCTGCTGCACGGCGATGGCGGACAGCATCATGCCGGCCAGCCTGGTGACGAGCACGACGCCGCCGTCCTTGATGACGCGGATGATCAGCAGCGAGTAGCGCATGGTCAGCCAGAGCACGATGTGCATGGCGAGGATCGCCGTCCAGACGGAGACCTGGCTCGCCACGCTGTCGGCGTGCTGCACGGCGAGGATCACCGAGACGATCGCACCGGGCCCGGCGAGCAGCGGCATGCCGAGGGGTACGAGGGCGACGTTGACGTCCTTGGTCTGCGTCGGCTCGTCGGTCTTGCCGGTCAGCAGGTCGAGCGCGATGAGCAGCAGGAGCAGCCCGCCGGCGATCATCAGCGCCGGTACGGAGACGTGCAGGTAATCCAGGATCTGCTGGCCGAGCACGCCGAACACGGCGATGACGCCGAAGGCGACGGCGACGGCCTGGAGGGCCATGCGGCGCTGCACCTTGGCGGGCCGGCCGGCGGTGAGGGCGAGGAAGATCGGGGTGATTCCGGGCGGATCCATAATCACAAAAAGCGTGAGAAAAAGGGATCCGAAGACAGCGACGTCGAACACGGGTGAGCCTTGTGGGGAGTGAGCGGGTGTGCGGCGGTGACCGCGGGAAGGAGGCGCACCGCACCGCCGCCCGGACATGCCGGACGGCGGTGGGGCACAAGGAGGAACGAGCGGGTGGGACCCGGGGCCGTTACGCGGTGACGGGTCCGCCGGCGCCCGGCACCGGGAAGGCCCCCGTGGCGCGCCGGGTGATCTCGCCGTAGATCTCGGGGTCCGTGGTGTACGCGCCGAGCTCCACGGTCTTGCGGCTGCCGTGGTAGTCGCTGGAGCCGGTCGTCAGCAGCCCCAGCTCGCGGGCGAGTGCGCGCAGCCGGGCCCTGGTGGGCTCGTCGTGGTCCATGTGGTCGACCTCGATGCCGTCGAGCCCGGCGGCGGCCAGCTCGGCGATCCGCGCCTCGGGCACCGTACGACCCCGCTTGGCGGCGGCCGGGTGGGCGAAGACGGTGACGCCGCCCGCGGCCTTGACGAGCCGGATGGCGTCGAAGGGGTCCAGCTCGTGCTTCTCCGCGTACGCGCGCCCGCCGTCGCCGAGCCAGTCGGGCGTGAAGGCGTCGGACACGGTCGGGACGACGCCGAGCTCCACGAGGGCGGTGGCGACGTGCGGGCGGCCGACGGAGCCGTCTCCGGCGATCCGGGCGACCTGCTCCCAGGTGAGGGGCACGCCCAGCTCCTGGAGCTTGCGGACCATGGTCCGGGCGCGCGGCACGCGGTCGTCGCGCACCAGCTCGCGCTCGCGGGCGAACTCCGGCTCGTCCGGGTCGAAGAGGTACGCCAGCATGTGCAGACCCACGCCGTCGATGCGGCAGGACAGCTCGGCGCCCGGGACGAGGGTGAGCCCTTCGGGGAGCGCGGCGGCGGCCTCGGCGTGGCCGCGCACGGTGTCGTGGTCGGTGAGGGCGACGACGTCCAGGCCCGCGGCGGCGGCATTGCGCACCAGCTCGGCGGGGGTGTCCGTGCCGTCCGATGCGGTGGAGTGGGTGTGCAGATCGATGCGCACGACTCGTACTCCAGGGCTCGCGGCGGGACGGGGGGACACCCCAGGATAACCGGCGCGCGAGCTTGATCCGGACGGTGCGAAGGACGCCGTCAGGGGCCCGTCAGCAGGCGGGGGGTGAGGGCGCCGCAGGGCACCAGGTCCACCTCTCCCCCGGCGTCGCGGAGGTCGGTGAGCACCAGCTCGTCGTACATGAGCAGCCCGGACTGCTCGGGCCAGACGATGGCCCACAGCCACAGGCCGCGCGCCTCGCCCGCGAAGACGGCGCGGTCGGCGGGGGCGTGCCTGACGTGCCAGAGGGGGGTGGGGCGTCCGGCGGCGAGCACCTTGGAGTCCGGGGGGCCGTCCACGCGCAGCAGGGGCCCGGGGTCCGGTCCGTCGATGCCCGCGTACCGCGCGCCGAGCCCGACGCCCAGCTCCTCGGCGACGAGCAGCAGCTCGCCCATGCCGCCGAGCGGTCCGGGTCCGGAGCAGGCCACGGCGGTGGCGCGTCCGCCGGTGCGGTCGTCCCCGGCACTGGCGACGCCGGTGAACAGCCAGCCGACGGGGAGCGGCCAGGGCATCCATACGGGGACCTGCGCCCGGTGCACCACCACGCCGAGCGCCTCGACGCTCGGCGGGACGACCGGCTGGAGCGGGTGCACGCTGCCGTGGTCGTCGCACTGCCAGGTGTCGGCGAAGAGCCCGGGCGCCCTGACCCGGCCTCCGCACTTCGGGCAACTTGGTTCGCCCCTCATACCTTCCCACGGTCCTCTCCGGCCGCCGCCGCGTCAAGGACGATCACCCCTGCGCGCCGCACACCCAGAGCCCTCTACCCCGCGCGCCGTCCGGTCACCGGGCCGCCACCGGAGAATTTAGATGTAACTTGCATTCATTAGCTTCTCTAACTTATTCTGTGCATAACGCATCGATCCGATGGAGCCAGTGGAGAGGGAGAGACCCATGCCGTCAGAGGCAGTACCGGGAGAGGATCCGTTCAACCAGGAGCCGGTCAGCATCCTGCGCCAGCCCAAGGCCGTCTGGGCCACGGCAGGTGCTTCCGTCGTCGCGTTCATGGGCATCGGCCTGGTGGACCCGATCCTGCCGTCGATCGCCAAGGGCCTGGAGGCGACGCCGAGCCAGGTGTCGCTGCTCTTCACCTCGTACTTCCTGATCACCGCCGTCGCGATGCTCGTGACCGGCTTCGTCTCCAGCCGCATCGGCGGCCGCAAGACGCTGCTGGCCGGGCTGGCGCTCGTGGTGGTCTTCGCGGCGCTCTCCGGCACCTCCTCGTCCGTCGCCGAGCTGGTCGGCTTCCGGGCGGGCTGGGGCCTGGGCAACGCGCTGTTCGTCTCGACCGCCCTCGCGGTGATCGTCGGCGCCGCGGCGGGCGGCAGCTCGGCGGCGATCCTGCTGTACGAGTCGGCGCTCGGGCTCGGCATGGCGTGCGGGCCGCTGCTCGGCGCCCTGCTCGGGGACGCCAGCTGGCGCTATCCGTTCTTCGGGACGGCCGCGCTGATGGCGATCGGCTTCGTCTGCATCACGGCGTTCCTGAAGGAGCAGCCCAAGCCCGCCCGCAAGACCTCGCTGCTCGACCCGGTCAAGGCGCTCGGCCACGGCGGGCTCGCCTCGGTCGCGGCGTCCGCGTTCTTCTACAACTACGCGTTCTTCACGATCCTCGCGTTCACGCCGTTCGTGCTGAACATGACGCCGTACAAGTCCGGTGCCGTCTTCTTCGCCTGGGGTCTGCTGCTCGCGGTCTTCTCGGTGCTCGTCGCGCCCCGGCTCCAGCAGCGGTTCGGCTCGCTCAAGGTGCTCGGCGCCTCGCTGGTGCTGCTCGCCGCCGACCTGGTGGTCCTCGGTTACGGAAGCCACACCACAGCCATCGTCTGCACCATCGTGTCCGGCGCGCTGATCGGCATGAACAACACGGTGTACACGGAGCTGGCGCTCGGCGTCTCGGACGCGCCGCGCCCGGTGGCCAGCGCCGGCTACAACTTCGTCCGTTGGTTCGCCGCCGCCGCGGCGCCCTACCTCGCCCCGAAGATCGAGGAGTGGAGCAACATCCACATCCCGTTCGTGGTCGCCGCCGTCGCCGCGCTGATCGGCGCGATCGTTGTCTGGGCACGGCGCTCCGCGCTCACCCACGAGGCGGAGGAGCTGGAGCCGAAGCACGCCACGGAGGACGGTGTCACGGTCTTCGCCAACTGAGGACGTCAGTCCAGGGCCACGGAATGCCGCAGGGGATCGCGCAGGTCGGTCCCCTGCGACAGCCATTTCTCCTGGAGCTCCTGCGCACCCCGGACCCGCTTCCAGGCGGCCTCGTTGGGCGTCATCGGCAGCAGCGGCAGAAAGCGCACCGGCTCCAACGGGGCATCCAGTTCCAGATCCTCCACCAGCCCCCCGCTCTCCGCGACCAGCACCGAGGTGAACGGCGCGCCCGGCCACAGCGGTTCGCCGACGTCCAGCGAGGCGCCGGGCGCCACGACCAGGCCCTCCACCTGGGGCGAGGCCGCGAGCACCGCGAGCTTGCGCAGCACCTGGTCGGTGTCGGCCAGGCCGCCCCGTACCGACAGGACCAGTTCGGCACGCGGGCCCTTCAGCGGGTCGGCCACGACGGCCGTCGGGTCGGACATCGGCTGGGCGGACATGCCGAGCGTGGCGTACCGCACGAGGTCGCCGTCGAGGAACCGGAGCACCTCGATCCGGTCCGTCCCGAGAAACGTCACCGCCGCACGTGCGTCCGGTTCACCCAGGGCCGTCCGCAGACGCGCCTCGACCAGAGCAAGAATTTCTGCCATGCCGCGAGCATAGGTCGCGTATGGAACGGGCAAAGTAAGGGATTGGCCCTGTGCCGGCTGCTAGCCTGGGGTGTCGGCCGGGACAGCACGCTGAAGCGTCGCTCTCAAGTCCCGGCGCCACGTCATCCCCCACGGGGGACCGGCAGGAGGAGGTGGGGCTGCGGTGGATCCGAGTCGATCGTGCAGTACCAACCGCTCTTCCACCGGACGCCCCTCCGTGTGATCTGATACCCGGTCGGGCCCTGGCATGTCGCATGACGGAAGAGCACGTCTTTTTGCCTGTCTGTAGCGAACGCCGTCATCGTGCCGCCGCGGTGCCGCCCGCTTTGCGGATGTGAGTCCACGTCCCCATTCCGGGCTGTTCCACGCCCCCCGACGACGGCCCTCCGTGAAGGAGCCAGCCATGTCGATGATCCGTGACCTGCGCGCCGTCGTGCGCCCCTCCCTGCGCAAGAGCGCACCCCTGCACAACAGCTACGACGCCACCCGCGACCCGTCGGCGTCCAGCGCGGTGGTCGACTGCGCGGTCTACCGCGACGGCCGCCGGCTCGCCGAGACCGACGGCACCTGCCGCACCGCCCGCGAGGCGATGCTCCGGGTCCGGGAGAAGGGCGGCTTCGCCTGGATCGGGCTGCACGAGCCGACCGAGGAGGAATTCGCGGGCATCGCCCGGGAGTTCGGGCTGCACCCGCTGGCCGTGGAGGACGCGGTCCACGCCCACCAGCGCCCGAAGCTGGAGCGGTACGACGACACGCTGTTCACCGTCTTCAAGACCATCCACTACGTCGACCACGCCGAACTGACCGCGACCAGCGAGGTCGTGGAGACCGGCGAGGTCATGTGCTTCACCGGCCGGGACTTCGTCATCACCGTGCGGCACGGCGGCCACGGCTCGCTGCGCGCGCTGCGCCACCGCCTGGAGGACGACCCCGAGCTGCTGGCCAAGGGCCCCTCCGCCGTGCTGCACTCCATCGCCGACCACGTGGTCGACGGCTACATCGCGGTGGCGGGCGCGGTGCAGGACGACATCGACGAGGTGGAGATCGAGGTCTTCTCCACCCCGGACAAGGGAAGCGCGCGGGGCTCGGACGCCGGGCGGATCTACCAGCTCAAGCGCGAGGTGCTGGAGTTCAAGCGGGCCGTCTCCCCGCTGCTGCGCCCGATGCAGCTGCTGAGCGAGCGGCCCATGCGGCTGATCGACCCGGACATCCAGAAGTACTTCCGGGACGTCGCCGACCACCTGGTGCGCGTCCAGGAAGAGGTCATCGGCTTCGACGAGCTGCTGAACTCCATCCTCCAGGCCAACCTGGCGCAGGCGACCGTCGCCCAGAACGAGGACATGCGCAAGATCACGTCCTGGGCGGCCATCGTCGCCGTGCCGACGATGATCTGCGGGGTCTACGGCATGAACTTCAAGCACATGCCGGAGCTGGGCTGGACGTACGGCTACCCGATGGTGATGGGCTTCATCGGCGTGGTCTGCTTCTCCATCCACCGCATGCTCAAGCGCAACGGCTGGCTCTGAGCGTCCGCCACTAAGCTCTGCCCCATGACTGCTGCTGACACGCTGCTCGGGCCCGCCCTCGTCGAGGAGGCCACGAAGAAATCGGGCCTCGTCTGGGTGCGCTGCACCGGGGCGGCGCGGGCGCTGTGGCACGTATGGCACGAGGGCGCCGCCCACCTCGTCGGCGACGGCCCCGGCGAGCAGCCGTTCCCGGCCGGGCTCACCGAGGGCGCCACCGCCGAGGTCACCGTCCGCAGCAAGGACAAGGGCGGCCGCCTCGTCGCCTGGACCGCCTCGGTCACCGTCCTCGCCCCGCGCTCCGAGGAGTGGGAGGCCGCCGTCGCCGAGCTGAAGGGCAAGCGGCTGAACGCGCCGGACGCGGAGCGGATGACGGACCGCTGGGCGCGCGAGTGCCGGGTCGTCCGGCTCACGCCCCTCGACGCACGCACCGAACTGCCCGAGACCTCCGGCGCGGCGGCACCGCTGCCGACGACGGCGACCACCCGGCTGCCGGTCCCGGCGGGCCTGCCGCGCCTGCTGAAGCGCTCCCTGCGCAAGTAGCCTCGCCGGGCCGCGTCTAGGACGTGGTCTTCGGGAGCTGCTTGCCGTAGTCGACAGTCTCGTCCTTGGCGGGCGCCTTCAGCGTGAAGTCCTTGCCCCAGTCGGCGAGCGTGATCACGCCTCCGCCGCCGCCCCGGGCGAAGCGCAGCGGATACGGCGTGCCCTCCAGCGCCACGTCGAGCGCGCCGCCCGCGCCCTCGCCGCCCATGATCCGCACCGTGCGCACCCCGGCGACCTTGTCGCGGTCGCCCTTGGTGAGCTCGCCGTGCAGCGTGAGCATGCCGTCGAGCAGCACCTTCTTGTCGGTGAACCCGCTCAGCTGCTTGTACGTGGGGTCGCCCTCCGGGACCTTGACGTACTTGCCCTCCAGCTTGCCGGCCGCCGCCGCGCCGTCCTTGCCGGTGTCCGCCTCGCCCCCGTCGTCGTGGCTCCAGAAGCCCGCGTCGGCCTTGAGATAGAGCTCGTCACCGATCCGCAGCAGTGTGAACGTGCTGCTCTTCGAGGTGACGGAGCCCGCCCCGCCCCGGTCCTTGAGCCGCATGTCGATCTTGTAAGTGCCGCCCTTGCTGACCAGCGTCCCGGCGAGCCGCACCGCGTCGGCGGAGTCCGCCGCGCCCCGTGCCTTCTTCTCGATCTCCGGCGCGGAGAGCTTGCCGACGCCGTTGGTCCCCTCGTCCGGGTCCTCGCCCCCGCACGCGGTGAGCGCCGCGGTCAGCCCCGCGCACAGCGCGACGGCGAGGGATGCGTTCCGGCGGCGGGCCCGTACGGCCGGGGCGGAAGAGGTCACAGGCGCACTGCCTCTCGTATCCATGGTGGGGGTGGCAGACCGCAGCGTACCCGGGTGGCCTACGCCATCGGACCCGGAGCCGTACGGACGGTCAGCCGGGGCGGTCCGCGTGGGGACGGGCTAGCCTGATCACGTCATAACAGCCCGATAACTGTCGGAAGCGGCCGGCCGCGGCCGTCCGGAGGCGAGCGAGGAGGTGCGGGATGACACCGGTGACGCCCCGGGTGTTCGTCTCGCACCTGTCCGGTGTGCCGGTCTTCGACCCCAACGGCGACCAGGTGGGACGCGTGCGCGACCTGGTCGCGATGCTCCGCGTCGGCGGCCGCCCGCCCCGGCTGCTCGGCATGGTGGTCGAGGTGGTGAGCCGGCGGCGGATCTTCCTGCCGATGACCCGGGTGACCGGCGTGGAGTCGGGGCAGGTGATCACCACGGGCGTGGTCAACATGCGGCGCTTCGAACAGCGGCCCACCGAACGCCTGGTGCTCGGCGAGTTCCTCGACCGCCGGGTGCGCCTGGTGGAGACGGACGAGGAGGTCACCATCCTGGACGTGGCCATCCAGCAGCTGCCCGCCCGCCGGGACTGGGAGATCGACAAGTACTTCGTCCGCAAGGGCCGGGGCGGGGCGTTGCGCCGCAAGGGCGAGACGCTGACCGTCGAGTGGTCGGCGGTGAAGGGCTTCTCGCTGGAGGAGCACGGGCAGGGCGCCGAGTCCCTGGTGGCCACCTTCGAGAAGCTGCGCCCCGCCGACGTCGCCAACGCGCTGCACCACCTGACCCCGAAGCGCCGGGCGGAGGTCGCGGCGGCGCTGGACGACGACCGGCTGGCCGACGTCCTGGAGGAGCTGCCCGAGGACGACCAGGTGGAGATCATCGGCAAGCTCCAGGAGGAGCGCGCGGCGGACGTCCTGGAGGCGATGGACCCGGACGACGCGGCCGACCTGCTCTCCGAGCTGCCCGAGGAGGACAAGGAGCGGCTGCTGACGCTGATGCGCCCGGGCGACGCGGCCGACGTGCGGCGGCTGATGTCCTACGAGGAGCGCACCGCGGGCGGCCTCATGACCACGGAGCCCGTCATCCTGCGCCCGGACGCCACGGTGGCCGACGCGCTCGCCCGGGTGCGCCAGTCGGACCTGTCACCGGCGCTCGCCGCGCAGGTGTACGTGTGCCGGTCGCCGGACGAGACGCCGACGGGCAAGTACCTGGGCACCGTGCACTTCCAGCGGCTGCTGCGGGACCCGCCGTTCACCCTGGTCAGCTCGCTCCTGGACAGCGATCTGGTGCCGCTGCCGCCGGACACCCCGCTGTCGGTGGTGACCAGCTATCTGGCGGCGTACAACCTGGTGTCGGTGCCGGTAGTGGACGAGAGCGGTTCGCTGCTGGGCGCGGTGACCGTCGACGACGTGCTGGACCACCTGCTGCCGGACGACTGGCGGGAGACGGACTTCCACGGCGGCGAGGGGGTGCTCCGTGGCCGGTGACGACCGCGCCCGCGCGTCGAACGGCTCGACGGCGCTGACCCGTACGCCGCGGAACCGGCTCGACCAGCCGAAGGCTCCGCGCCGGCGGCTGCTTCCGGAGTACGACCCCGAGGCGTTCGGCCGGTTCTCGGAGCGCATCGCGCGCTTCCTCGGCACCGGCCGGTTCATCGTCTGGATGACGCTGATCATCATCGTGTGGGTGGCGTGGAACGTCTTCGCGCCCGACCACCTGAGATTCGACCAGTACCCGTTCATCTTCCTGACCCTGATGCTGTCGCTCCAGGCGTCGTACGCGGCTCCGCTGATCCTGCTCGCGCAGAACAGGCAGGACGACCGGGACCGGGTCACGCACGAGCAGGACCGCAAGCAGAACGAGCGCTCCATCGCCGACACCGAGTACCTGACCAGGGAGATCGCGGCGCTGCGGATGGGCCTCGGCGAGGTCGCCACCCGGGACTGGATCCGGTCCGAGCTGGAGGACCTGGTGAAGGACCTGGACGACCGGCGGGCACTGTTCTCCGCCGAGAGTGACGAAGACCGCTGAGAAGGTTACCCGCGTGTAGCTACACGCGCCGTACCATCGTCCGTATGGCTACGGAAGACGCGGTGCTTGAGGCACTGGCGACAGTGAACGACCCCGAGATCCACCGTCCGATCACCGAGCTGGGCATGGTGAAATCGGTCGACATCGATCCTGACGGTGTGGTCGCTGTCACGGTGTACCTCACCGTCTCCGGCTGTCCGATGCGCGAGACGATCACGTCGAACGTGACCGACGCGGTGGCCCGCGTCGAGGGCGTCTCGCGGGTCGACGTCACCCTCGACGTGATGAGCGACGAGCAGCGCAAGGACCTCGCGGCGGCGCTGCGCGGCGGCACGGCGGAGCGCGAGGTTCCCTTCGCGAAGCCCGGCTCCCTGACCCGGGTGTACGCGGTCGCCTCCGGCAAGGGCGGCGTCGGCAAGTCCTCGGTGACGGTCAACCTGGCCGCGGCGATGGCGGCGGACGGGCTCAAGGTCGGTGTCGTGGACGCGGACATCTACGGTCACAGCGTGCCCCGGATGCTCGGCGTGGACGGGAAGCCCACCCAGGTCGAGAACATGATCATGCCGCCGTCCTCGCACGGCGTGAAGGTCATCTCGATCGGCATGTTCACCCCGGGCAACGCCCCGGTGGTCTGGCGCGGCCCCATGCTGCACCGCGCGCTCCAGCAGTTCCTGGCCGACGTCTTCTGGGGCGACCTGGACGTCCTGCTGCTCGACCTGCCGCCGGGCACCGGTGACATCGCGATCTCGGTGGCGCAGCTCGTGCCGAACGCGGAGATCCTGGTCGTCACGACCCCGCAGCAGGCCGCCGCCGAGGTGGCCGAGCGGGCCGGTTCGATCGCCGTGCAGACCCACCAGAAGATCGTCGGCGTCGTCGAGAACATGTCCGGCATGCCGTGCCCGCACTGCGACGAGATGGTCGACGTCTTCGGCTCGGGCGGCGGCGCGAAGGTCGCCGAGGGGCTGACGAAGACCGTCGGCGCCGAGGTGCCGGTGCTGGGCGCGATCCCGATCGACGTGCGGCTGCGCGAGGGCGGCGACGAGGGCAAGCCCGTCGTGCTCTCCGACCCCGACTCCCCCGCCGGCAAGGCGCTGCGCACCATCGCGGGCAAGCTGAGCGGCCGTCAGCGCGGCCTGTCCGGCATGTCGCTGGGCATCACCCCGCGCAACAAGTTCTGACCCGCGTACGGACATGGCGAAGGCCGGGGCCCTCGGGCCCCGGCCTTCGCCGTTGTCGCGTGCGTTACGCGTACGCCTCGATGTCCTTGACCATGGAGAAGCCCAGCCCGTACGCGCTCATCCCGCGCCCGTAGGCGCCGATGTGCACCCCGCCGGGCGCGGAGCCGGCGAGCACCCAGCCGAACTCGGACTCGCGGTAGTGGAAGGGGACCGGAACGCCGTCGACCGGCAGGGACAGCGCCGACCAGGCGGGGCCGTCCAGATCGTCGGCGAGCTCGAACGCGGTCTCCGTCTGCTGGTCCAGCCAGTCGTCGCGCAGGGTGTGGTCGAGCTGCGGGGGCCAGGTGCAGGACAGCAGCCCGGAACCGGCCAGCCAGGCCGCGGAGGACACCGTCGTCGCCTCCAGCACCCCGGTGCCGTCACCACTGCGCCGTACGGGGCTGCTGGCGACGGTCACCACGACCGCGAACCGCTGCTTGTCGGCGCCCGAGTCGCCCCGGACCAACGGCTCGTCGCCGTGCCCGATGGAGCCGTGCTGCACCTCGCCGTCGGCGGCGGTGCCGAGCGGCATCAGCCGGCGCGGACCGGTGAACGCCTCGTCCAGCGCGTACCAGGGGAACGGGGCGTTCAGATAGCCGTCGACCACCATGAGCCGGGCCGCCCGGACCGCCTCCACCGCGTCCGGCGCGTCCTGTGCGCCCACCCGACTCGTCGTCTCCATCAGCCCGGCCGCCTCCTCGATCCGTGGGTCCGGAGCGGCCCGCCCCCCGCGGGCGTCTCACAACCGGACAGATGGAGAATAGCCATACCGTCCGCGCGACCCGGGATTGGCAGCCCTCAGGTGGCGTCCGCGTCGAACGGCGGCGGGGTGTTCTTCGGCGGCTCCTCGCCCTTCTTGAGCAGGTCCGGAGCGCCCTTCGAGCCGTTCGCGGCCGTGACCGAGGCACCGCCCGACACGCCGGACTTCGCCTCGACGGACGCGGTGGAGCGTCCGTTCACCGCGTCGGTGACCTCGGTGATCTCCTTGCGCAGGTCGAAGCTCTCGCGGATCTCCTTCAGCCCCAGGTCGTCGTTGCCGTCCATGAGCTGCTTGCGGACGAACGTCTTGGGATTGAGGTCCTCGAACTCGAAGTCCTTGAACTCCGGGCCCAGCTCCGTGCGGATGTCCTCCTTGGCGCTCTCCGAGAACTCACGGATCTTGCGGATGAAGCGGGAGGCGTCCTGGATGACCTTGGGCAGCTTTTCCGGACCGAAGATGAGCACGCCGAGAATCGCGAGCGTCAGCAGCTCCAGTGCGCCTATGTCGTTGAACACCTTGCGGCTCCTCGTATTCTCCGCGACCAGCTCGGATGAGGTCCGGACATCGAACACGGTACCCGGCGAATCTGTCCGGACGGTAGCTTCCCGTGGCGGTCACGTGCCGGTTGCCGAGCCCAGCGTCAAAGTTATGGACAGGTCTTTACCACCGCGCGTAACGGTCAGCTCCAGACGGTCCCCGGGCCGGTGCGAGCGGATCTTGACGATGAGCTCCTCGCCGCTGTGCACCCGCTCCCCGTCCACCTCGGTGACGACGTCGTCCGCCTCGATGCCGGCCTTGTCGGCCGGACCGCCCGCCGTGACGGGCGAGGACCCCTGCGCGCTCCCGCCGACCTTGGCGCCGTCGCCGGTGTACTTCATGTCGAGGGTGACGCCGATCACCGGGTGCGTCGCCTTGCCGTTGTTGATCAGCTGCTCGGCGACGCGCTTGCCCTGGTTGATCGGGATGGCGAAGCCGAGGCCGATGGACCCGGCCTGCCCGCCCTCGCCGGCCGAGCCGCTGTCCGCGGCGCGGATGGCGCTGTTGATGCCGATGACATGGGCGTCGGTGTCCACCAGCGGGCCGCCGGAGTTGCCCGGGTTGATGGGGGCGTCGGTCTGGAGCGCGTTGACGTAGCTGACGTCGCTGCCGTCGCCCTTCTCGCCGCCCGCGGTGATCGGGCGGTCCTTGGCGCTGATGATCCCGGAGGTGACGGTGTTGGACAGGTCGAACGGGGCGCCGATGGCCACGACCGGGTCGCCGACCTGGACGTTGTCGGAGTTGCCCAGCGGGAGCGGCTTGAGGCCCGAGACACCGCTGACCTTCACGACGGCCAGGTCGTAGCCGCTGTCCTTGCCGACGACCTCGGCGGTCGCGGTCTCGCCACCGCTGAAGGTGACGGTGATCTCGCCGGACGAACCGGCGGGGGCGACCACGTGGTTGTTGGTGAGGATGTGGCCCCGGTCGTCGAGGACGAAGCCGGTGCCGGTGCCGGACTCGGTGGCGCCGCTGACGTGCAGGGTGACCACGCTGGGCAGGGCGCTGGCCGCGATGCCCGCCACGCTGTCCGGGGCGCGGCCGCCGCCGTCCCGCTCGTCCTGGGGCAGCTCGACGCTGGTGAGACCGCCGTTGCGTTCTATGTACGCGCCTATGCCGCCGCCGATGCCGCCCGCGACCAGGGCGAGGAGCAGCGCGCCGATCAGCATCGCGCCGCGCCGGTTCTTCCGCCGGCCGTCCGGGAGCGGCGGGCCCGGCTGGGTGACGAGCGGCTGCCGGGGCGCGCCCCAGGGGTCGTAGCTCTGCCACTGCGGAGCGGGCGGGTGCGAGTCCTGCGGAGCCGGCGGCGGGGGTGCGACGGACATCCCCGCGCCGTTCGTCCCCGCGTACGGCGGGGGCACGGGCGTGCCGTGCGCGGGCGTCGGCCGCTGTACGGGCGGCGCGGGCGCCCAGGGGCCGGGGCCCCCGTAGGGCGGGGTGCCGTACGGGTCCGGCTCGTGCAGCGGCTGGGGCGCGGGGGCGTCGTGGGGTGCGTCGGGCACCGCGGGCGCCTCGGGGGCGTCATGGGGCGCGTGGGCTTCGGGGGCGACTGATGTGCCACCCGGCCCGTGGGCCTCGGGTGCCCCGTGGGCTGCCGGGGGCAGCGTCGTCGTGGGCGCCTCAGCCGACGCGGGCGCCTGGGCCGACCCGGCCGGCTGGGCAGGCGCGGTGGCCGGGGCCTCGTCGGCCGTGGCCGGCCCCGGTGAGGGCCGGCTCCACCACTTCGCCTTGGGCTCGGTCGGCTTCCCGTCGTCCATGTTCTCCCCGCAACTGCCGCAACCGGCCCTCCGCACGCCCCCGCAGGGGCGTCCCTCCCGAAAATCCTGCCGGAATTCAACCAGGTTTGGGCCGGGGCTGCGCAGCCCGTACGGGGTGCGGGATCAGCGACGGGGCGAGAGGGGCAGTCCGTGGTCGGCGGAGGCCGGCTTCGCGGCGGCGGAGGTGGGCGGCAGGGAGGGCTGCGGGGTGGAGGAGGTCGGGGCCGGGTCGAGCCCGGCACCCAGGGCGCGGCCCAGCAGCGAACCGGCCCCGCCGGGGCGTATCGCGGAGATGCCGGAGCGGAGGCCCAGCCCGTACGGATTGCCGGAGAGGCGGCCGGTGCCCAGCAGCGAGGGGGTCGCGAATCCGGCGGACACGGTGTTCACCGCGAGGGAGACCGAGCGGTCCGCCTGGCCGGACATGGCGCGCGTGCCCTGGCCCGTCCCGTTCCGCCGGCCGGCCGGGAGGCCGCCGCCGGTCCGGGCGTCGGTGCCCGCCGGGGTGACGCTGTTGCCCGAGCCGGAGGCGCGGGTCGGGGTCTCACCGGTGGTCGTCGGGAGGGCGCCGCCGAGCGCGATGGCCGCCAGCGAGACGGCGCTGGCGGCGGCGAAGGCGAACCTGCGGCCCCGCCACGGCGAGCGGTCGCCCTCGCGTCCCACCTCGTGGATGCGGAAGCCGGTGTCGGCCGGGGGCAGCACAGCGGCCCCGCCGTGGGCCGCGGGGACGTAGCCGAAGCGGTCCAGGGGGCCGGGGGCGGTGGTGAGGTCCGCCCGGCCGCCCGGGGGGCGCGTCCCGGGGAAGAGTCCGTCACCGAACCGCCCGGAGGCGCCCTCGGGTCTTCCCTGCCGGTCGTCGTCACCCCCGGGCGGTCCACCCGGAAGCCCTTGGAGGCGGGCCAGGAAGCCTTCGGAGGGCGAGGGCGGGGCGGCCTGCGCGAACACGTTCTTCAGGCGGCGCTGGGCTGCCGCCTCGGCCGCGCACTTGGCGCAGGTCGCGAGATGGGCGAGCACCCGGTCGCGGGCGTCGTGTTTCAGCTCGCCGTCGACGAGCGCGGCGAGGCGGTCCCCCAGGTGTTGTTCCGCGGGGGTCGGATCCGTTGGGCTCACGCCGTGCCGCCCTCCCCTGCCAGGAGGACGCCGGCGCCCGCGAGGGAGCGCTGCTCGGCGCGCGCCTCGGGAGAGCGGTGCCGCAGCGCCTTGCGCAGGTGGGAGCGCCCGCGGTGAATACGGCTGCGCACCGTGCCCAGCTTCACGCCGAGCGTCGCCGCGATCTCCTCGTACGAAAGGCCCTCGATGTCGCAGAGGACGACGGCGGCCCGGAATTCGGGCGCGAGGGTGTCCAGCGCCTGCTGGACGTCGGCGTCGAAGTGGGTGTCGTTGAAGACCTGCTGGGGCGAGGGCTCACGGCTGGGCAGCCGCTCGGCGGCGTCGTCCCCGAGGGAGTCGAAGCGGATGCGCTGCTTGCGGCGGACCATGTCCAGGAAGAGGTTGGTCGTGATGCGGTGCAGCCAGCCCTCGAAGGTGCCGGGCGTGTAGGTCGACAGCGAACGGAAGACACGGACGAAGACCTCCTGGGTGAGGTCCTCCGCGTCGTGCTGGTTTCCCGTCAGGCGGTAGGCGAGGCGGTAGACACGGCCGCTGTGCGTGCTGACGATCTCTTCCCATGTGGGCGGGGTCCACGCCTGGGATTCCGCATCGGAGGCGAAGGTCGCGGTCGGTGCGGAGTCTTTGGAAGAACGGTCAGCAATGTCGGTCACGGATTTCGGCTCACCCGCCGACCTGAGAAAGCGCCGAAGCACTCCTCCCCGATCCACAGGCGCAGCCGCACCTCCCCTATCGGCTCTGGTGGTGTCCAGTGGAGCCCCTACCATAACCACCTCGCCCGTTAGCTCCGGATAAGCCTTTTTCCAGCTGGGGCCGGGGAAATCCCCGGAAGCTCACCCGTGCCACGGACCCGACCGGCGGGCCTCGTCACCGGGCTTCTCCCCACCTTTGGACAACGCCCGGTCCCATCTGCGGGTTCCCGGGTCCAGCGGATACAGTCACCGTTGCGCCAACTAAGGGGACAGGAGAGGGTCATTACCGCCAACCGGCAGACGAGCTGGGCGTTCGCCGACGCCTTTGTCGCCGAGGACGAAGCACTGCGCTGGGCCCGGGACCGGGCCCGCGAGGCAGGGCTCCGCTCGGTGTCGCCAGGCACCGGGGCCGCCCTGCGCCTGCTCGCTGCCACCACGGACGCCAAGGCCGTGGCGGAAATCGGCACCGGCACCGGCGTGTCCGGCATCTATCTGCTGCACGGGATGCGGCCGGACGGGGTGCTGACCACGGTCGACCCGGAGCCCGAGCGCCAGCAGTTCGCCCGGGAGGCGTTCCGCGCCGCGGGCTTCGCGGCCAACCGGTCCCGCTTCATCCCGGGACGCGCGCTCGATGTGCTCCCCCGGCTCGCGGACGGCGGCTACGACCTCGTGTTCTGCGACGGCGACCGGATGGAGAGCCTGGACTGTCTCGCTGAATCGTTGCGCCTGCTGCGACCTGGGGGCCTCGTCTGCTTCGAGGGCGTCTTCGCGGACGGCCGTACGGTCGACTCGGCCGCCCAGCCGGCCGAGGTGCTGCGCGTACGGGAGCTGCTGCGGGCGGTCCGCGAGAGCCAGGAGCTGATGGCGACGCTGCTGCCGGTGGGCGACGGTCTGCTCTGCGCGGTGCGGCGCGGCTGAGGCGTACGCGCGGCCGCCCCGCCGTACGCGGGCGGCCGGCTCCGGACGCGCCGCTGCCCCGGCACGGGAACCATGCCGGGGCAGCGGTGAAGTTATGAGCGTCTGCTCAGCCGACGACCTGCTTGAGGGCGTCGCCGAGGGCATCGGCCTCGTCCGGCGTCAGCTCCACGACAAGCCGACCGCCGCCTTCGAGCGGAACTCGCATGACGATGCCCCGCCCCTCCTTTGTCACCTCGAGCGGGCCGTCGCCCGTCCGCGGCTTCATGGCCGCCATGCTCGTTCCCCTTCCTGAAACCAGCTCATCGCAACCGGCGGCCCCATGACAGGCGCTGCCTCACCGGCATCGAACACAATGCTTCCACGCCATTATCCCGCATCACCGGCCCCGATGACCAACATCGCTCTGCATCTCTTGGGCAACGCGCTCAGTCAAAACCACCCAATTCGGGGACCTCACTGGGATACTCCGGCCCCTTGGACCCCTCCGTGGCGCGTAAATGTTTGACGCAGGTCACATGTCCGGCTCCGTCGAAGTCGGCCATGCTTGCCTGGACACGCAGGTCAACGACACGCAAAGGGGACCCCTCATGGCCGATCACGACGACGTGGTGCGGTACGACATCAGCGACGGGCTCGCGACGATCACGATCAACCGCCCCGACGCGATGAACGCCATGAACACCGCCGCCAAGGTCGCGCTCCGTGACGCGCTGCGGTCCGCCGCCGCCGACACCGGCGTCCGGGCGGTGCTGCTCACGGCGGCCGGGGAGCGCGCCTTCTGTGTCGGGCAGGACCTCAAGGAGCACCTGTCCAAGCTGGCGGAGACCGAGGCGGCGGGCGGGGGCAATCCGCTGAGCACCGTGCGGGAGCACTACAACCCCATCGTGCGGGCGCTCACGGAGATGCCGAAGCCGGTCGTGGCCGGGATCAACGGCGCCGCCGCGGGCGCGGGCTTCGGCTTCGCGCTCGCCTGCGACTACCGGGTGGCCGCCGACACCGCCTCCTTCAACACCTCGTTCGCCGGGGTCGCCCTCACCGCCGACTCGGGCGTCTCCTGGACGCTGCCCCGGCTGATCGGCCAGAGCCGCGCCGCCGACCTGCTGCTCTTCCCGCGCTCCATCTCCGCGCGGGACGCCCATGAGCTGGGCATCGTCAACAGGCTGGTGCCCGCGGCCGAGCTGGCCGCCGAGGCGGCCGCCGTGGCCCGCGCGCTGGCCGACGGGCCGACCGTCGCCTACGCGGCGCTCAAGGAGTCGCTCGCCTTCGGCGCGGGTCACGGCCTGGCCGAGGCCCTGGAGAAGGAGGACGAGCTCCAGACCCGGGCGGGGGTGTCCGAGGACCACGGGATCGCGGTGCGGGCGTTCCTCGCGAAGGAGAAGCCGAAGTACCTCGGGCGGTAGGCGCTACGCCGGGGTGGGGCGGGAGACGCAGTCGGCGAGGTGGTCGTCCACCAGGCCGCACGCCTGCATCAGGGCGTAGGCCGTGGTCGGTCCGATGAAGCGCAGCCCCCGCTTCTTCAGCTCCTTGGCCAGGGCCGTGGACTCGGGGGTGACCGCCGGCACGTCCCCGAGGGTCTTCGGGGCCGGGCGGCTCAGCGGGTCGGGGGCGTACGACCAGATCAGCTCGTCCAGCTCGCCGGGGCCCCAGCCGGCGAGCACCCGGGCGTTGGCCATGGTGGCGTCGACCTTCGCGCGGTTGCGGATGATCCCCTCGTCGGCCAGCAGGCGTTCCCGGTCCCCCTCCGTGAACTCCGCGACCGCCGCAATGCTGAACCCGGCGAACGCGCTGCGGAAGCCCTCGCGGCGGCGCAGGATCGTCAGCCAGGACAGCCCCGACTGGAACGCCTCCAGGCACAGCCGCTCGAACAGCGCGTCGTCGCCGTGGACCGGACGGCCCCACTCCGTGTCGTGGTACCAGAGGTAGTCCTCGGTGGACAGGCCCCAGGGGCAGCGCAGTCCGCCGTCCGCCGCCGCCACGGCTCCGCCGGTCATCGGCCGGGCTCCTCGTCGTCGGGGGCCGGGCGTTCGTCCGCCGGGGCGGCGGTCTCGGGCGGCTGCCAGGGGCGGGGCTGCGTGCCGGGCCCCTCCTTGAGCAGGTCGGGGCCGCCCGTCCTGGTCGCCTGCGCACCGGCGAGCGCCGACTCCAGCTCCGCGATCCGCGCGTCCCGCTCGGCGAGCTCGGCGCCGAGCCGGCCGAGCGCGTCGTCCACCTCCGCCATCCGGTAGCCCCGGAGACCGACGGGCAGTCGCAGTGCCTCGACGTCCTCCCGGCCGACCGGGCGCGAGGCGGGCAGCGGGTCCGTCAGCTGCTCGGGCGCCACGTCCTGCAGGACGGCGCTTCTGCCTCCACCGACCACCGCGAGGGTGACCGCGGCAACCACCACCACCATCGCCAGCAGCAAGAACAAGAACACGCGTATCTCCCCGGGAGCGGAATTCGTCCGGGTCCGATCGTGCCATGCGGCACTGACCGTTAGTGTCGGCTGTTGGCCTGCGACGGTTTCCGCGGGTGGATTCACAGGAAGGGACACGGATGGCAAGCGGTGTGCTCCGGCTGGGGCGGCGTGAATTCGGGCCGCACGAGCAGGTGATCATGGCGATCGTGAACCGCACCCCGGACTCCTTCTACGACCGGGGCGCCACCTTCCTGGACGAGCCCGCGCTCGCCCGGGTCGAGCAGGCCGTGGCCGAGGGCGCGGCGATCATCGACATCGGCGGCGTCAAGGCCGGGCCCGGTGAGGAGGTCACCGCCGAGGAGGAGGCCCGCCGCACCGTCGGCTTCGTCGCCGAGGTGCGCCGCCGCCACCCGGACGTGGTGATCAGCGTCGACACCTGGCGCCACGAGGTCGGCGAGGCGGTCTGCGAGGCGGGGGCGGATCTGCTGAACGACGCGTGGGGCGGGGTGGACCCGAAGCTCGCCGAGGTGGCCGCGCGGCACGGGGCGGGGCTCGTGTGCACCCACGCGGGCGGGGCGGAGCCCCGGACCCGGCCGCACCGGGTGGGGTACGAGGACGTGATGGCCGACATCCTGCGGGTGACCGTGGGGCTGGCCGAGCGGGCCGTCTCCCTGGGGGTCCGGCCCGACGGGATCATGATCGACCCCGGTCACGACTTCGGGAAGAACACCCGGCACTCGCTGGAGGCGACCCGCCGGCTCGGCGAGATGGCGGAGACGGGGTGGCCGGTGCTGGTCTCGCTCTCCAACAAGGACTTCGTGGGCGAGACGCTGGACCGGCCGGTGAAGGAACGGCTGCTGGGGACGCTGGCGACGACGGCGGTGTCCGCGTGGCTGGGGGCGCGGGTGTACCGGGTGCATGAGGTGGCCGAGACGCGGGACGTCCTGGACATGGTGGCGTCCCTCGCGGGGTGGCGGGCGCCGGCGGTCGCGCGGAGGGGGCTGGCGTAGGGGGAGGGTGCGCCTGCGGTGCGCCTGCGGCGGGCCTGTTCCCCTCCCCGCCCCTTCCCGTAACCGGGGCTCCGCCCCGGACCCCGCTCCTCAAACGCCGGAGGGGCTGGGGGTGCGGGGTGCTGCCCGGACCCCGCTCCTCAAACGCCGGAGGGGCTTGGTTTCACGGTGGCCCCCGCAACGCTCAGCGGCCCACTTCCTTCGTCACCAGTGCCACCGCCTCGTCCACGTCGTCCGTGACGTGGAACAGCAGCAGATCCCGCTCCGACGCCTTGCCCTGCGCCACCACCGTGTCGCGGAGCCAGTCCACCAGGCCGCCCCAGTAGGCCGTGCCGAAGAGGACGATCGGGAAGCGGGTGACCTTGCCCGTCTGGACCAGGGTCAGCGCCTCGAAGAGTTCGTCCAGGGTGCCCAGGCCGCCGGGCAGGACGACGAAGCCCTGGGCGTACTTGACGAACATCGTCTTGCGGACGAAGAAGTAGCGGAAGTTGACGCCGATGTCGACGTGCGGGTTCAGCCCGGACTCGAAGGGCAGCTCGATGCCGAGGCCGACCGAGATGCCGCTCGCCTCGCGCGCCCCCCGGTTCGCCGCCTCCATCGCACCCGGGCCGCCCCCGGTGATGACCGCGAAGCCCGCGTCGACCAGCGCCCTGCCGATCCGTACACCCGCCTCGTACTCCGGCGCACCGGCGGGCGTGCGGGCCGAGCCGAAGACGCTGATGGCGCTCGGCAGTTCGGCGAGCGCGCCGAAGCCCTCGACGAACTCCGACTGGATGCGCATCACCCGCCACGGGTCGGTGTGCACCCACTCGGAGTCGTCCTCGGAGTCCAGCAGCCGCTGATCGGTCGTGCCGGGCTGCACCTGGTCCCTGCGGCGCAGTACGGGGCCGAGGCGCTGTTCCTCGGGCCGTACCGCGCCCTCGGGGATCTCCGCACCCTCGGGAATGCGCGCGTCCTCGCGGTTGCCCATGACCTGCTCCCTCCGCCGACTCCGGGGGCGCTCCGCGACGCCTCCGTCTCCCGCCAGCGTAGATCGCCACGGGTTACGGACAGGGGAAGGCGGAGGGTCGGACGTGGGTCAGGACGTGAGCCAGGACCGCAGGCGCTCCTCGCAGTGGGTGATGCGCTCGGTCCTGACGTGCTCGTCGCGCTTGTGGGCGAGGACCGGGTCGCCGGGTCCGTAGTTGACCGCGGGGACGCCCAGGGGGCCGAAGCGGGCCACGTCCGTCCAGCCGAACTTGGGCCGGGCGACGCCGCCGACCGCCTCCATGAACGCCTTGGCCGCCGGATGCGAGAGGCCGGGCATCGCCGCGCCGGAGTGGTCGTCCACCGTGAACTCCGCGACGCCGCAGTCCGCGAAGACCTCGCGGACGTGGGCCAGGGCCTCTTCCTGGCCGAGGTCGGGGGCGTAGCGGTAGTTGACGACGACGGTGCAGGCGTCGGGGATCACGTTGTTGGCGACGCCGCCCTCGATGCGTACGGCGTTCAGGCCCTCGTGGTACTCCAGCCCGTCGATCACCGGCCGCCGGGGCTCGTACGCGGCGAGGCGGGCGAGGACCGGGGCGGCGGCGTGGATGGCGTTGGACCCCATCCAGCTGCGCGCGGAGTGCGCCCGCTCGCCCTCCAGCCGGAGGAAGACGCGCAGGGTGCCCTGGCAGCCGCCCTCGACCTCGCCGTTCGAACCCTCCAGCAGGATGGCGAAGTCGCCCTTCAGCCACTCCGGGTGGGCGTCGGCGATGCGGCCGAGGCCGTTGAGGTGGGCGGCGACCTCCTCCTGGTCGTAGAAGACGAAGGTGAGGTCGCGGTTGGGCTCGGGCACGGTGGCGGCGATGCGCAGCTGGACGGCGACGCCGGACTTCATGTCGGAGGTGCCGCAGCCCCAGAGGAGGCCGTCCGCGTCCAGCCGGGAGGGCACGTTGTCGGCGATCGGCACGGTGTCGATGTGCCCGGCCAGGATGACGCGTTCGGAACGGCCGAGTTCCGTCCTGGCCACGACGTTGTTCCCGTACCGCTCGACGGTGAGGTGCGGCAGTGCGCGCAGCGCCGTCTCGATGGCGTCGGCGAGGTCTTTCTCGTCCCCGCTGACCGAGGGGAAGTCGACGAGTGCGGCGGTGAGGGCGGGCCCGTCAAGGGTGAGGTCAAGCGTGCTTTCGGCCATGGCTACGACCCTAGCGCCTCTCCGGAGCCCCCCGCCCGGGCCCCGGAGAGGCGCTGCGCCTGTCGTACGGTGGCCCCGTGACCAGGACCGATTCCGCTGCTCCCCGGCGTCCCGGCCGCAGCCGTCGGCTGCGGATCGTGGCGGCCGTCGGTGTGCTCGCCGCGGTGGCCGGTTATCTGATGGTTCAGTACGTTTCGGGCGGGCGCGGGTCCGATCAGTGCACGGTGCGGTCGGCGGACGGTTCGTACCGGCTGACGCCCGAGCAGGCCGCGAACGCCGCGACGATCTCGGCCGTCGGCACGCGGCGCGGGATGCCGGAGCGCGCGGTCACCATCGCACTGGCCACGGCGCTGCAGGAGTCCGCGCTGCACAACCTCGACCACGGCGACCGGGATTCGCTCGGGCTGTTCCAGCAGCGGCCCTCGCAGGGCTGGGGCACCGCGCGGCAGATCATGGACCCGGTGTACGCGGCGGGGAAGTTCTACCAGCACCTGGCGAAGGTGCGGGGCTATTCGCGGCTGCCGCTGACCGAGGCCGCGCAGCGCGTCCAGCGCAGCGGTTTCCCGCAGGCGTACGCGAAGCACGAGCCGGACGCGGCGCTGCTGGCCGCCGCGCTGACCGGCCGCACCCCCGCCGCGCTGGACTGCGAGCCGCCCCGGACCACCGCCGGGACGGGCGACGCGACGAAGGTGCGGGCCGCCCTGGTGAGCGCCTTCGGCAAGGGTGTCCTCCCGGCCGGCACCGGCACGGCGGGCCCCTCGGCCTCGGGCGCCCTCACGGTCCCGGTGCGGGCGGACCGCCGCGCCGACCGGGACGGGGCACCGCAGCGCGGCTGGGAGCTGGCGCACTGGGCGGTGGCGCAGTCGGAGGCGCTGGGCATCGACGAGGTCGCGTACGGGGGCCGGGTCTGGGCGGCCGGCTCGGGCTGGCGCACGGAACGCGAGGCGTCGGAGCGCGAGACGTCCGACACGGACGCGGTACGGCTCCGGCTGGTGGGCTGAGAGCGCCCGGGGGTGCCCGCGCAGACGTGCGGGTCATCGCCCGTGCGGGCGTACCGTCGTGCGCCCCCCGGCGCCCCCCGGAAGGCCCCTCGGGGACCCGTCGCGCCCCTCCCGCGAGCCTTGCGGCGCAAGGGGAGTGACGGTTCGCCGAACCATCATGGAGCGCACGGTTTGCCCGGGTTCCTCCGCTGAGGATTATCCGACGCATTGCTCAGTCTTTACGTCACCGCACCGCAACCTCACCCGCCCCCACGACGGTTGTCATGGCGTCCGGCTCACGGACAGCCCGAATTCCTCTCCCGTCGAAGGAGCATCATGTCCCTCCCCCTGACCCGTCGGATCGCCCGTACCGCGCTGCTGATCGCGGCGGGTGCGGCCCCCGTGGTCGGTGCGGCCGGTGCCGCGGGTGCCGCTGAGCTCTCGCAGGCCCCGGACCTCGGCGGTCTCACCAGCGTCGAGGGTTCCGGTCTCGGCAAGACGGTCGAAGGCGCCGCCAAGCCGGCCTCGGGCGCGGCGAACGAGGCCGGCGGCAAGCTCGTCGGCACCGCGCTGCCGGTCGCGGGCAAGACGCTCACCGACGTCGGCGGCAAGGCCGCCCCCGTCGCGAAGAAGGTCTCCGGCGCCACCGAGGGCGACGCCACCGGCACCGTCTCCAAGGCGGCCAAGGGCGGCCTGCCCACCGACGCGCTCACCCAGGGCCTGCCGCTCGGCTGACGCCCGCCCGACGCGAGAGGGCCCCCGGAGCACACGCTTCCGGGGGCCCTCTCGTACGCCGGTGGTCAGCCGAGGCGCTTGACCGCCGCCGCCACGCGCTCGTCCGTGGCCGTGAACGCCACCCGGACGAAGCGGTCGCCGGCCGGTCCGTAGAAGTCGCCGGGCGCGACCAGGATGCCCAGCTCCGCCAGGTACGCCACGGTCTCCCAGCAGGGTTCGTCGCGGGTGGCCCAGAGGTAGAGGCTCGCCTCGCTGTGCTCGATGCGGAAGCCGTGGGCCTCCAGGGCCGTGCGCAGGGCGGTGCGCCGGTCCGCGTACCGGGCGCGCTGTTCGGCGACGTGGGCGTCGTCGCCCAGCGCGGCGACCGTCGCGGCCTGGACGGGCGCGGGCGTCATCATGCCGCCGTGCTTGCGGATCAGCAGCAGCTCGCCCAGCACGGCCGCGTCGCCCGCGATGAACGCCGCGCGGTAGCCCGCGAGGTTGGACCTCTTCGACAGGGAGTGGACGGCGACGATGCCCTCGTACGTGCCACCGCAGACGTCCGGGTGGAGCACGGAGACCGGCTCCGCCTCCCAGCCCAGCTCCAAGTAGCACTCGTCACTGAAGACGAGTACGCCGTGCTCGCGGGCCCAGGCGACGATGCGGACCAGCTCGTCCTTGGCGAGGACGCGGCCGGTCGGATTGGACGGGGAGTTGAGCCAGAGGAGCTTCAGGCCGGCCGGGTCGAGCTCGGTCGGGTCGTCGTAGACCACCGGCTCCGCGCCGCAGAGCCGCGCACCGACCTCGTACGTCGGGTAGGCGAGCCGCGGGTAGGCGACCTTGTCGCCGGGGCCCAGGCCGAGCTGGGTCGGCAGCCAGGCCACCAGCTCCTTGGAGCCGACGACGGGCAGCACGTTCTCATGGGCGACCGCCACGGCGCCGAGCCGCCGCTCCACCCACCCGGTGAGCGCGTCGCGCAGTGCGGCGGTCCCCCACACCGTCGGATAGCCAGGGCTGTCCGCGGCCGCGACGAGCGCCTGCCGGATCAGCTCGGGCACCGGGTCGACGGGGGTGCCGACGGACAGGTCCACGATCCCGTCCGGGTGGGCCTCGGCCGTCGACTTGTAGGGCGCCAGCTTGTCCCAGGGGAAGACCGGGAGGCGGGAGGAGACTGCGGACACGGCTCTCTGCTTTCTCGTACGGAGTTCACGCGGGCGGCCCGGCGGGCGCGGGAAACACCGCGGTCCCGCACGGCGGCGAGCCGTACGGGACCGGGGTGGCGCACGTGCCGGGGCGCTGTTACTGGTTCTGCGGCGGCAGCGCGGCGATGAACGCGTGGTCGCGCTCGATCAGACCAAGCTTGGAGGCCCCACCCGGCGAACCGAGGTCGTCGAAGAACTCGACGTTCGCCTTGTAGTAGTCCTTCCACTCGTCCGGGGTGTCGTCCTCGTAGAAGATCGCTTCCACCGGGCAGACCGGCTCGCAGGCTCCACAGTCGACGCACTCGTCCGGGTGGATGTACAAGGACCGCTGGCCCTCGTAGATGCAGTCGACGGGGCACTCTTCGATGCAGGCCTTGTCCTTGACGTCGACACAAGGCTGCGCGATGACGTAGGTCACGCTGTCGTTCCTCCTCGGTAGGGCGTTGGCTCTCGCGCGGGAGCGCGGCGTCGTCGATGCCCGCACCTAGTATCTCCGTTCGCGGGCACGATCCGAACAGGAGGGGCGGACAGAGCTGTGGAATTCACCATCGGCGGACGGCTGGAGGTCCGAATTGCACCAGCTGACGTGGGCAAACGGGTATCAGTCCGGCGTCTGAGCGGAGACGGCCCGAACGGGTCGGAATTCACCGACACGGTCGGCGTTCTCACATCATGGAACGACGGTGTGCTGTGCATCACACCCAAGAGCGGCGTGTCGGTGCGCATCGCGGAGTCCTCTCTCGTGGCGGGAAAGGTCGTTCCCTCCGCCCCGGCCCGGCGGCGCGGCCCGGCCGCCTCCTTCGACGAACTCGCCCGGGCGACCGCGCGCGCCTGGCAGCCCGTGGAGAGCGAACCGCTGGGCGACTGGCTGCTGCGTGCCTCTGCCGGATTCACCCGCCGCGCCAACTCGGCGCTGCCGCTCGGCGATCCGGGCATGCCGCTCGACGCGGCGCTCGGCCGCGTCCGCGCGTGGTACACGCAGCGGGGGCTGCCCGCGTACGTACAGACCGCGACCGGCGCCGAGGGCGCGCAGGAGGAGCTGTGCGCGGCGCTGGAGGAGCACGGCTGGCGGCGCGAGGTGACGGCGGAGGTGCGGATCGCGGCGCTCGCCCCGGTCGGTGACCTGCCGGCCGAGGTGTCCCGGGTCCGGCTGGACCGTACGGCCGGTGCCGGGTGGCTCGCCCGCTACCAGCGCGTCGGGACGCCGGGGCCGGAGGTGACCGCGGTGCTGCACAGCGGCCCCTCGGTGTGGTTCGCGACCGTGCCCGGCGAGGACGGCGGGGCGCCCGCCGCGATCGGGCGGTGCGTGGTGGACGGGCGGTGGGCCGGCTTCATGGCCGTCGAGGTGGCCCCCGAGCACCGCCGCCGGGGCCTGGCGACCGCCGTGATGACCGCGCTGGCCCGGCAGGCGATGGACGAGGGCGCGTCCGCCGCCTGGCTCCAGGTGGAGGCGGACAACGAGGGCGCCCGCGCGCTGTACGACGGGATGGGCTTCGCGACGCACCACCGCTACCACCACTTCCGGCCGGTGTGACCGGTGGCGGACGAGAGGAACGACCGCGAGGAGCTGCGCCGCAGGTTCGCGGAGGAGGCCCGGGCCGAGCGGCCCGACCTGGCGCTGCTGTGCCTGCTGGTGGCGGCGGAGGCGGATCCGGCGCTGGACGCGCACGGCATCGACGAGGCCCAGATCGAGCTGGACCGGCTCGCCGGGCAGCTCCCGTACGGGCTGCGCGGCGCCCATGCCTGGGCGTCGGCGCTGGCCGAACTGCTCGGTGAGCGATACGGGTTCGAGGGGTCGGCGGCGGACTACCAGCGGCTGGAGTCGTCCCTGCTGCACGAGGTGCTGCGGCGGCGGCGCGGGCTGCCGATCCTGCTGTCGGTGGTGTGGATCGAGGTCGCCCGGCGGGCGGGCGCGCCGGTGTACGGCGTGGCTCTGCCGGGTCATTTCGTGGTCGGCTTCGGCGACCCGGCCGAGCGGGTCCTCGCCGATCCGTTCGCCGGGGGGCGGCCGCTGTCGGACCAGGACGCGGAGCTGATGGTGACGAGCGCGACCGGGGAGCGGTGGGAGCCGTCGTCGCTGGAGCCCGCACGGCCGCTGGAGGTCGTGCTGCGCGTGCTGAACAACATCCGGGCCTGGGCCGCGGCCCGCCCGGAGCAGACGGCCGTGGCGCTGTGGGCGGCCGAGCTGTCGCTGCTGCTGCCGTCGCACCCGGCCAGGCTGCGCTACGAGCACGCCCAGCTGCTGGTGCGCGCGGGCGAGTTCCTGCGCGGGGCGGCCGAGATGGAGGAGTACGCGCGGGTCGTCGAGGACGTGGAGCCGGCCGTGGCGGAGGCGGTGCGCAACAGTGCGCGGGCGGCGCGGGCGCTCCTGAACTGACGGAGCGGGAGGCGCGGCACGGCGCCCAAACCTCAGGGGGCACGGCATGCCGTCCAACGGGTGATTATCCGTTCTTCACCACTCGATGGGCCCATGCCGTAGCCCCAATGCGGCGCTCTCCGATGGCGCGCTCCCGGGTTCGGACTGACGGTGGATCACGTAGCCGCTGCGTCACCAGGAGTCGACACGCCGTCACTCCTCGCAGGGGCGACGAAAGGAAATGTGTACAGATGCGCTCTGCCCGCACGCTGTTCGCTTCGGCCGCCGTCACGGCGGTCCTCACCATCACCGCTCCCTCGGCCTACGCGATGACCTTCGCCGCCGACCAGCACCAGGGCGGCTCGTCCGCCTCCGACCACGAGCACGACAACTCCGACGGCGAGTGGAAGAAGGACAAGCCGCACGGCGGCGTCCACACCGGCGGCGGCGCGCTGTCGAAGACCGTCACGAAGGAGTGGCAGCCGGGCGACGAGGGCGGCAAGTACAGCAAGGACGACGAGGACAAGCCCCACGGGGGCGTCCACACCGGCGGCGGCGCCCTCGCCAACACCCTCGCCAAGGAGTGGCAGCCCGGCGACGAAGGCGGCAAGTACAGCAAGGACGACGAGGACAAGCCCCACGGCGGCGTCCACACCGGCGGCGGCGCCCTCGCGCAGACCGTCACGGAGTGGCAGCCCGGCGACGAGGGCGGCAAGTACAAGGACGAGGAGAAGCCGAGCGGCGGCATGCACACCGGTGGCGGCGCGATGGCGATGACCGGCAGCGGTCTGGCCGCCGGTTCGCTGCTGCTGCTCGGTGGCGCCGGCGTGGCCGCCTACCGGCTCCGCCGCCGTCAGGCGTCCGGCGGTGCGATGGCCTGACCGGCCCGCGGGCCTCTGTCGTCGCGGTCGCCGTCCCTCCGGGGCCGGCGGCCGCGGCGCCCGCGTTTCCCGGTCCTCCCCACTCGTACCGCCCCCGTACGGACGAAAGGCACGTTCTCCATGGCCGCCCCGCAGACCACCGAAACCCCCTCCCCCGGGGCCGCGTCCCGCGCCGGCTCGCTCGGCCGGGCCCTGTTCTGGCCCCTCGCGACGGCCGGTCTCGGCATGACCCTGATCTATCACTCCCTCGGTTCGCCGGCCGACGACAAGGCACCCGCCCCGCCCCCGGCCGCCGCTTCCGCCGCGTCCCCGTCGGCCGCGGCATCGGCGAAGGCGGACCCGAGCGATTCGCCCTCGCTGCCGCGCTCGGTGCCGACGCGGCTGCGCATTCCGGCGATCGCGGTGGACGCGCCGTTCACCCCGCTCTCCATCGGCCCCTCGGGGCGGCTCGACGCGCCGCCGCCGAACGACAAGAACCTGGTCGGCTGGTTCAAGGACGGTGCGACGCCCGGCGAGAAGGGGGCGTCGATCGTGGCGGGCCACGTGGACACGACGACCGGTCCGGCCGTCTTCCTCCAGCTGCGCTTCCTGAAACCCGGGGCGACCGTCGACATCACCCGCGCCGACGGCACGGTGGCCACGTTCTCCGTCGACACCGTGGAGACGTTCAGCAAGGCGGACTTCCCGGACGACAAGGTGTACGCCGACACCCCGGACGCGCAGCTGCGGCTGATCACCTGCGGCGGCAACTACGACCGGAAGGCCAAGGACTACGAGGACAACGTCGTGGTCTTCGCGCACCTCGACTCGGTCAAGGAGGGATGAGCGGCGGCCTTCCCCCGCCAACGGGCGCGGAAACCGGATGCGGGCGGGCGCGGGCCGCTGCTAACGTCGGAACCATGCAGCGTGCCGCCATGAACACGACGACGCCGGAGAGTGTCCCGGCGCGCTGACTGCTGACCAGCCGACAAGCCCCGGGGCGAGTGCCCCGGGGCTTTCGCATGGGGTCGCTCGCCTCTTCCCACGCGAGGAGACCGCCATGCACGACCACCGCAAACTCGGCCGCGAGCTCGAACTGTTCGACACCGATCCGCTGATCGGCGCGGGACTCCCCTACTGGCTGCCGGACGGGGCGGAGCTGCGGCACACCCTGGAGGAGTACATCCGGGACGCCGAGCGGCGGGCGGGCTACCGCCATGTGTACTCGCCGGTGCTCGGCAAACAGGAGCTGTACGAACGCTCGGGGCACTGGGCGCACTACAGCGACGACATGTTCCCGCCGATGGACCTGGGCGAGGGACAGCGCCTGGTGCTGCGGCCGAGCCTGTGCCCGCACCACGCGGTGATCTACCGGTCCCGGGCGCACAGCTACCGCGAACTGCCGCTGCGGATGGCGGAGCTGGGCGGGATGTACCGCGCGGAGCTGTCCGGGGTCCTCGGCGGGCTGACCCGGGTGCGCTCCATCCAGCTGAACGACGCGCACATCTTCTGCACCGTCGAGCAGGTCGCCGACGAGGCGCGCGGGGCGCTCGACATGATCCTCCGGGTGTACGAGGCACTGGGCGTCCGCGCGGCCCGCTTCCGGCTCTCGCTGCCCGGGCCCGGCGGC
This sequence comes from Streptomyces sp. NPDC052299, assembly GCF_040679335.1. Taxonomy (NCBI): domain Bacteria; kingdom Bacillati; phylum Actinomycetota; class Actinomycetes; order Kitasatosporales; family Streptomycetaceae; genus Streptomyces; species Streptomyces sp. NPDC052299. Next base: position 5,436 of record NZ_JBFAUP010000006.1, on the reverse strand, counting down.
AAGTACGTCGCCGCCCCGGAGCTGTGGCGGCGCGCGACCGCGCTGCTGACCGAGGTGCTGGAGGCGTCGGGGCTGCCCTACGAGGCGGCGGAGGGCGAGGCCGCGTTCTACGGGCCGAAGATCGACGTGCAGGTCGAGGACGCGGCGGGCCGCGAGTTCACCCTGTCCACCGTCCAGGTCGACTTCCACCAGCCGGAGCGCTTCGACCTCCACTACATCGGGGCCGACGGGGCGAAGCACCGCCCGGTCATGGTGCACCGCTCCGTCATCGGCAGCGTCGAGCGGGCCGTGGCCCATCTCATCGAGCAGCACGGCGGCGCCTTCCCGGCCTGGCTCGCCCCGAAGCAGCTGGCGGTCCTTCCGGTGTCCGACGCCGAACTCCCGGCGGCGGAGGCGCTGGCCGGGCGGTGCGCGGAGCTGGGGCTGCGGGCGGAGATCAGCGGCCGGGAGCGCGGCAGCCTGGGCGCCCGCGTCCGCGAGGCCAGGCTGGTGCCGTACCAGGTGGTGATCGGCGCGGCGGAGGCGGCCGAAGGGCTCGTCGCACTCCGCCTGCGCGACGGCCGGCGGCTCGATCCCCTGCCGGCCGGGGAGGCGCTGTCCCGGATCGCCGCGCTGACCGCCGCGCACAGCACCGCGCTGTGGGACGAGGAGGCGGACCTCTAGGCCGCGTCCGGCGCCGCCTCCACCCTCGGCCTGTCGTCCTCCGGGCCCGGCCCCAGCGCCCCGGCCAGCAGGGCCGCCACGGCGACCAGCGCGAGCACCACGGTCATCGTGAGGCGCAGGCCGATGTGGTCGGCGAGGAAGCCGAGGGCGGGCGGGCCGACCAGGAAGGCGCCGTAGCCCGCCGTGGAGACGGCGGCCACCCGTGCGGCGGCGTCCGTCGGGTGGTCGCCCGCGGCGGACACCGTGACCGGGAAGCCGAGCGAGGCGCCGAGCCCCCAGAGCACCGTGGCGACGCCCGCCATCAGGGGGCTCGGGGCGACGATGACGACCGCCAGGCCCAGCGCGGCGGTCAGGCCGCTGATCCGGACGACCAGCGCCCGGCCGAAGCGCTCCAGGAAGGGGCCGCCGGCGAGCCGGCCCAGGGTCATGGAGGCGGCGAAGACCAGAAAGGTCAGCGAGCCAGCCGTGGGGCTCACGTCGTACCCGTCGACCATGAGCAGCGGCAGCCAGTCGTTGGCGGCGCCCTCCGCGAAGGCCATCGCCAGCACGATCACGCCGATGAGGACGAGCTGCCGGTCGCGCCAGACGTGCAGCTGTCCGCGCAGGCCGCCCTGCCCGGAGCCGGCGGCGGGAGCGTCGTCCTTGCCGGTGCCGGGCGGAATGGCGAGGACCGCCCGCGTACCGGCCGCGGCTATCAGCCCCGCGACGAGCGTCAGATGCTGGCCGACGGGGAACGCGGCCGCCGTCAGCGCCATGCCGAGGAGGGCCCCGACGACGGTCCCCAGGCTGAAGCAGCCGTGCAGCACCGGCAGGACGGGCCGCCCGATGGCGCTCTCGACTGCGGCGCCCTCGATGTTGAACGCCACCTCGCTCATCCCCATCCCGCCGCCGAACAGGGCCAGTCCCGCGAAGACCACGGCGGCGAGCGAGAGGGCGGTCCCGGCCGCGACGACCAGCAGCCCGGCGACGATCAGGGTGACCCCGCCGAGGATCGTCGTCCGGCCCCCGTGGCGCCGCACCAGCGGCCCGGACGCCATCACACCGGCCATCGAACCGGTGGACAGCCCGAACAGCACCAGACCCATCGCGCCGGTGGACACGTCGAGCCCGTCCCGGACGGCGGGGGTGCGCGCGACCCAGGAGGCCATGCCGGTGCCGGCGGCGAGCATGAAGAGGAAGAGTGCGGCACGCCAGCGGCGTGTGGCGGCATCCATACAGCGGGGCCTCGTCAGACGGTGGGAGGAGGTGACGGTGGGAGAGCGGCGGCCGGAAATTTCCCGGACGCCACGAGCGTACGATCGTACGCCTGGAGTGTACGCTCGTACCCATGACGGACTACTTCGCGGGCGATCCGCGTACGAACCACGAGCGGATGCTCGCCGGAGACCTGTACATCGCGGACGACCCGCAGATCGTCGAGGCCCAGAAGCGGGCCGTGCGGCTGGCCGCCCGCTATCTCGCCGCCTACGCCGAGGACCCGGACGCCGCGCAGCCGGTCGTCGCCGAACTCCTCGGCGGGCTCGGCGCGGGGGCGCACATCCGGCCGCCGCTGTACGTGGACTACGGCTCGTACATCACGGTCGGCGAGGACACGTTCATCAACTACAACCTGACCGCGCTGGACGTCGCGCCGATCACCATCGGCCGCGACTGCCAGATCGGGCCGAACGTCCAGTTGCTCACGCCGACGCATCCGGTGGAGCCGGAGCCCCGCCGCGACAAGCTGGAGGCGGCGCGGCCCATCACGATCGGCGACAATGTCTGGCTCGGCGGCGGGGCGATCGTGCTGGCCGGGGTGACCATCGGGGACAACAGCGTCATCGGCGCGGGAGCCGTCGTCACCAAGGACGTCCCCGCCAACGTGGTCGCCGTGGGCAATCCGGCCCGGGTGATCCGTTCGATCTAGACGAGAGACAGGGACCCAGGTGGCGACCGGACAGAACGACCCCGAGCGGCGGGAGCGCATCATCACCGCGGCGCTCGACCTGATCGCGGCCGAGGGGGTCGCCGGGACCTCGCACCGCAAGGTCGCCGCCCGGGCCGGGGTGCCGCTCGGCTCGATGACGTACCACTTCGCCGGCATGGACGAGCTGCTGCGGGAGGCGTTCACGCGGTTCTCCAGCGGCATCGTCGCCGTCTTCGAGGAGCGCCTGGGCGCCGCCACCACACGGGACGAGGCGCGCGAGGCGGTCGCCGATCTGGTCCACCATCTGTCCGGCGGCAATCAGCGCGAACTGGTCCTCACGCACGAGCTGTACACCCTCGCCGCCCGCAAGCCCGCCTACCGCGAGCTGACCCGTGAGTGGATGCGCCGCAGCCGGGTCGCCCTGGAGTGGCACTTCGACCCGGCGACGGCCCGTCAGCTCGACGCGCTGATCGAGGGCCTTTCCATCCATCGCGCGCTGGAGACCGAACCGCACGACCGCGCCCTGACCGTCGAGGCCATCGCCCGCATCACGCGCGCCTGACGGGCCCACAGCCCCTGGCCGGCACCCCACCTGACCAAGGTGCCGGCCAGGTCACCTCTCACGCGCCGGCCGCCCGGGCGAGCAGGCAGACCTGGGGCCACCTCGCGCCGGGGGTGGTCAGCCGGGCGGTGAGGGCGAACCCGGCCTCCTCCAGTTGTCCGACAACCCCGTCGGCGGACAGCAGGTGGATGGCGTACGCGCATCCACCGGCCCGCTTCTCCGAGGTGTAGGGCTCCCCGTTCCCGGCGTGGAACCCCAGGAGCAGCCGGCCACCGGGGATCAGGACGCGGCGGAACTCCGCGAAGAGGGCCGGGAGCCGGTCCGGCGGCGTGTGCAGGATGGACCACCAGGCGACGATCCCGCCGAGGCCGCCGTCCGGCAGCGCGAGCGCGTCCATCGCTCCGGTCTCGAAGCGCAGCTCCGGGTGGCGGCGCCGGGCGATGTCCACCATGCGCGGCGACACGTCGACACCGTGGACGTCCAGCCCGAGGCCGGCCAGATGGGCCGTCACATGGCCCGGACCGCAGCCGAGATCGGCGACGGGGAGTCCGCCGTCCGCGCGAACCTCCTCCGCGAACGCGCCGATCAGCGCGCGCCCCGGGATGTCCTCGGTGAAGAGGCCGGGGACGCGGGCGGCGTAGTCCTCGGCGACGGTGTCGTAATAGGCGCGGGTCGCGTCGAGTTCGGTCATCCGTACGACCCTAAGGGGTGGTGGCGCCGGCCGGGGCCGGGTACCCCGCGCTCGGGGGCGGTCACCGTCAGCTCCTGAACGCAGGAGCACGTCGAACTGGCCACAGAGCGGGTCAATTGCCGTGCCACAGACATTATTTGTTGCGCACGGCCGGGTCCGGCCAAGGCTTCCGACGCACACCTCTTGACGTGTCCCTGGTAACAGCGGAACCATCAACACCCACCGGAGAGCGCTCTCTGAGCATTCCGCCGGTTCGTTCGTCGCGTCACCCGCACCAACACCCAGGAGACGTACGTCCATGCACCTTCCCCCCACGGAAGCCCCCACCACACCCCCCACACCCACCTCCACCGCACCCTCCCGCCGCAGGCGCCGGGGCAGGGCCTTCGGGTTCGCCGCGTTCGCCGTGTCGCTGCTCATGGCCGTCCCCACGGCGCAGACCGCCTTCGGGCAGGACGCGCAGGCCGTCGAGGGCGGTGGCGACCTCGGTCCGAACGTCATGGTGTTCGACCCGTCGACACCGGACATCCAGGCCAAGGTCGACGAGGTGTTCAAGAAGCAGGAGTCGGCGCAGTTCGGTGACGGCCGTTACGCGCTGTTGTTCAAGCCGGGCACGTACAACAACATCAACGCGCAGATCGGTTTCTACACGTCGATCGCCGGTCTCGGCCTGAACCCCGATGACACCACGTTCAACGGTGATGTCACCGTGGACGCGGGCTGGTTCAACGGCAACGCCACGCAGAACTTCTGGCGTTCGGCGGAGAACCTGGCGCTGAACCCGGTGAACGGCACCGACCGCTGGGCCGTGTCCCAGGCCGCGCCGTTCCGCCGGATGCACGTCAAGGGCGGCCTCAACCTCGCCCCGAACGGCTACGGCTGGGCGAGCGGCGGGTACATCGCCGACAGCAAGATCGACGGCCAGGTCGGTCCGTACTCGCAGCAGCAGTGGTACACCCGCGACAGCTCCATCGGCAGCTGGGGCAACGGCGTCTGGAACATGACGTTCTCCGGCGTCGAGGGCGCCCCGGCACAGAGCTTCCCCAACCCTCCCTACACCACCCTCGACAACACCCCGGTCTCCCGCGAGAAGCCGTTCCTCTACCTGGACGGCGACGCCTACAAGGTGTTCGTCCCGGCCAAGCGCACCAACGCGCGCGGCGTCTCCTGGGGCAACGGCACCCCGCAGGGCGAGTCCATCCCGCTCGACCAGTTCTACGTGGTGAAGCCGGGCGCGAGCGCGGAGACGATCAATGCGGCGGTGGACCAGGGGCTGCACCTGCTGTTCACGCCCGGGATCTACCACGTCGACCGGCCGATCGACATCGACCGCGCCAACACCGTGGTGCTGGGCCTCGGCCTGGCGACGATCGTCCCGGACAACGGGGTCACCGCCCTCAAGGTCGGTGACGTGGACGGCGTGAAGCTGGCCGGACTGCTCGTCGACGCGGGCACCACCAACAGCGACACGCTGGTCGAGGTCGGCCCCGAGGGCGCGTCCGCGAGCCACGCGGACAATCCGACCAGCGTCCAGGACGTGTTCGTCCGGGTCGGCGGCGCGGGCGCCGGCAAGGCGACCACGGGCATGGTGATCAACAGCAACGACACGATCAT